>NZ_CATKPV010000095.1:0-217909 GCF_949768135.1 Bacillus sp. IT-79MI2 | reverse complement strand
TGGGGTTCACTTCATATGCAATGAGGTTTATTTTTGTTTACAACCAATAAGACGAATAACTCCCCAGCACCGTCACAGAAAAACCAAGTGCCTCAAGCTCCATTGTTACTCCTGGCAACAACACATCATCATATGTCTTATCCACATCAATTAAGAAAAAGTAATTACCAAGTCCCGTTTTCATTGGACGAGATTCGATTTTCGATAAATTTAATTTTCTCCATGCGAAAGCTGATAATACTTGATAAAGTGCTCCTGCATAATCAGCAGGTAACGTTATCATAAGTGTCGTTTTCTCCCCGCGGTTCTCACCGTTTTTCGGTAGTAGTGCCCGCTGTTTTTTATGTAACACGAGGAAACGTGTATGGTTATTTTTATGCGTATGAATATTACGCTGCACAATTGCTAAATCATACTTCTCTGCTGCCGCTTCATTTGCAATTGCAGCGATCCTTTCTTCCGGATGTTCTTTCACATATTGCGCCGCTGCACTTGTGGAAGTCATATCCCGAACCGTTACACCTTTTAATTCTTCATTTAAAAACCTATGACATTGCGCAATCGCATGCGGGTGAGAATGAACTGCATATACTTCTTTCCACACCTCTTCATAATCTGGATGCACAAGTAAATGTTGCTGAATAGGCACTGTAATTTCTCCTACAATGAAGAGCGGCTGCTCATGCACAAGGTAATCAACAGTAATATTAACAGAACCTTCAATCGCATTCTCTAACGGTACAACTGCAAAGTCTACATTTCCATTTGCTGCAGCATCCATGCAATCAGGAATCGTGCGATACGGCACATGCTCTGCCTCCGGAAAAAAACGACTCACCGCCATATTTGTAAATGTTGCTTCTGGTCCTAAATAGCCAACTCGAATCATCGTCTTTTCCCCTCTTTTTCGTTTTCTTACTGTTATACCATGAATATTTTTATTTTTCTATGTGAATTTTGAATATTTTAAAAAGACTAGCATTTGCTAGTCTATATGTTTCATATATTCTTTTTGAGCGAAGAAGAAATAGATAGCTGTTGCTACACAATATATACCGATGATCTTTATACTTGTAAATAACACATTCATTTCCATTAAATTACTCAATGCATAGAAAGCAAATATACTATGCACTATACCGACCACAATAGGAATAAAAAATAAACTCCCCATTTGCCGTCTAACAATCCGATTTATTTCCCCTTTCTCCATCCCTATTTTCATTAAAGACTGATACTCTTTACGATCCTGCTCAATATCTGAAAACCATTTAAAATATGTCATACTGCAAGTTGCTAGGAAAAAGAGAATACTAATAAATGATCCGATAAATAATAACACTGCTCCCCCTTCCTTAAATTGGATATATATACTGATCTTATTTCTCATCGAAGAAGAATAATCTGGAGACACTTTTCCCCTTACTTCTAACGCGAATTTTTTTTGCCCCTGCCAATTTGGAATATTATAACCATAATATACATATTTTTCACGATTAGGAATGACACTTTCCCATTGTTTAAACTGTTCATCTCGTACAACTAATAATTGATTATGGTGCCCAGCGCCATCTCCATTAAAAACCATATCTGATTTAGATTCATGCAATTTAATTTGATATGGTACTCCTAACATTTGAAAATAGAATATTTCCTTGTTATACACATCCTGACCATCAAAAGCCATTGGGTTTATAAATGTGCCATAACCTTTTTTATTGTTTACCATGCTTTTTCCTTGCTTCTTTGCTTCTTTGTTATAATCCGTTTGTGAAATAACAGTAATCGGAAACAGACGTCCGTCATGTGTTGTAATAAACTTTCCTGGTAATCCGATAAACTGTACTTTCTCTACATTTTCATAACCATATTTTTCAAATAGTGCTAAGAGCTCATCGGGAGAAATCACCTCATGAGATTCTATTCCTTTTTCTGTATAGGAAATTTCATGAGGAAATGAAAACATAGCGCTTTTGGGAAGGTCAGAAAAATATGCATATGCAGTTCCTGTTGCTGTAATAACTGTTGCTGTCAAAATAGAAATAGAAAATAAAAACTTCGCATGATCTTTCAATTTATGCTCAAGGCTGCGAAGCACAAATAGATTTGGATATGTATAATAGATATTCTTCTGTTTTTGAAGTCCTTTCAAAACAAACAAACTGCCTTGAGTAAATAAAAAATAAGTTCCTATAATTACAGTACTAAGGATTGGATAAAAATAGAGAAATAACTCTCCTAGCGTTACCTTTACCGCAAGGGTATATCCACATAAAAGTAAAATAACCCCTAAACCAAATCGCCATTTCCCAACTTTAAAAACTCTACGTCCTTTCCTCTTATCCAATAATAAATCAACAATTTCTAACCTCCGCACATTCCACAAACCAAATAATGCTAAAGAAAAAAACATAATTGAATATACAACAACGGTAATCAAGAATGGTTTTATTTGAAAGATGAAATAAATCCTATTCTCTAAATCTAAGAGTACACTTAATGTCATTAAAAATAAATTTGAAAATAACATCCCAATCCCAATCCCAATACAAGTTGATACCAAGCCCACTACAGCCTGTTCTAAGAATAGTAGAATTGAGATTCTAGCATTTGTAGATCCCATTAATTTAAGCAATCCTAATTCTTTCTTTCTCGCATCAAGAAAAGTAGCATTAGAACTGAACATATACAGTGCCGAGAACATAAGAATAAGATAACTACACCCTTGTAAACCTGATCGAATTCCAATGTGGACATTACTGTGTGCAACTTCCGGATGATGAACAAAAGATGTATACATATAAAAAACTGCTACAGAAAAAGAGCTACTTAATAGAAGTGCTTTATAACTCCGCCAATTCCCCCTTATATTTTGTATCGCTAGCTGCCTGACATTCATCTGCATTCCCCCTGTAACCTGTTACACACGTAAAAAGCTAGAGGTTTCCCTAGCTTTTTACGTGTTTTAAATATCCTCTTTGTGCAATCATAAAGTAAATTGCCGAAGCTATAATATATGCTCCAATAACAATCGCACCTGATTTCCATAAATCTAAATAAAGCATTTTTCCTAATGTATGAAGAGCAAATCCGCTATGCAATGTACCAATAAGAATTGGAATAAAGAAAATGACTCCCATTTGGCGAATAGCAATTTTATGAATTTCTTTATCTGTCATACCGATTCTCTTTAATGACTTAAATTGAATACGATCTTGTTCTTTATCATTAAACCATTTAAAGTATGTCATGCTGCAAGCAAAGAAGAAAAATAGTACTGCTACAAAGAAACCGATGAACATTGTAATTGCCCCTTGCTCCTTTATTGCTTTATAAGTAAGAACTGAATTATGGAAATTCTGTTGTTGTTCTTGTGCAATTTCTTTTTTCAAGTCTACTACAAGATTCTCTGTTCCTTTCCAGTCTTCAATATAATATCCGTAATATTTTGTCTTTTCTTCATCTGATACAACCTTTGCATATTTCACAAAGTCTTGATCATTAACAATAAGGTACCCTTCATCGTTAAAAACAGACTGTGAAATTGGATCATTTAGCTTAATAGACTGTTTTTGTTCGTTCAGCGTGAACTCAAATGGTTTTGTACGATCTAACTTCACAAAGTCATTCATCATATCAATTAAAACCATCGTTGCGCTTCCTGGTGCATTATGAACTTCCTCTTTCTTTTGCTTACGTGCTTCTGCATTATATTCTTTTTCTGAGATAATACCTAAAGGCATCTCATGATTGCCATTCAACCGCTCTATTTTCTGTGTTGCTGGAAGTTTTACATATGTTACTTTTCGTGCATCTTCAAACCCATGATTTTTCAATAACTCTTGCATTTTCTCTTCACTAATGATGTTATGTGTATTTACTCCCTTCTCCTCATATGAAATAGCATGCGGCGTACTAGCTACTGTTTTATAACTCATATCTTCAAAGAATACATACAGTGTACCAACCGCGGAAGAAACAACAGCTGTAATAATAGATATAACAAAGAGAAAACGAGCATTATCTTTCATTTTATAAATAAGATTACTAAGTACAAACATATTTGGATATGTATAAAAAGATTTTTTTCGTTTTTGTAACACCTTTAATACAACAGTGCTACCTTGCGTAAATAGTAAGTACGTTCCTCCAATTGTCAGTCCTACAATCGGTAAAAATAGCATAATGAAATTCATAAGCGTAACTTGGAAACAAAGTACATACGCGACAATAATACATAATATCCCGACTACACATAGCCATGTAAATGCGAAAGGCTCTACTTTTTGTTTTCTTGCTTCTCTTAATAAGTCAATAATTTGCAAACGACCGACCGCCCAAAGACCGAATAATGATAGGATGAAAAAGAGAACGAAGTATACACTAGCTGTAATCAGAACTGCTTTTCCATTCCATACAAGTGGAAGTGTTTTATCTATACCAAGTAATACACTTAAAGCTTGAAAGAAGAGCTTTGAACAAAGCATACCAAGAGCAATCCCTACTACAATTGCGATTACACCTAAAATCATTTGCTCTAGTATAAGCATACGACCAAGCTGCGCTTTTGTTCCACCTATTAATGTTAATAAACCAAACTCCTTTTTTCTCGCTCGTAAAAACGTTGAGTTAGCATATAAAATAAATAGTGCTGAAAAGATGACAATGATATAGTTCATTGATTCTAGCCCTTTTGTAACCATCGTCTTCATGCTAATGTTTCCGCCCACTACATCTGGATGATAAATGAAGGAAGCGTACATGAAAAATACTAAGATTGATAAACAACTACTAATAAGAAAAGCTTTATAATTACGCCAATTTCCTTTTACATTATTAAGCGCGAGCTGGCGAAAGTTCATGATATTCCCCCCCTAGCATCGCAAGTACGTCTAAAATTTCTTGGAAAAAGGCTTGCTTTGTTTTTCCTTTATGAATTTCTGAGAAAATTTCTCCATCGCGTATAAAGAGAATACGTTCGCAATAACTAGCTGCTACTGGATCATGTGTTACCATGGCAATTGTTACTTTTTTCTGTTCATGTAAATCTTGCAGTGCGCCCATTAAAGATTTCGCAGACTTAGAATCTAAATTCCCAGTTGGCTCATCTGCTAAAATTAATGTCGGTTCATGAATAATTGCTCGTGCAGCTGCCGCACGTTGTTGTTGTCCACCCGATACTTCATATACTTTTTTATTTAAAATCCCTTCGATATTTAAAAACTTCGCAATTTCAAGTACTTTCGTATCAATTTCTTTTACAGGGCGCTTCGCCATAACTAATGGCAAAATAATATTTTCTTTAATCGATAACGTATCAAGTAAGTTAAAGTCTTGGAAGATGAACCCTAAATGTGTACGGCGAAATTCCGCTAGTTTTGCAGCACGCATTTGACTAATCTCTTCACCATTCACATAAACATGGCCTGAAGTTTGCTTATCAATTGTTGCTAATAAATTTAGAAGTGTTGTTTTTCCACTTCCTGAAGGACCCATAATACCTACAAATTCGCCTTCTTCAATTTTAAAATTTATATCGTGTAAAGCAGTCGTTGCCACTGATCCTTTTGATTGATACACTTTCGTTAAACCTTTTACTTCAAGAACACTCATTTCTAAATCCCCCTATGTGCTTTCTTCTTACATTTACTATAAGAAAAATGAGAAAAAGAAACGAGTGATTTTCCTTACAAAACCGTTTGTTATCTTACAATTTTGTCATTTTTCTCATTAATGCATGATATTCTTCATCTTTTGCAAATTGGAATGTAAATGTTGTACTTTCTCCTTCGGTTGATTGCACGTAAATTCCGTGATGAAGATTATCACAAATTTCCTTTGTAATATATAATCCCATTCCTGTTGCTTCTCTTGTTTTTCTTCCATTTGTTCCTGTAAAAAATGGTTCAAAAACTCGTTTGATGTCTTGCTTTGGAATACCGATTCCAGTATCACAAATATGTAATAGAACTGTCTGTTCCTTCTCCTCTATTTGAAACTGAATTTCTTTCTTATCCACTTGCGAGATTTTTGTGTATTTAATTGCATTCATAACAATTTGATTGATTGCAATACTAATCCATTTTCGATCGGAAGCGATCGTACACGTTTCTTCTTCAAACATTACTTTCGGATATACAGAAGATTGAATGAAAGATTTTCGATTTTGGTTAATAACCTCTCGAACAACCTCTAGTACATTTACTACCTCCACTTTGTAATCTTTTGCAAACTGTTCTAACCTTGCCATATGTAACGCTAAATCTAAACCATGTAAAATACGATTATTTTCTTCGCGAATACTTTCAACCGTTTCTCTTGCTTCGCGATGCGCTTTACCAAATTTCTGCAACAGTAATTCAATCACTGAAACTGGTGTTTTCATTTGGTGAATCCATTGGTTCATAAAGATCATTTGCTGTTGATCTTTCGCATGCTGCTGGTGAACCTCATTCATATATTGCTGTCTAAGTAAAATGAATGCTTCTACAATCATTTCTTGTTCAGCCGTATAGGAAGCATCAATTAATAAAGAGTCATGTAACGTATGTCCTCCAGCAATGTATTGTTCGATTCTGTTTAAAAACACGCTGCGTTTTCGATAATCATAAATGAGGTATACGATAAACACGACGGTTGCTAATAAAAGCCCATACAACCACGTACTCCAGTCAAGCGACCGCTTTTCTAAAAGCGCCTGTAATTGTAATACAAGCCCAAATAGGCAAATGCTCACAAAATATGAAACAATTAAAGGAAAACGATCAATGAGGTAACCCTTAAGCTTCATGCCCATCTCCCCACTCTGTAAGAAGTGCGTAACCGTATCCCCGCTTTGTTACGATTGCATTTACAATCCCAAGCTCCTCTAGCTTCTTTCGGACACGCTTTACGTTCACTGTTAATGTATTATCATCAACGAATGCTACTTCATCCCATAATGCCTCTAAGAGTTCCTCACGCGTTACATATTGATTTGCCTGCTTCATTAAGCACTCTAATAAATAAAATTCATTTTTTGTGAGCTCTATTTGTTGCCCTTGCCACTCAACTGTATGTTGTGATGGAAATAGCAGCAATCCACTCACACCAAAGCAATCGCTTTCTGCCGATAAAGCATACTCACCGTATCCACGACGCAAGGCGCTTTTTACTTTCGCCATAACAATATCTAAATGGAATGGCTTTGCAATATAATCGTCACCACCGTTTTCAATTGCCATGACCTGATCCATTTCCCCTGTTCGAGCAGATACAAAAATAATCGGTGCATTAGACACAGTTCGAATTTGACGACACCAGTAAAAACCATCAAAGTACGGCAGGTTAATATCGAGTAAAACAAGATGGGGATTCACCTTCACAAACTCGTCTTTTATATGGCGTAAATCTGTCACTCGAAATGATTGATAGCCATACTTCTCTAAATGTTCTTCTAATATCCCAGCAATCTTTTCGTCATCTTCTACAATTAATATTTTATACATATACTCCCTCTCCCCTTGTTTCTTACTACAGAGTGACTATTTTTTCATTCTTCTGAATTTAAAAATGAATATCTATTTTGATTTTCCAACGTATAAGTCATGGCTATGAAAAACAAAAGATGACCTCTACTTGCTTTCTCCTTTTGTTTTAACTTGGCATGGGGCAGAAAAAGGATCTGACCGCTTCTATGCATTCTCTCCCACCTAAAGATTAGGCTTTCTATCGGTTTTTCAATCTGTATTTCTATCGTTTTGACTTCCAACGTACAAATTGCGGCCTTGAAAACAAGAGGAAATCCCCACTCTTTTTCTCCCTCTGTTCTCCCTCTGTTCTCCCTCTGTTCTCACATGGCATGGGACTCAAAAAGGCACCGACCGTTTCTACGCCCGACCAGATCCTCTCTCCCACCTAAAAATTAAGCTTTCTATCGGTTTTCCAATCTGTATTTCTATAGCTTTATTTACACTCCTTTCTCCATTATAAAAAAGACTGCCGTATTTTGGCAGTCTTAATCGATAAATTCGAATTGATATTCAAGAATTTTTACAATGTCACCATCTTTTGCACCGCGTGCACGAAGAGCTTCATCAATACCCATTCCGCGCATTTGACGAGCGAAACGACGTACAGATTCATCACGTGAGAAGTCTGTCATCTTGAATGTTTTCTCAATATCATAACCAGAAATGACAAATGTACCGTCACTTTCGCGTGTAATTTCAAACTTAGATCCTTCAGATTCAAATTTGTACATTACACTTGCTTCAGATTCGTCTACAACATCATGTACTGGGAATTCTGGTGTTGTTTCCACTAAGTTTGCTACTTCAAATAATAGATCACGAACACCTTGTTTTGTTACGGCAGAGATTGGGAAGATTTGAACTTCGTCTCCTACTTTCTCTTTAAATGCTTGTAAGTTTTCCTCTGCATCTGGCATATCCATTTTGTTTGCAACAACAACTTGTGGACGCTCTGTTAAACGCAGATTGTACTCTTTTAATTCAGCATTGATTGTAACATAATCCTCATATGGATCACGGCCTTCTAAACCAGACATATCAATCACATGCACGATAACACGTGTACGTTCGATATGACGTAAGAATTGGTGTCCAAGTCCAACGCCCGCATGTGCTCCTTCGATTAATCCAGGAAGGTCAGCCATAACGAAGCTGCGGTTATCACCAGTTTCAACAACACCAAGGTTTGGAACGATTGTTGTAAAGTGATATTCTGCAATTTTCGGACGTGCTGATGATACAACGGATAATAATGTTGATTTACCTACGCTTGGGAATCCAACAAGTCCAACATCCGCTAATACTTTTAATTCTAAGATTACATCACGTTCCTGACCTGGTTCCCCGTTCTCAGCGATTTCTGGTGCTGGGTTCGTCGGTGTTGCAAAACGTGAGTTACCACGGCCACCACGACCGCCTCTTGCAATAACAGCTGATTGCTCATGCGTTACTAAATCCGCAAGAATTTGACCAGTTTCTTCATCTTTTACAACTGTTCCTGGTGGAACCTTTACGATTAAATCGTCAGCTTTACGGCCATGTTGCCCTTTGCTCATCCCGTGTTGACCGCGATCAGCTTTGAAATGACGTTGGTAGCGGAAGTCCATTAATGTACGTAAGCCTTCGTCAACAACGAAAACAACATCTGCACCTTTACCTCCATCGCCACCTGCTGGGCCACCCTTTGGAACATACTTCTCACGACGATACGCAACCATTCCGTTTCCACCGTCGCCGCCTTTTACATATATCTTGACCTGATCTACAAACATTATTTCACCACACTTTTTTCGATTGGTTGTAATATAACCGAGATTTCATCATCTCGCACTGTATAAGAAATGAAATACCATTCATTGTTTTGGTTTGTAAGCCACGTTTGTAGTTCTTCTACATTCGTTAGCTTGCCACGAAAATCAAAAAAGAAACGAGCATTCTCCGCGTCACATTCAATTGTGATACAAACATAATTTTCAACATAAACGTCTAAACTATGCTGAAGCATTGAGAAAAATTCATTCGTCCACGTACACACTTCTTCATCGTAATGAGATAAGTTATGTAATTTCCCTAATACTTCGTACTCCAATAAGCACGGCTGCTGTTTCCAATTATATGTTAAAATCCATTCTGAAAATAAAGGCATCGATAGCCCCATCAGATTGGATTCTTGTCTCGCTTCTTGGACAAAACGATCGATGAGCCCATGAATCTCTTCCACTCTTCCAAGGGAGAGGTTTCCTTTAATCATCTGCATACGATTGAGCCAATCATGCCTAGAATGGCGCAACGCATCTATAATTGTCCATTTTTTATTCATCCAGATACCCCTTAATATAGAAAAACTCTAACCTGCACTCAGGTTAGAGTTTTCCGTGAGTTTCTTATGCTTCTTGAGCAACAGGATATACGCTCACTTGTTTGCGGTCACGGCCAAGACGCTCGAAGCGTACTACGCCGTCAACTTTCGCGTATAAAGTGTCATCGCCACCACGACCAACGTTAACACCTGGATAAATTTTTGTACCGCGTTGACGGTAAAGAATTGAACCACCTGAAACCGTTTGACCATCTGCGCGTTTAGCACCAAGACGTTTTGACTGAGAGTCACGACCGTTCTTTGTACTACCTACACCTTTCTTAGATGCGAAAAACTGAAGATCTAATCTTAACATACGTTACACCTCCTGCATTTTTTCTATTAAACGGATATACTTTCCGTAATCAAGTTCAATCGTCTTAAGCGAAACAACTAATCCTTCTAAAAGCGTTTGAGCTTTCTCTGCTGTATGAGCATCTAAATCATTAGGCAACTCATACGTTAAGAATCCACCATTACTTCCGAGTTCAATAGTTGCTTGCACATTACAAAGTACTTCCACTGCATTTATAGATCCAAACACGACCGCAGTTGTTGCAGCACAGACAAGGTCTTGTCCATGTGGCGCATAATCGGCATGTCCAGTCATTTTAAATGATTGGATACTTCCTAATTTCGTGCGACTTATCGTAATTTTAATCATCTTAACCAGAATTAAGCGTTGATTGCTTCAATCACTAGCTTAGTGTAAGGTTGACGATGACCTTGTTTCTTACGATTGTTCTTTTTCGCTTTGTATTTGAAAACGATGATTTTCTTAGCGCGACCTTGTTTTTCAACTTTCGCAGTAACTGTTGCACCTTCTACAACTGGGCTACCAACTTTCACGTTTTCGCCACCAACGAAAAGAACTTTGTCAAAAGTAACAGTTTCACCAGCTTCAGCATCTAATTTTTCAATGTAGATTTCTTGACCAGCTTCAACTTTAATTTGTTTTCCACCTGTTTCGATAATTGCGTACATACTTGCACCTCCTCATAATTACTAAGACTCGCCAAAACGAGGTAGACATAGAATGCCTTTTTGGAACCTGTCTTGCGCGGTTGTAGCATATAGCAGTTTAGGTGCTATAAACTATAACATAAAGATGTTATCACGAAACGTTGACTATTGTCAATAAATGTTCTGCTAACTATTTTTACGTAGCATCATTTCTTGCCTCGTTCCAAATCGAATAATTGCATATTTCTCAGCTTCTTCATCTGTGAAATAAACTTGGAACGGTATATTTTTTTGCAATTCTTTTTGTAAAAATATTTTTTGTACTTCTTTTGAAGCTGCAATTAATACCGCCTCGTCCTCCGAACTACTATATGTAACAAGTTCTCTTTCTAGCTCGTATGCAATTGATTCATGAGACATTACATATCCTGTCGCCTGGCACGCTGAGCAATCGTCTAATAATACATCACGGAGCGAGTGTTTTTTTCGCTTACGTGTCATTTCTAAGATACCGAGCTCTGTAAATCTAAGAACACGTGTATATGTACGATCCCTTTGTAATGAAGAAATGAGTCTCTCTCTTACTTTTTCTTTATTTTCTTGTTTTTCCATATTAATGAAGTCAATTAAAATCATACCACCAATATCACGCAGTCTTAATTGACGAGCAATTTCTTCCGCAGCTATTTCATTCGTCCGTAATACCGTATCTTGCAAATTCTGCTTTCCAGTAAATTTACCGGTGTTCACATCAATTACCGTCATTGTCTCCATTTGCTCAATAATTAAATAAGAACCGTTTGATAACCACACTATTTTTTGCAGTGCTTTTTCAATCTCACGCTCCACACCATAGTGAATGAACATAGAAGTTGTTTCATTGTAAAACGAAACCTTTTCTTTTCCTACTTTATCTTGCAATTCCGGTACTATACTGCGTGTATCTACAATTACTTTTTCAATTGTTTCAATCGGATTTTCTTTAAATACACGATCTAAAAAGGTTGCTGGACGATGGAGTAATAACGGTGCCTTTCCATGCTCTTCTTTTCTTTTTAATTCTTTATACAGATCTTGAAAATATTGCATTTCAATCTGCACTTCATCAATTGCACCTTTGTCACAAGCTGAACGGAAAATATACCCTCCGATTCCCTCTATTTGAATTTCAAGCAACTGTTGCCGTTTTTTATTATTTTTTATTTTCCGGGAAACAGCGCGCATTTCATCATAAGGCATATAAACGACATATTTCCCGGTAAATTCTACATTCGCTGTTAATTTTGGCCCTTTTGTATCAATCGCTTCTTTTACCACTTGCACAAGCAATGCTTGTCCTTCGTGCACTCGATATGATGATGGAACATCATCATATGAAAGATAGGCATGTTTTTCTAAACCGATATTTACAAACGCTGCATTCATCCCAGCAATCGTTCGTACGACACGTCCCACATAAATATGCCCAACAATCTCTTGCTCTTGATTTCGTTGCCATAAAAGCTCAACAATCTTTTGTTTTTCTTCTACAGCAACCCGTTTTTCCGAACCAGTATAGTTGATGTATAACGTCTTCAAAATACTTTCCTCACTTTTTCATTTTCTTTTCCTCTTACAATATAAAAGGTTAGTGTCCTCGTCAACACTAACCGATTAACTCTTCCACAGATGAAGTTGTTCGTTTTTCGGTAAAATAAGCATAAAGCAATTCGTTTTCGTCTAATGTATAATGCTCTTTATATTTACCATGAACGATAATCGAGTGCTTATACCCTCTCCGAAACTTTGTGAAAATCGTGTATAATTGATCCTCAGTTCGCACTTCAATTGGAGCAATCTTTTCAATATCTCGCTTGTTTCCATAATAACGTTCTAGTAAAAAACGCATAAACGCATAGCGCCGTTGCTTCCATTCTTGATATAAAGAAATAGCTAAAAATAGAAGCAGCACCCACATCATAATACTATTACTATTCCAAAACAGTTGCCACCCTAATATTACACTAAAAAAAACACATGATATTTTCATCATTTTCTCATGCGCTTGTAAATAAGGAAATTGATGTGATAAAACATTAAACAATACTTTCCCACCATCTAGTGGCCAAATTGGTAGTAAATTAAACCCTAGAATCATTAAATTGTTCCATACAAAAAAATGATAAAGTTCCTCACTAAACCATCCTGCCCTAGCCAAAACATACGCTAGCCCAATCATCCATACATGTTGAATAGGTCCTGCTATTACAACGATTAATTCTTCCTTTAACGGCTTATTCCCATGTTCCTCAAGCTCCGCCACCCCGCCAAACGGCAAAAGTTGTATTTGCTTGATTCTCCATTTATAATGAGCAGCTGCGAAGGCGTGCCCAAGTTCATGAATCAAAACGATAAAAAATAAAAGTAGTAATTCTTTAAAACGCGCCGTAAAAATCCCAATAGCTATAATTCCCCAAAACAGTGGATGCACTGTAATTTTTGACAATACTTCACTATATTTATTCAAATGAAATCACCTGAATCGGATCGATAAATTTTTCATTCTTTTTAATTGCAAAATAGAACTTGCCATTCTTGTTATCCGCATTGGTCCCAACTGTTCCAACCTTTTGTTTCTTTTCAACATAATCATATAATTTTACAGATGTCTCACCTAAATTTCCATACCATGATTCCGTACCATCTGCATGCTGGATCTCAACTATATTCCCAAACCCCTCTTTCTTACCAGCGAAAATAACAACCCCTTCATTTACCGATTCAACAGTTGCATTCGCAGCTGTTTGTACAAATACACCTTGGCCATCTTTTTGAAAACTTTGCATAACTTTCCCTGAAGCCGGAACTGCATAATCTTTTTGCTGTATGCCTTGCTTCTTTTCATTTGCAGGTAGAAAAGCGAGCGGTTTTCCAAATTGATTTTCGTACCATTTGGATACAGTAGCAAACTGAAATTCCTCTTGCATAACTTGTTTTACAACCGTTCTTGCTCCATCAAAAGAAGCTGGTGCATTTTTAAATAAAATGGCTACCGAGAGAACGAGAATCGCCGCTAATAAAAATTTAAATAAAAATACTTCCTTTCGAAAAAGAGGGTGCACCTCTTTTTCACCTTCTTCAATGAACATCGTTTCTCCATCAAAGTTTCCTTCAGAAAAATACTGTTCTTCCTCGAGCCTCTCTTGTTCTTCTTTTCTCTTTGCAATCCGTTTTTTAATCTCTTCTACACGTCTATTCTTCATCCTGTCCCCTTCCTTTTGCCACCTCTTCTTGCAAGAGAGGCAAGTAAAGTGAAACTATCTTCCCTACTGATTATTTCCCCCGCAAATAGCAGGGGAAATAAAAGTTCTCTATTTTCCAAACTTTATACAGTTTGTACATATGTATGAACCCTAAGAGGAAGATATTCATGAGAATAAAAAAGAAAGCACCTCGCATACATGCGAAGTGCTTTTAACGAATTCCAAAGAAATTTTTCATCTTTGTAAAAACAGATACTTTTTCTTGCCCAAACGCTTGTAAAGGGATAGATTCACCTAGCAAACGTCTTGCAATATTCCGATAAGCTAATGATGCTTTTCCATTCGGCTGCAATGCTACAGGTTCACCTGTATTTGTAGCACGAATAACTTCATCATCATCCTCGACAACTCCGAGCAACTCAATCGAAAGTGTACGTACAATTTCATCTACATCTAGCATATCTTGCTCATGTAGCATATGGCTACGCACACGGTTAATAACAAGTTTTGGTGGTTCGATATCTTCTTTTTCTAAAAGCCCAATAATACGGTCTGCATCACGCATAGAAGATACTTCAGGCGTCGTTACAACAATCGCTTTGTCCGCACCTGCCACCGCGTTTTTGAATCCCTGCTCAATACCAGCAGGACAATCAATTAATATGTAATCATAATCATAATCTTGACGTAATAGTTGTATTAACTCATCCATTTGTTCAGGTGTTACCGCTGACTTATCGCTCGTTTGTGCTGCAGGTAATAAATAAAGTTCATCAAAGCGCTTATCTTTTATAAGAGCCTGAGGTAAACGACAACGACCTTCGACGACATCAACAAGATCAAATACAATACGATTTTCTAGCCCCATTACTACGTCTAAGTTTCTTAGACCAATATCCGTATCAATTAAACATACTTTTTTCCCGGATAATGCTAAGGCTGTACCAATGTTTGCAGACGTTGTAGTCTTTCCTACCCCGCCTTTTCCAGATGTAATTACTATTGCCTCTCCCACAGCTATACAATTCCCCTTTCTAACTTTGTTAAATTAGGTCTAAGATGAGTGAGAAGTTGCAGGCGATCGACAACAATGTGATTGTTCTCATCAATATACGCACATTCCGCCGCCTCTGCTCCGTCTTCTTTCTCTTCCGGAGCCCGCATTGTCACATCACTAATTCGAAGTTGCATTGGATTCATAACAGATGCTGCAATGACAGCATCTGTATCCCCATAATATCCAGCATGCGCAATTCCTCGTAATGATCCAACGACAAAAATATTTCCCCCAGCGATAACCGTTCCGCCTGGATTGACATCTCCAATTAACAATAGATTTCCTTTTACATGCAATACTTGACCTGAGCGAACAATTTTGGAAACAGGGACAATTTCTGTTTCTTCTTTCCACGCTATTGCTTCAGCTTTTGTTATGACATCACTCTCAATGGAATCCACAACAAGATTTTTTTTATTACGAATCAAAGTGCGAATTTCTTCTTGCTGTACATCTGTCAAATAGCGATTGCCGACTTTAACATGTACTTCAATTAATGAACGTCCATCACCATCGTAATAGTGAGTGGAAAGCTTTTCGTCCAGTTCTTGCAGTAATTCAGAGAATGAACAGCAATCATCTAAATGTAATGTCAGTCCATCTTTCGTCCCTTTTATCGTTATATTCTGTTGCTTTTTTTCTTCCACTAAAGTTCACCCCAACGATTCAATTCGACATAAAATTAGAAAATCCTTTTTTCTTTTTCTTCCATCGCTTTTGAAAGACGCACAAGATATCGTCTCAGTGGGAAACAAACTAGTAATAAGAAAATTCCATTTAACAATAAAGTAGCAAGGAGACGATCTGAGAAAAAGATATGCGCCGGTACATGAATACGTCCTAGTAGCGTTAAAAATCCATATACATAATACTCTAATGCTGCAATTCCCGTTAATACGATAAAAGAAACAATAAATAAATTCAATTGCAATACTCTCATCGTACTATACACAAGATACGCCAAAATTGGATAAGCAAATATATATACACCAACAAGTTCTGTATATACAGTATCAAATAAAAAACCAAATAATAGCCCATAGTAAATACCTTGTAAAGGACTAAAATAAACGGTAATAAAACACAGCACAATCATAAAGAAATGCGGAGCTGCAATACTGTCTTTCCAAAACAATGCTGTTGGAACTACAGTAGAAAACATATTTTCGAATAAAAACACAAAAAGAAGCAGCAGAGGAAGAATTGCTCTTTTCAAAATAGCCATATCTTCTCCCCCTTACTGTTCTAACGCTGCTGAGGGCATAACTCTTTTTGTAACCATAATATGGTCTACATCATTTAAATCCGCAGCAGGTTTTACGTAAGCTGTTTGTGTTAATCCATATTCATCTGGTGCAACATCTACAATTTTCCCAATTACTAATCCTTTTGGGAAAATATCACTTAATCCTGATGTTACAACCGTTTGATCTTTTTCTACTTTTACATCAGATGGAATCTTTGTGAAAACAAGAGTTTGTTTTTCCTTGTCGTATCCTTCAATCAATCCAAAAATACGCTCTTGCCCTTCTACTACAGCAGAAATACGATTTGTTCGATTCAGTGAGCTCAATAATTCTACAGTTGATGTAAATTGAGACACACTTTTCACTCGTCCAACTAACCCTTTTGAAGTCATAACAGCCATATCCTTCTGGATTCCTTGCTGTGCACCTCTATCAATTCCGATTAAGTCATACCACTTGTCCGGATTGCGTGCAATCACTGTAGCTTGGATTGGCTTATAGTCACGAAGAGAATCTTTTTTATCAATCGTTTCACGAAGCTTCGCATTATCTTTTTCTAAATCTTTTACTTTCACGGATAATTCCGCATACTTATCTAATTTTTCTTTTAATGTTTTATTTTCTTCATACGTGCGCTTTACATCTTCTACGTTCTCAAAGAATCCGGCAACATAATTCGCTGGCTTTTGGAATACACGTTCTACAACACCGACAGTATCTTTTACAAACTGCTCTGGCCATGTTAGATTTTTTCGTTCTTTCAATGAGATTCCAATCAATGCCACGAGAAGAATAATACTAACTAGCAAAACAATTAATCTTTTGTTTAAGAAAAACTGTGGCACGTTCACACCCTCTTAATTTCATTGATTTTTATTTTGAAATATTATCGAGCAGTTTTGAAAAGGTCGATATTATCTAAAGCTTTACCTGTTCCAATTGCTACACAGTCAAGTGGATTTTCTGCAACAAGAACTGGCATTTTCGTTTCTTCACTAATTACTTTGTCCAAGTTGCGAAGTAATGCACCGCCGCCTGTTAATACAATTCCACGGTCCATAATATCCGCTGCTAATTCAGGTGGCGTTTTTTCTAATGTGTTTTTCACTGATTCTACAATTGCATCTACTGTATCTTTTAACGCATCTGCAATCTCTTCTGGCTTGATTAATACTGTTTTTGGTAAACCACTTACTAAATCACGGCCACGAATTTCCATTGGCTCAATACCTTCTGGCTCGCCTGCAGAACCGATTTCTAATTTTAATGCTTCTGCTGTTCTTTCACCGATCATTAAGTTGTAGCTTTTCTTAATGTATTGAATGATTGAATCGTCCATATCATCACCAGCAACACGAACAGATTGACTTGTTACAATCCCGCCTAAAGAAATGATCGCAACTTCTGTTGTTCCGCCGCCAATATCAACAACCATACTACCAGTTGGTTCCCAAACAGGTAAGTTTGCACCAATTGCTGCTGCAAATGGCTCTTCAATTGGATATGCATCACGCGCACCTGCTTGGCGAGTTGCATCGATTACTGCACGTCTTTCTACAGCAGTAATACCAGATGGCACACATACCATTACATAAGGCTTACGAGAGAAAAATCCATTTGATTTTTGCGCTTGTTGAATATAGTATTTCATCATTGTCGCTGTTGTTTCATAATCAGCGATTACACCATCTTTCATAGGGCGAAGAGCCACTACGTTTCCTGGTGTACGACCAATCATTTGTTTTGCATCGCTACCAACTGCAACGATTTGTTTCGAATCTGTTTGCAATGCTACAACTGAAGGTTCACGTAAAACTACACCTTTTCCTTTCACGTATACAAGCGTGTTTGCTGTTCCTAAATCAATTCCAAGATCACGAGTAAAACCACCAAATCCAAACATATCATCTATCTTCCTTTCTCATTTTCACGGACTCATTTTCTTACTTTATATTTATAATAAAACAGTACGTTTTTATATTTTCTATCTTTTATTGTAAGCGAATGCCTACAAAAAACTCATAAATCACATTATAAAACAAAATAAGTAAAAAGAATAGTCTTAAATATGACCTTTTTCTTTTAAACTCACGAATTTATGGTCGCCTATAATAATGTGATCAAGGACTTCAATCCCAATGATCCTTCCACATTCTACCAATCGTTTTGTCACTTCAATATCTTCCCGACTCGGCGTAGGATCTCCTGAAGGGTGGTTATGCAGACATATAATAGAGGCTGCTGCGCGACGAAAAGCTTCTTTGAAAACCTCGCGAGGATGCACAATTGAGGCATTTAAACTCCCAATAAACACAGTCTGCCGATGCATAACTTGATTTTTCGTATTCAAGTATAAACAGACAAAGTGCTCTTGTTGTAAAAAGCGCATCTCTTCCATCATATAACTAGCGCAATCTTCTGGACTCCGAATACTATATCGATTTTGGTACTCTAAACGCACCATCCTTCTCCCTAGTTCAAAAGCAGCGATTAACTGAGAGGCCTTTGCTATTCCTACACCATGAATACTCGTCATCTCTTCTATTGTAGCATCTTTTAACATTCGTAATCCGTCAAAATGATATAAAATTTGATCCGCTAATGTTAGAACTGATTCTTCTTTAGAACCAGTTCTAAGTAGCACTGCGAGAAGTTCCCGATTCGATAAACTGCTTGCTCCTTCTACTAATAAACGCTCCCGTGGTTGTTCTTCTTTCAAAACATCACGAATACCGTTCATATTTTCACTCCTTTTTCAATTTTCCGCAAAGAAAACCCCATGCAATTTTACGCATGGGATGCATCATTATCGAACTGTTTTAATTCACGAACAAGTCGTGCAATTGGTAATCCCACTACACTGTAGTAATCTCCTTGAATATGTTGAACAAAGATAGAACCTTTTCCTTGAATACCGTAACTTCCAGCCTTATCAAGCGGTTCTTTCGTCGCAATATACGCATCAATCTCTTCTTCTGTTAACTCCCAAAACATAACTTCTGTACGTTCGTAGAAAGTTACTGTTTTTTCTTTTGAAATGAGCGCAACGCCTGTATATACTTCATGTGTTTTTCCTGATAATAGCTGCAGTATTTCTTTCGCTTCCGCTTCATCTTTAGGCTTTCCAAGAATACGCGATTCATATGTAACAATTGTATCTGCACCTAATACCACACTATCTTCGTGATGTTCTACTACAGCAGACGCTTTTTGCAAAGCAAGTGACATCACAATATCGGCGGGCGATGAATACGCACCGATTGTTTCTTCTATTTCACTCACAACAATTTCAAATGGTACACCCGCTAGTTCAAGTAATTCCTTCCGGCGCGGTGACCCAGATGCTAAAATAAGTTTTTTCATATATGCTCCTTTCTTACATAAAGCAGAAAAATATAGCTTGATCGTATCAAACGAATACCTTTCCTACAAATTGCAAAAACATCATTTTCTTTTTAAGAAATGATGTTTTCTCACTATAAGGTGAAAACATTTCTATAGCTATATAATTCAAAAGAAAAGAAAGAAGTATGCATACTTCTTCCCTCTTATTTCATTATCCTACTCTTTTGCTTTTTGCGAAACCACTTTTTCATAAGAAAGCAAACCATCCATGATAACTTGATTCAATTTAGCTACTGCTTCTTTATCAGTCTTTCCCTCTTTTATTGTTTGCACAGCTACTGATGCATACGTATATATTTTTTTTACATCCTCACGCTTAATTGATTTCCCCTCTTTTTCAATTGCCCTCCATTCCTTTTCAATCGCTTCTATTTCTTTTGAATTACTTTTACTTCCAGGTTGTATACTAGTCGAGTATTTTACAAAATGGACGTATAAGGGTTGCAACTTACTTAACAATGGACCAGACTCTTTATCGCTTTTCAGCAATGCCCGATCTGTAATTTCCCATTTCTTTTTCAAAACTGATACGCCATCTTTCTTATATTGTCCGATTAATTTATCTAGCGATTCTTCATCACTAGCAATTCCAACTACAAGTGAATATTTATCATCAGTCGGTTTAATCGCTGCTATGCCCCCATTGTCTTTCCATTCCTGAGTGGCTGCCTGTCCTTTTTCTTCAGAAGAATAGAGACCTCCCTGAACGAAATATAAAGTGATTGGTTCTAAAGCAGCTGCATTCCCCACCTTTTGTTTTTCTTCTTTTTTCTCTCCAGCTGTTACTTCTTTTTGCTCTGCTCCATTATTCTTTTCTCCACTTGTTATCGTAGTTTCCCGAACTGTACCTTGTCCCGTTAACAAGTGAAGCATTCCCATCCCTAACACTGTGCCAATGATAACCGCAGTAGCAACTGTAAAAACAAGCACATTATTCCATTTTTTTCGGTGCTGCCGGATAGATGGTAACTTGTTTTTTTGAAAGGGCACTACATTTTGCGACGTTTCACTATCAACTACCATCCAATCAAATTCTTCCTTTTCTTTCTGCTTTTCTTCATACTTTGCTTCCGTTCCGTTTACTTTAACCGAGATTGTTCGTGATTGCTTGTCCATACCCTCACACCTCACCTCTTATCATTGTCCGCATCATATCATATTCACTTCACAAAAAAACGAGATATCTGTCGGAGGGATTCGTCAAATTTTCCCATATAGTTATCTTATCCCGCATTAATGGGCAGTACTATTCCCTACCTCAAAATTGCGGATAAAAATTATGAAGGTTGCTAGGGGATAAACTGCCCCTAAAAGCCCGATTGGTGAAGGCTAACCATCAGTGGGAAATAAAAAAACCTTCACTGATGGAAATTTCACTTTATATGTATGCATTTGACTTCATTTGTAGAACAAAAAACTAGGGCAGCAAGTTGCTGTCCTAGTTTTTTTCACGAATGTATTTTCGAACTTCTGAAATGAAGTAAAGAGAGCCTGTTATGATGAAAACATCATTTTCTTGGAGGTTGTTCATTTTCGCATCAATAGCTTCTTTCCAATTCTCAAAAACTTGTTTTGTTTCCTTACGCGAGTAGGCTGCAAGCTCCTCAGCAGAAATCGCACGATCAAATGTGAATGTTGTAAAAATCATTTCATCTGCAATTGTTTCTAATTTCCCTACCATATTGTCTAGCTGTTTATCACCTAAAGCGGTAAATAAAACAAGGATGTTTTTATCGTTATAATGAGCCTTTACTGTTTTCACAAGGCTTGCAATTCCTTCTGGATTATGAGCGCCATCTATAATTACGTCCGGATTGCTTTGCAGTCGTTCAAATCGGCCAATCCAATATGCTTCACTTAATCCTACGCCAATATGCTCTTCCTCCATTAAGAATGATAGGTATGTTTTAAGATACATAATCCCCATCAACGCCAATGCCGCATTTCCGACTTGATGACTTCCTTTCATCGAAATCTGAACTTCCTCAAATGAAGCAAACGGGCAAGAAAAATCAAAATGCTCTCCATCTTCATCGGAACGCTGATGAACAGCTGTAAATTGCTTTCCAAACTCATAAAGATTTGCATTCTTTTCCTGAGCAACCTTTTTGATAACCTCAAGTGCTTCTTCATCCTGCACACCAGTAATAACAGGAACTCCTGATTTAATAATTCCTGCTTTTTCATATGCAATTTTAGCTAATGTATTCCCTAAAATATGCATATGATCATGGCCGATATTTGTAATTATTGTAAGAACTGGATGAACTACATTTGTAGAATCAAAACGACCACCAAGTCCTGTTTCAAACAAGACGATGTCACAGAAGTTTATTTTACCAAAATAGCAGATTGCCATTACTGTAATAATTTCAAACTCCGTTGCTTCTCCTAAATCTGTTTCATCTAATTTTTCAACAACCGGTTTTACCATATTTACAAGCTCAGTAATTTCTTTATCTGCAATCGGTGTACCGTTAACACTAATTCGCTCATTAAATGTTTCAATGTATGGAGACGTAAATGTACCAACTTTATATTTTCCCGCCTCTAGCATATAACGCATATATGTTAAAGTTGAACCTTTTCCATTTGTTCCTGCAAGATGAACGCATTTTATGTGACGCTCAGGATTTCCAAGCTCCCCTAGCATCCACTGCATTCTCTCTAATCCTGGTTTAATTCCAAACTTTAATCGGCTATGAATCCAACCTATCGCTTCTTCGTATGTATGTACCACGCTTGCCATTCCCCTTTCAAATCAATAAAAAAGAACTAAAACAAAGAATTATCCTAGCTCTATTATACGCAAATAAAAGAGACTCACCAATATGGCGAGTCTCTTTCGAATGACTTTATTTTTGAAGATCAGCTAGACGTTGACGAACTGCTTCGCGTTTTTCTAGATAATCTTGCTCTTTTGCACGCTCTCCTTCAATAACTGCCGCTGGAGCTTTTGCTACGAAACCTTGGTTTGCAAGTTTCTTCTGTACACGTTCTACTTCTTTATCGAACTTCTCAAGTTCTTTTTCAAGACGCGCTTTCTCTTCATCAAGATTGATAAGATCAGCTAACGGTAAGAATAACTCTGCACCTGATACGATTGCAGTCATCGCTTTTTCTGGCGCTTGTAAATCAGTCTTAATTGTTAATTCACTTGGATTACAGAAACGCTCAATGTAAGAGCTGTTTTTCATAAGCTGTGCTAGTACTGCTTCGTCTTTTGCTTTAATTTGCATTTGAACTTTTTTGCT
The DNA here is from genome assembly GCF_949768135.1 of Bacillus sp. IT-79MI2. Taxonomy (NCBI): domain Bacteria; kingdom Bacillati; phylum Bacillota; class Bacilli; order Caryophanales; family Bacillaceae; genus Bacillus; species Bacillus sp. IT-79MI2. The sequence goes on along the minus strand of NZ_CATKPV010000095.1, from coordinate 194,871 downwards.
CATTGGCGTATTTACTTCAGCACGAATGTTTCGAACAGAGCGAATGATATCAACTAGAAGGTGCATTTCTGCTGCCGCTTCTTTATCTTGTAAATCTTCGCGAGCTGCCGGCCATGCTGCTACTGTAATAGATTCACCTTCATGCGGTAAGTGTTGCCAAATCTTCTCTGTTACGAATGGCATGAATGGGTGTAGTAGACGCATCGTTTGGTCTAGTACGTATGCTAGAATTGAACGAGTTGTTTTCTTAGCCACTTCATCTTCACCGTATAATGGAAGTTTCGCCATTTCAATATACCAATCACAGAAATCATCCCAAATGAAGTTGTATAATGAACGGCCAGCTTCACCGAACTCATATTTATCCATGTTACGTGTTACACTTTCAATTGTTTCATTTAAGCGAGTTAAAATCCACTTATCTGCAACTGATTTTTCGCCAGTTAAATCGATATCTTCATATTTCATGTCATCCATGTTCATTAATACGAAACGAGATGCATTCCAAATTTTATTAATGAAGTTCCAAGTAGATTCTACTTTCTCCATGCTGAAGCGTAAATCTTGTCCTGGTGCACTTCCTGTTGATAAGAAGAAGCGCATTGCATCTGCACCGTACTTATCAATAACATCCATTGGGTCAATACCGTTACCAAGAGATTTACTCATTTTACGTCCTTGCTCATCACGAACTAAACCGTGAATTAATACGTCTTTAAATGGGCGCTCTCCTGTAAACTCTAAACCTTGGAAAATCATACGAGATACCCAGAAGAAGATGATATCATAACCCGTTACTAGAGCATCTGTTGAATAGTAACGTTTGAAGTCTTCTGCATCTTCATTCGGCCAACCAAGTGTTGAGAATGGCCATAACGCTGAGCTAAACCATGTATCAAGTACGTCGTTATCTTGATTCCAGTTTTCAATATCTGCTGGTGCTTCCGTACCTACGTATACTTCACCAGTTTCTTTATGATACCAAGCTGGAATGCGGTGTCCCCACCATAATTGACGAGAAATACACCAGTCGTGAATGTTTTCCATCCAGCGTAAGTATGTGTTCTCGAAACGTTCTGGTACGAACGTTACTTTTTCTTCTTCTTTTTGTTGAAGTTCTACTGCCTTTTCTGCAAGTGGTCCCATTTTTACGAACCATTGTGTTGATAAGTAAGGCTCAACAACTGCACCGCTACGCTCACTATGTCCTACCGAATGCATATGAGGCTCGATTTCTACTAATACGCCAGTATCTTGTAAGTCTTTTACTAACTCTTTACGGCATTCGAAACGATCCATACCGTTATACTTACCAGCTTTTTCGTTCATCGTTCCATCTTCGTTCATTACTAAAATACGAGGTAAGTCATGACGGTTACCTACTTCAAAGTCATTCGGATCGTGAGCTGGTGTAATTTTCACAACGCCTGTTCCGAAATCCTTTTCTACGTACTCATCAGCAATAATCGGAATTTCACGGCCTACGATTGGAAGTGTAACTGTTTTTCCGATTAAATGCTTGTAACGATCATCTTCTGGATGAACTGCTACTGCTGTATCGCCAAGCATTGTTTCTGGACGAGTTGTCGCAAGTCGAATGTGACCAGATCCATCTGTTAATGGGTAGTTCATATGGTAGAATGCACCTTGAATCTCTTTATGAATTACTTCAATATCAGAAAGAGCTGTGCGTGTTGCTGGATCCCAGTTAATGATATATTCACCGCGGTAAATTAAACCTTTTTCGTATAATTGAACGAATACTTTATTAACCGCATCAGATAAACCTTCGTCTAATGTAAAGCGCTCACGAGAGTAATCTAATCCTAAACCAACTTTTCCCCATTGCTGACGAATGTGAGAAGCATATTCTTCTTTCCATTCCCATGCTTTCTCAAGGAATTTCTCACGGCCAAGATCGTAACGTGAAATACCTTCTTCACGAAGTTTTCCTTCTACTTTTGCCTGCGTTGCGATACCAGCATGGTCCATTCCTGGAAGCCATAATACATCGTAACCTTGCATACGCTTTGTACGCGTTAAAATATCTTGAAGCGTCGTATCCCAGGCGTGCCCTAAGTGCAGTTTACCTGTTACGTTTGGAGGCGGGATTACAATTGTATACGGCTGCTTTTCCGCATCTCCTTTTGCTTCGAAATATTTGCCGTCTAGCCACCATTTATAAAGACCTTCTTCAACGGACATATGATCATATTTAGTCGGTAAATTCTTTTCCGTATTTGACATTATTTTCCCTCCTTAAAATAAAAAATGCCCCTCATCCAAAAAGGACGAGGGACATCGTGGTACCACCTTTATTTACAAACAAATTCAAAATTTGCTTATACTCTTAATTTGATAACGGACAAATCCGTCTTTTCCTAATGAGAATGACTCCGTTCAGAAAAGATGCTCCAGAGCTACCTTCTAACATGACTATCTAGAGAATCTCACAGCTAATAATTCTCCTCTCTGCAGACGTTTAATGTTATACTCTTCCCCTTCAACGCATTTATATAATTGTTATTTATTATATACAATAGTGTAAAAAACGAAACCATATTCGTCAAGATAAAAATATTTTTCAGCAAGTTTCTACAATTAATAAATTCTATTTTGATAAAAACAACATACAATTACCAATCAGCTTAACTAATTTTTCTGTAATATATACACGGAAAATGAAAGTATGCAGCACAAGCACCTTAGGTACTTACCCCGCATACTGTAATATTACCCTTTCATCTTTTAAGGTTCATGTGCAGCAATAGCCTTTCTATACGGAGGAATGATTATGCGACGATACCGACGCACCTACAATTTCTCGGCCCCTTCATGGGTTAGAAATTTACAAACGATGTTTGCTGATTTTGCAATTCCCCTTACGATTTTCCAAGGGATTCGTACATTACTACTTCCAACTTTCTTAGACTTCATCATCCTTATCATCTTTGTTGTAGCAACGATTCGCTTGCATTTTCAGCCGTAGCCTCAAGGACACTTGAGACTACGGCTGTTACTCATTCCCTTGCTGCGCTGCTTGTAATTGTGAAATAAAATATTCTATATTACTTACAAGCCAATGCGCTTGTTGTAACATTTTCACACCTTGAAGTTCTTGCTTTTCACTACGGCCCTGCTGTTTGCTTGTATAAGATTGGATTTGTCGAATAAATGGGGACGGATATGTTAGATACGCAAACATAAGGAGTTGTTCTTCTTTCGTAAACGGAAAATTCTTTTGATACACCTGATACCATTCAAAGCGATCGCTTCTCGCAATTGGATATGTGTTCAATGAGCGGGAATAAAAGCGAACAAGATCTTGAACTGGTGTTGCAAATTGAGATCTTTCTAAACTAATAAAATAACCGTTCCGTTCGTAATCGAATAAAAAATGATTCATCGATACATTGCCATGGATAAAAGAAACTCGTGTTTTTTCTTTTTCTTTCATCGTTTCATGCCACTCCGAAAGCTGTTTCGTTGCAAATTCACGTGCCCTCATCACATGATGAAAATACGTACAATACTGCAATTCAAACGGCGACATATACCATTTCGCCTCAGACTCTACGAGGAATTGCTCTAAGAATTCTCCATCTTTCTCCCAACGATCAGAGACATTTGTATAATGCTCCTCTAACGCTTCTTCAGTATACGTTTCTTCTTTTACCGTCCTTTGATGAAGCAGCGCTAGCGTCTGAAACATTTTATGATATTGATCATTGTCCTCTCCGTTCCCTTCTGCTCGCTCAAGCCAAGGCATTAAATAATAACTATATGTTTCGTCACTCAAAATATGATTTCCATCTATCGCATGGTAAATCGGTACACAATGTGTAAATCCCTTTTCACGTAAAAATTGAACATGATACATTAAATTATTTCGCTTCAATCGATGGGATGGTAATTTTTTCAATGCATATGGACCTTGATTCGTATAAATTTTTATTACACTCCCGTGCTCTTCCATATGGTGGGCATCCAATTGATACCGCTGTACGATCGGCGCATAACGATCTCGCAATTCTATATCCATACGAATGATCCTTTCTCATTCAAAAACGTAAGATAAACTATAGTAAAAGAAAAGAGATGAGTGGAGAAAATTCTCCACTCACTTTGTCTTCGCTTTTGACACAGGTATATATATAATTTGCCCTGCAGTTAAATACACATCATCTGTTTGATTCACACGATGTAAATGCTGGACAGACGTTTCATATCGATCTGCAACCGATTCAATTGTATCCCCTTCTTGCACAAAATACATACGTAATTTCGTAAATTCTTCTTCCGGCTCTTTCGTAAACAATTTTGTTAAATATAATGCATTTTCATCCCGTTGTGAGTATGCCGTTTCTGCTTCTTCCTGTAATTCCTTTTCCTTCTTTTTCTGAAAATCCTTCCGGCCAAAGAATTCAAACTGTGGTGTAGTTTCTTTTGCTTCCTCTTCTCGTTCTTCCTCTTTATGTTCTTCTAGATCTTCTACCTCTTCTTCTAATTCTTGTTCTTTGCGTTCCTCTAATTGGAAAGGCTCAAATGCATAATCTTCCCATCCGTTTGATTCTGTATGAACTGTTACTTCTTCCACTTCTACCGGCAATGTATCCTCATCCACCGCTTTTATTTCCTCGGTTCTATCAACTTCCACATTCTCTATCTCTTCCTCTTGCACTTCATTCTGTATTCTCTCATCCTCACATAATCCAGATATCGATATATCCGCTAATAGCTGTAAACAACCATTTTCCTTTAATTCATAATCAAATTCCTCAATGGAAACATACAATTCTTCAACTTGTTTCACTCGGTTTCGTGGAATCGAAATTTCTAACGGAAAAGAGTGTACAAGTTCGTTTACACCATCTTCTCGCGTTTCTACATAATCAATGGACTTCGCCGGAGATAAATCTCGTAATGAAAAAGCAGAATCATCTTGTCTTGCAACATATTCTCCCGTTAAATCCAATTGACCTCTCACAATTACTTCGCATTCAAGCTCTTCTATCTCAACGTCTGGATCTAACGAAATTGACAAAAGTTCTTCGACTTCCTGTCCTTTTTGGAACCAAACCGATTCTTTTAATGAAAAACGTAATGAATGATCTGTTGCCACTTCTTTTCCCCCTCCCAAACTGTATGTCATTACAGGTTTATGTGTCTGGGAATCATTTTATGAGTAAAAAATCAAACTGCACATGTGATCTTCCTATTCATTTTTCATATATCGACGCTTTTTAAAATATATCGGCGTTCCGACAATATGCGACATGATCTCTAGTCATTAATAAAAAAGGTTGCCAGGACGATCCCCGGCAACCTTTTTATTTACGCTTTTAATTTCGACATCGCAATTTCTGCCGCTGCAATTGTCGCTTCAATATCTGCATCACTATGTGCTGTTGATAAGAATAATCCTTCAAATTGAGAAGGTGGTAAGAATACACCTTGCTCTACCATTTCACGATAGTAAGCTGCGAAAAACTCTAAGTTAGACGTTTTTGCTGCATCGTAGTTAATAACTGGTTCATTCGTGAAGAATATACCAATCATTGAACCTGCGCGGTTTATATGATGCGGAATACCGTATTTTTCAGCAGCTTTACGCAGGCCATTTTCTAACATTTCAGCTTTACGCTCAAACTCTTGATAACACTCTGGCGTTAATTGTACTAATGTTTCATAACCTGCAGTCATTGCTAAAGGATTACCAGATAATGTACCTGCTTGGTAAATCGGTCCGCTCGGTGCAACTTGGCGCATAATTTCCGCTTTACCACCGTATGCTCCTACTGGTAGGCCGCCACCGATTACTTTTCCTAAACAAGTTAAATCAGGTGTTACACCGTAATAACCTTGTCCACAGTTGTAAGCAACGCGGAATCCTGTCATCACTTCATCAAAAATAAGCAATGCACCACTTTGCTCTGTCACTTCACGAAGTCCTTCTAAAAATCCTTGTTGTGGTGGAACTACTCCCATATTTCCTGCCACTGGCTCTACGATAACACAAGCAATATCGTCACCGAATTGCTCGAACGCATATTTTACGCTCTCCAAATCGTTATACGCTACTGTAATCGTATTTTTCGCTACACCTTCAGGTACACCTGGGCTATCTGGTAAACCAAGCGTCGCAACACCTGAACCTGCTTTAATTAATAGCGAATCACCATGACCATGGTAACAACCAATAAATTTCAAAATTTTATTACGACCTGTATAACCACGCGCTAGACGAAGGGCACTCATCGTCGCTTCTGTTCCTGAATTTACCATACGTACAATTTCAATCGATGGCACACGCTCAATTACAAGCTGCGCTAATTTATTTTCAATCTCTGTTGGCGCACCAAAGCTCGTTCCTTTTTCAGCAACAGCTTTTAATGATTCCACAACACGTTCATTTGCATGTCCGTGAATAAGCGGTCCCCATGATAATACGTAGTCGATATATTCGTTCCCGTCAATATCATACACTTTAGAGCCTTTTCCGCGCTCCATAAAAAGCGGATTCATACCAACGGACTTAAATGCACGAACTGGACTATTTACGCCGCCAGGCATTAAATCTTGCGCTGTTTCAAATGCTTCAATCGATTTATCAAACTTTTTCATTATTGTATCCCTCCTTCTTGTAACCATCGTGCTGCGTCTTTCGCATGATACGTAATAATTAAATCTGCTCCTGCACGTTTCATGCTTAATAGTTTCTCAAGTACAATCTCTTTTTCATTAATCCAACCATTTTGCGCTGCCGCTTTAATCATTGAGTATTCTCCGCTCACATTATAAGCTACGATTGGTAAATTGAAATTGTTTTTCACATCGCGAATGATATCTAAGTAAGAAAGGGCCGGTTTTACAATTAAGAAATCCGCTCCTTCCATTACATCTGATTCAGCCTCACGGAATGCTTCCATACGGTTTGCTGGATCCATTTGATACGTTTTACGATCACCAAATTGCGGTGCACCGTGCGCAGCATCGCGGAATGGACCGTAAAATGCAGACGAGTATTTCACAGCGTATGACATAACCGGTACGTGTGCAAAACCGTTCTCATCTAACGCATGGCGAATCGCCGTTACAAATCCATCCATCATGTTAGATGGTGCGATAATATCTGCTCCTGCTTTTGCTTGGCTCACTGCTGTTTTTGCAAGAACTTCAAGTGATTCATCATTTAAAATGATTCCATCCTCAATAACCCCGCAATGCCCATGGCTTGTATATTGGCATAAACATGTATCCGCCACTACTACTAACTCTGGAAACTGTTCTTTAATTTGTTTGATCGCACGTTGTACAATGCCGTGTTCACAAAATGCAGAAGATCCAACTTCATCTTTTTCAGCAGGCAAACCAAATACGATAACAGAACGAATACCTAAATCTACCACTTCTTGCATTTCAGCTTGCAGAAGATCTAAAGAAATTTGATATACATCCGGCATAGAAGGAACTTCGTTACGAACATTCTCTCCTTCTAATACAAAAATAGGATAAATAAAATCTTCTGTATGTAAAAATGTTTCACGTACAAGCGCACGCATATTTTCGCTTTGTCTTAAACGACGATGACGATTAAATTGTAAAGAATTCATAGATTTCTATCTCCCATTCTTTTTATTTAGACTATGCATTTTGATTATATTTTGAAATGCACTGTATTAACGCTTCTACTGTATATTCTTTTGGAACGATTACATCGGCAAAATAACGCCTTGCCTCTTGCTCTGTTATCGGTCCTATACAAGCAATTGTACATTTTTTTGTCCATTCTCTCCAGTTTGTGCCCTCAAGTAATTTCACAAAGCTTGTAACGGTAGAGGGACTCGTAAATGTAACAACATCTACCTTACCTGACTCTAGAGCTGCGATAAGGTCTGACTGCTTCTCATGATTTGTTTTCGTTTCATACACAACAAATTCTTCTAAAAACACATCAAGATTACGGAGTTTATTTGGAATAATATCTCTAGCTAAATTCCCTTTAGGAAATAAAATGCGTTCTGTCCCGTTTAACTCTCTTACAAATTCTAAAACGAAAGCTTCCGCGACAAAAGTCTTTGGGACAAAATGAACCTCATAACCTCGCTTTTCTAATTCTTGCCCTGTTTTCACCCCTACTGCAGCAATGCGAACAGTAGGGGGTATTCCCTGACACAAACCATCTAAAAAAAAACTCACACCATTTTTACTCGTAAAAATAACCCAGTCATATGTGTGAAGCTGCTGAGATATACCTTGAAATTCCTGCTGGGATACACCTTCTATATGCAAAAGCGGAATTTCCAATGGAATTCCGCCCTGCTTTTTCACCGCTGCACTCATTTGTTTTGCTTGATGCTGGGCACGCGTAATCAGTACTGTTTTGCCAGCAAGAGCATCCATGATTAATGTTGCTCCTTATTCGCAGCAAGAATGAGCTCTTTTGCTCCTTGCTTAATTAAACGATCCGCTGCCTCTAAGCCAACTTGCTCTGGATTCACACCTGTGACAATTTCTTTTAACAAGACTGAACCATCCATAGAACCGACAAGAGCTGTTAATTCAATTTCATCATTCTTCTGAAGCGTTGCATAACCAGCAATCGGTACTTGGCAACCACCTTCAAGTTTATGAAGGAATACTCGTTCAGCCGCTACTGTTCGTTCTGTTACAGCATCATTCATATGTGATAATAATTGCAATAGATCTGCATCATCCTCACGACATTCAATCGCTAAGGCACCTTGTCCTACAGCTGGTACACATAATGTTTCATCTAAGTGTTCTGTAATTACATCATCATCCCAGCCCATTCTCTGCAATCCAGCCGTTGCTAAAATGATTGCATCATAATCTTCTTCTTTTAATTTACGTAATCTCGTATCAATATTTCCACGAATCCACTTCACTTGTAAATCTGGTCTAGCAGCGAGTAACTGCGCACTACGTCGTAAACTACTCGTACCAAGAATTGCACCTTCTGCTAAGTCCTCAAATGATTCCCCGTTTTTTGAGATGAACGCATCACGCGGATCGACACGTTTTGGTATACACCCAATTGTTAATCCATCTGGAAGTACAGCTGGCATATCCTTCATACTATGTACAGCCATATCGATTTCTTTCATAAGTAGTGCGTGTTCAATTTCTTTTACAAACAAGCCTTTCCCACCTACTTTAGAAAGCGTCACATCTAAAATAACATCACCTTTTGTAACAATTTCTTTCACTTCAAATTCATATGGTAAACCAAGCGCTTTTAATTGATCAATAAACCAATTTGTTTGCGTTAATGCTAGCTTACTCTTTCTTGAACCTACAATAATTTTGCGCATAATGTTCTCTCCTCATTATAAATACCAAAAGTGGAAGTTGGATAAACTGCTTAATAGAAAAATATTGATTAACATAACGAGAAAGGCTCCAATGTTCCAGTTTATAATTTTCTTACCTTGCAATATATCTGACCCTCGTAAATATAGACCCATGCAATAGACAATCAAAACAACAAAAGACCCGATTACTTTCGTGTCATACCAATGGAAATTATCTAGTTTTGTATATCCCCATATACATCCAAGCAAAATAGCTAATAGGAAAAACGGAACAGAAAATAAATTTAATCCATATGACATCGACTCAAGCTTCGGTAAGTTTCCTAACCTTCTTAATCTTGCATTCCATTTTTTTTGTTTTAATAATCGATATTGCAACAAGTACATAATGGAAAAAATAAACGATACTGTAAACGTCGCATAGGAAATAATCGCCATTCCTACATGCACGTATACAAGCTCTGAAACTAATTGATGTGCGAGTACAGGCGACATTTTTCCGAGCGGAGTGAAAATAGAAAAAGCGCTTACGCCAAAAGCAATGACATTTGTAAAAAAGACTAAAAAGTCAATGCGCATAAATCGATTGATTACGAGTGACATTGTAATTAATAGCCACACATAAAAATAAATCCCTGACAATAATGTCAAAATCGGATTCGTCTCTGATTCCGTAGCTCGAAGTAACATAAAAATAGACTGTAATACCCATACAATCGCAAGTAACCAAAAAGCAATTCGATTCGCCTTTCGGTTACTTTGGAAATAATCTATAAAATATAAACTAATGCTACAAGCATATAAAATAATTGCGATATGATAAATAATACTATTATTTAAAAAACCCATCCGATCATCCTTCCAGTTATAAAGATGGAACGGATGCTGTCCACACTCGTTTATGCTCTGGTTCTTCAATATGTTCCATGGCCGCTTCTTGCGCTTCTAAATCAAAAATTTTCGCAAATAAAGCGAGCTTTTCCGTAGCTCCCTCTTCGGCCGCTAACTCTTTCGCTACTAAAATTGGATCCTTTAGCAGTTGATTGATAATACTTTTCGTATGCTTACTAATCACTTTTCTTTCACGATCACTAAGCGTTGGAATTTTTCGTTCAAGACTTTGCATCGTATCACTTTGAATCGCTAATGCTTTATCACGTAAAGCTGATATTAAAGGAACAACGCCAAGCGTATTTAACCAAGCTTTAAATATAACGATTTCCTCTTCGATCATAAGCTGAATTTTTTCCGCCTCTTTCAAACGTTCAGCACGATTGGCTTCTACTACACCTTGTAAATCATCAATATCGTACAAGAAAGAACCTTCTAGCTCATCGATTGTCGGATCAATATCACGCGGTACTGCAATATCTACCATAAATAATGGACGACCACAACGTATACGCTCCACTCTTGTCATCATTTCTTTCGTAATCACGTAATCTGAAGCACCAGTTGAACTAATTAAAATATCCGCTTCTAAAAGCGCACACTGTAATTCACTTAACGGTTTTGCATGCCCCATATATTTCTCGGCCATTGTTTCCGCTTTCGTAAACGTACGGTTCATAACGGTCACTTTACGAGCTCCGCTTCCATATAAGTTTTGCAGGGCAAGTTCACCCATCTTTCCAGCGCCAAGAATCAAAACATGACAGTCTGTTAAATCACCGAAAATTTTCTTTCCAAGTTCAACAGCAGCATAACTAACAGACATGGCACTTTCACCAATTGTTGTTTCTGAATGCGCACGCTTTGCTAACGTAATGACTTGTTTGAACAATTCATTAAAAATTGTCCCTGTTGCTTTCACTTTTTGCGCCTCTAAGAAGCTATTTCGAATTTGTCCTAAGATTTGTGTTTCACCCACTACCATAGAATCTAATCCGCACGTTACACGGAATAAATGTTCCACGGCACCATCTTGTTCAAAAATAGACAAATATGGTGAAACCTCTTCTATACCAAGCTGAAACCAATCAGCTAAAAATTTCTTAATGTAATATCGTCCCGTGTGTAATTGATCAACGACAGCATAGATTTCTGTGCGGTTACACGTTGATACAATGACATTTTCTAACACGCTTTTTTGATTTTGTAACGTTGTCATTGCCTGCTCTAACTCCGCTGCCTGAAATGTTAGTTTCTCACGAAATTCTACAGGGGCTGTTCGATAATTTACACCAACAACAAGAATATGCACGCAGCATGTCCCCCTTCAACCGTTTTATCACCTTATCTACTATCATAATACAACTTTCCTGTTATGAATCTGACAATCGTGTGAACATCAACAAATTATTTTTTCTGCTTTTCACACCTAGCAGGAAATACATTACTCATCTGACTATATAAATACAAATTGAAAAACGACATAAAACCTAATCTTTAGGTGGAAGAGCATCCAGCCACGCATAGAAGTGGTCAGACCCTCTTCCTGCCCCATGCCAAGTGAAAACAAAGAGAGAAAATGAGTACATGTCACCTTTTGTTCTTCATAACAGCGACTTATATGTTAGAAAATCAAAATGTATATACACCTTACTTTATAATCATTATAAAATAATAATTCTATTTGTACGTTACCAAAAAAATCTATCAGAATCAAGTGATGGAAACTATTCCATACGAATTGAAATACTCTCTTTCTCTATCTTCTTTCATCATACAGAAAAATATGTATGATTGTTCCAAAATGTAACAACTTCTTTCATGTGACACATTTCTCAAAATTTTTTCGTTGCAATGTATTTGACATCTCATTTCTTTTTCGCTATATTTATTTCACAAAATTTAATTGTGCACAATTTAAAAGGAGGGATGCTCATGAAAGATAATCCTTTGCATCTCGATAATCAGCTTTGCTTTTCTATTTATGCTTGCTCTAGGGAAGTAACACGCTTTTATCGACCCTATCTAGAAGAAATGGGTATTACGTATCCACAGTACATTACATTATTAGTACTTTGGGAGCAAGATGGATTAACTGTAAAAGAAATTGGTGAACGTCTATTTTTAGATTCTGGCACTTTAACCCCTATGTTAAAACGCATGGAAACATTAGGATTAGTTAAACGTGTTCGTTCTAAGGAAGATGAACGCAAGGTGTGCATTGAACTAACAGAACAAGGACACGCTTTAAAAGAAAAAGCATGTTCATTGCCAAAAACCATTGCTACCAATTTAGGGATTACAGAGCAAGAATACCGATCATTATTGGTTCAATTAAATAAATTAATTGAAACCATGAAACCAATTAATGATAGAAAAGGGGAATGAAAATGGAAAAATTATACACAGCAACTGTAACTGCAACAGGTGGAAGAAACGGGAAAGTTGTTTCAGAGGACGGCATTCTAAACCTTGATGTCAAGATGCCAAAAGCATTAGGCGGTATGGGCGGCGAAGCAACGAACCCAGAACAATTATTTGCAGCTGGTTATGCAGCATGCTTTGATAGTGCATTACAACTTGTTATTCGTACAAAACGTGTAAAAGTAGAAAGTACAGAAGTGACAGCTCATGTTTCAATTGGAAAAGATACGGACGGTGGTTTTGGATTATCTGCTGCACTTGATGTACGTGTAGCTGGCGTTTCTCATGCTGAAGCACAAGAGCTTATAGAAGCTGCACATGGCGTATGTCCATATTCAAAAGCGACTAGAGGAAATATTGAAGTTACATTAAACGTACTATAAGCAGATGTTCAAAAAGTCCGGTAAAGATAGCTTTCGCATTTCTTCATTACGTCGCCACTCCGGTACTCATATAGTCCGTATCCTCGTGGCTTCCGCGCCTCGAACTACTCGGCTCTCTTTATCCTCCTTTTTGAACCCGTACTATAAGTAAACAAAAAAACGTGCGACGAATCGTCACACGTTTTTTGTTTTTGTAAACTTATGAATGGCTTTCCACGCTTCTTCTTTTCCAAGCCCTGTTTCCGATGAAAATAGAACAACTTCATCACCTTGTTCAATATCAAGCGTTTCCTTCACAACCTTCAAATGCTTTTGCCATTTCCCTTTCGGAATTTTATCGGCTTTTGTTGCAATGATGATTGTTGGAATTTCATAATGCTTTAAGAAATCATACATCATAACATCATCGTTTGTCGGCGAGTGACGTAGATCCACTACTAATACAGCCGCATCTAATTGCTCACGCGTTGTAAAATAGGTTTCAATCATTCTGCCCCATGCCGCTCGCTCTGTTTTCGATACTTTCGCATATCCATAACCTGGAACATCGACAAAATGCATCATTTCATTAATTAAGAAAAAGTTGAGTGTCTGCGTTTTTCCTGGTTTAGAAGAAATACGAACTAACTTTTTACGATTTAAAATTTTATTAATAAAAGAAGACTTCCCAACATTAGAACGACCTGCTAATGCAATTTCTGGTAAGTCACCATCTGGATACTGTTCTGGTTTAACAGCACTAATGACAATATCTGCTTTTGTTACTTTCATTGTTTCACTCCTACTAATGCGTGCTCCAATACTTCGTCTAAATGAGACACAAGCACAAACGTAAGGTTTTCTTTTACGCTTTCTGGAATATCATCTAAATCTTTTTCATTTTCGGCCGGCAAAATAATTTTTGTTAAGCCTGCGCGATGAGCACTTAATGTTTTTTCTTTTAAACCACCGATTGGTAATACACGACCACGAAGGGTAATTTCACCTGTCATCCCTACTTCTTTACTAACAGGTACACCTGTCAATGCGGAAATAAGCGCCGTTGCCATCGTAATACCAGCTGATGGACCATCCTTTGGCACTGCTCCTTCTGGAACATGAATATGGATGTCATTCTTTTCATGGAAATCTGAATTGATATGAAGTTCTTCTGCACGAGAGCGAATATAACTAAATGCAGCTTGTGCGGATTCTTTCATAACATCTCCAAGTTTCCCTGTTAAAATTAATTTTCCTTTTCCTGGTGATACAGATACTTCAATTGCGAGTGTATCACCACCAGCAGCTGTATACGCTAAACCAGTTGCCATTCCAACTTGATCTTTCGTTTCAGCTTGCCCATAACGGAATATGTGTTTACCAAGTAGGTCTGTAATATTTTTTTCCGTTACAATAATACGTTTACGCTCTTCTGTAACAATGATCTTTGCTGCTTTACGACAAATCTTTGCAATTTGACGTTCTAACGTTCGAACACCAGCCTCACGCGTATAGTAGCGAATAATTTCAAGCAGGGCTTCATCACGAATTTGTAAATTCCCTTTTCGCAAGCCATGTTCTTTTAATTGCTTCGGCAATAAATGTTCACGAGCAATATGTACCTTTTCAATCTCTGTATAACCAGCAATCGAAATAATTTCCATACGATCAAGGAGTGGACCTGGAATGCTTGCAAGCGTATTTGCAGTTGCAACAAACATTACTTTTGATAGGTCGTACGGCTCTTCAATATAATGATCGCTAAAATTATGGTTTTGCTCCGGGTCTAATACTTCTAATAATGCAGCAGACGGATCGCCACGGAAATCATTGGACATCTTATCAATCTCATCTAATAAAAAGACTGGGTTGATTGTTTTTGCCTTCTTCATCCCTTGAATAATACGCCCTGGCATTGCTCCCACATATGTACGACGGTGACCACGAATTTCAGATTCATCACGAACACCACCAAGGGAAACACGGACAAAATTACGATTTAACGATGTGGCAATCGAACGAGCTAAAGATGTTTTCCCAACACCCGGAGGGCCTACTAGACAAAGAATTGGTCCTTTTAAAGAATTTGTTAGCTTTTGTACAGCTAAATATTCCAGTACACGTTCTTTCACTTTCTCAAGACCATAATGATCTCTATTTAAAATTGTTTCAGAATGTGCTAAATCGATCATATCCTCTGTCGCTTCTGTCCACGGAAGTGCTAATAACCAATCCAGATAATTGCGAATGACACCACTCTCTGCAGAACTTACTGGCAACTTTTCATAACGATCTAATTCTTTTAGGGCAGCTTTCTTCGTTTCTTCTGGCATTCCAGCCTCTTCGATTTTTTCGCGAAGTTTCTCTACTTCGCCGCCTTTACCTTCTTTATCACCAAGTTCTGTTTGAATCGCCTTCATTTGTTCACGCAAGAAATATTCTTTTTGTGTACGTTCCATTGAACGTTTCACCTTTTGTCCAATTTTCTTTTCTAAACTAAGTAGTTCCTGTTCATCTTGAATAATAGAAATGAGCGTATGTAATCTTTCTTTCGCTGATCTAATCTCTAAAATTTCTTGCTTTTGTTTTGTTTTAATTGGTAGATGAGAAGAAATTAAATCAGCTAGGCGGCCAGGTTCTTCAACATCTACTACTGTCGCAAACGTTTCATTCGATACCTTTTTCGAAACTTTAATATATTGCTCGAAATGTTCAAGTAACGTGCGCATTAGAGCCTTTTCTTCTAAATCGCCTTCTTCTTCCTCTGTTACTGTTTGAATAGAAACCTGTATTGCATTTTCTTCTTCAATAAATTCTACAATTTCTGCTCTATGTAAACCTTCTACAAGGACACGAAGCGTGCCGTTCGGCAGTTTTAACATCTGCTTTACTTTCGCTACTGTACCCACACTATATATGTCATCTTCTTTTGGATCATCGATATTCATTTCTTTTTGCATCGCTAAAAAGATGATATTTTCATCCATTGCTGCCTGCTCTAGTGCTTGTATTGATTTATCACGTCCTACATCAAGATGCAGAACCATCGTTGGATATACGAGAACGCCTCTTAATGGTAGGAGGGGCACAATTCTTTCGTTCGTATTCATACTAGACATAGCACCTCCATAATAAATTAAACTCCTGTTCAACTATTTTATATTACAATACACTTGGATGCAATTGCAGAGATTCCTTACAATTGCAAATCTCCTACTTTTTCTTTCTCTATAAAGTGAAACTTCCAGCCGTAGGGGCCTTAGTTAACCATCACCAATCGGGCTTTTACAGGTAAGTTGCCCTACCTATTTTCTCCTCTTCTCTCTTAGCTTTGAAGTAGGGGCCTATTGCCCACGAATAGCGGGATAAAAGAAAAAGGGACCTCGCTTAAGCATACAAACTTAAACGAAGTCTGGAAAATATTACATGTTCTATTTCCCATTTACCTAAAAGGAAATCACTTCTTAGAACCCGATTTAATTTACATCGATTGTACATCGCCTTCATCTAGCTCGCGGTGCACATCAATTTCACGATGCAATTTTTCCTGAACGAATGTTAAGGCAAAAACTTCTTTTAATTTTCGAACAGGAATAATCTCGATACCCTTTATCGTATATAAAAATGGCTGCATGTTTTCAGCAGGAATAATAACCTTTTTCGCTCCTGCCTTTTTTGCTGCTTTTACTTTTGCATATACGCCGCCTACTGGTTTTACTTCTCCATGAATGCTTATTTCTCCGGTCATCGCTATTTCGTTATTCACATACACTTGGTGAAGCGCTGAATATACCCCTGTTGCCATTGCAATGCCTGCTGAAGGACCATCAATTGGAATACCACCTGGGAAATTAATATGTATATCATATCCTTCTGGTAACAAGTCTAGGGAGCGGAGCACGGTTAATACATTATCAACGGATCCTTTTGCCATACTTTTACGGCGAATCGATTTTGTTTGACTACCAATACTCTCTTCTTCCACAATTCCTGTAACATTTATCGTACCTTTTTCCGCAGCTGGAATTGCCATTACTTCAATTTCTAATAGCGCCCCTGTATTCGGTCCATATACTGCAAGACCGTTTACAAGACCGATCTTCGGAATTGGATAAATACGCTTTTCATATTTTGGAGTCAGCTGACTAGAATGTACAACCCATTCAATATCCTCATCTTTAATAAAAGAACGTCCCTCATTAATCGCCATTCCTGCAGAAATTTGCACAAGATTAATGGCTTCTCTTCCATTTCTTGCATACATGCCGATCATTTCAACACCTTGTTTTCCTATCTCCATTTTCACTTTTTCAGCTGCATTCTTCGCTACTTTTTGAATTTCTTCTGTATCAAGTTCACGGAAGAAAACTTCTAAACAACGAGAACGAATAGCAGGAGGAATTTCATCTGGAGAACGAGTTGTCGCTCCGACTAAGCGGAAATCTGCTGGTAAGCCTTTTTGAAAAATATCATGTATGTATGTTGGAATCATTGAATTTTCTTCACTGTAGTATGCACTTTCTAAAAATACTTTGCGATCTTCTAATACTTTTAACATTTTATTCATCTGGATTGGATGCAATTCACCAATTTCATCAATAAATAAAATGCCACCATGTGCATCTGTTACAGCACCTTTTTTCGGTTGTGGAATTCCTGCTTGCCCCATTGCACCTGCACCTTGATAAATCGGATCATGTACCGAGCCAATTAAAGGATCAGCAATGCCGCGCTCATCAAAGCGGGCAGTTGTTGCATCTAGTTCAATAAATGTTGCATTCATACGAAATGGTGATTTTTGATTTTTCTTCGCTTCTTCTAACACAAGACGTGCCGCCGCTGTTTTCCCTACCCCAGGAGGTCCATATATAATGACATGCTGCGGGTTCGGTCCACAAAGCGCTGCCTTTAATGATCTAATTCCGTCCTCTTGACCAACAATATCTAAAAAAGATGCAGGACGTACCTTTTCGGCAAGTGGTTCTGTTAAAGAAATCTCGCGCATTTTGCGAAGTTGTTCTAATTCTTTTTTCGATTCTCGATCAATTGAAACTTTTTGTGTTCGCTGGTTTCGGAGCAAATGCCAAAAATACAATCCGACAATTACACCGAAAACAAGTTGAACAAGTAAGAATATGTTTGTCCAGCTCATAATTCATTTCCTCCCGCTATGTTTTACCATTTAGTATTTCCTGGGAGGAATAGTGCTAAACATAATAAGAAACAGCAATTATAAAAATTGCTGTTTCTTTTTTACACTATGCAGATGTTTTTGTATCAAGTACAGTACCGTCTTGTAACACCAATTTTGGCGGTGCATTGTCCGCTACTGTTTCTTTTGAAAGAATACACTTCTCGATATCTTTACGAGATGGAAGCTCAAACATTACATCTAGCATTAAGCCTTCAATAATAGAGCGAAGTCCACGAGCACCTGTTTTACGTTCAATTGCTTTTTTCGCAATTTCAATCAGTGCTCCTTCTTCAAATTCCAGCTCAACATCGTCAAGCTCCAATAATTTTTGGAACTGTTTTACAAGCGCATTTTTCGGTTTTGTTAAAATATCAACAAGAGCATCTTCATCAAGTGGTTCTAGATTCGCAATAACTGGAAGACGACCAATAAACTCTGGAATTAAACCAAATCGTAAAAGGTCTTCTGGTAATACGTGAGATAAAACATGCTTTTCATTCACATCAGCATTTTTCTTCTCTGAACCAAATCCAATTACTTTTTCACCAAGGCGACGTTTAATAATTGGCTCAATGCCATCAAACGCACCACCACAAATGAATAAGATGTTCGTTGTATCAATTTGAATAAACTCTTGATGCGGATGTTTACGACCACCTTGAGGCGGAACGCTTGCTACAGTACCCTCTAAAATTTTCAGAAGGGCCTGCTGTACACCCTCACCAGATACATCACGTGTAATTGATGGATTTTCTGACTTACGCGCCACTTTATCAATCTCATCAATATAAATGATTCCTTTTTCAGCTTTCTCTACATCGTAATCAGCTGCTTGAATAAGTTTTAGTAAGATGTTTTCTACATCTTCCCCTACATATCCAGCTTCTGTTAAAGATGTTGCGTCCGCGATTGCAAATGGAACATTTAAAATACGCGCTAATGTTTGTGCCAATAATGTTTTACCACTACCTGTTGGCCCGATAAGTGCGATATTACTTTTCGCCAATTCTACATCATCAATTTTGCTGTTAGAATTGATGCGTTTGTAATGATTATATACCGCTACCGCTAATGCTTTCTTCGCATTATCTTGTCCGATTACATACTCATCTAAGATTTCACGAATTTCTACCGGTTTCGGTACATCTTTGAATTCTACTTCTTCGTCCTTCGCAAGCTCCTCTTGCACAATCTCTGTACAAAGCTCAATGCACTCATCACAAATGTAAACACCAGGACCAGCAACAAGCTTTCGGACTTGCGTTTGTGTTTTACCACAGAAAGAACATTTTAATTGCCCTTTTTCATCATTAAATTTAAACATATTTTCACACCCCTTACAAAGTGCTAATATCTTGCCTTCGTATGTACACGATAAATGTATCGTATGTAAATACATATTATGTCACTACGTGGCGAGAAATACAAATAATATGACCAGTTATGTACAAATAAAAAAATTTTAAAACTTTTGAAATATGTATATTCGACTTTAGAAGGTTCATTTCCTTCTTCATCGAAAAAATTTATAAATATATTTATATCTATATTTATAAAACAAGGCACGATCCAAAATCGCGCCTTGTTATTTTATTATGCAGCTTTGCTGTTGTCTACTAAGAAGTCTACAGCTTTACGAACTTTAATGTCTTCAGATAAAGCATCTAAGCTTCCAAGAGCTTGTGTGATAGCGTCAACTGGCATATTGTACATTGCAGCCATTTTTTCAACTTCTGCAGTTACTTCTTCTTCAGTAACTTCGATGTTTTCAGCTTCAATGATCGCTTCAAGAACAAGGTTGATTCTTACACGTTTTTGTGCATCTTCTTTCATTTGTTCTTTTAGCTTGTCAGCGTCAGTACCTGTGAATTGGTAGTAAAGCTCAAGGTTCATACCTTGTTGGCTTAAGCGTTGTTCGAATTCACGAATCATACGATCTAACTCAGTTTCGATCATAGCTTCTGGAAGTTCGATTTCAGCGTTAGCAGCAGCTTTTTCTACTACTTCGTCACGAACTTTGTGCTCAGCTTCGTGCTTTTTGCCTTCTTCTAAGTTTGTACGAAGTTTTGCTTTTAACTCTTCAAGAGTTGCAACTTCTTCGTCTGCATCTTTAGCGAACTCGTCATCTAAAGCTGGAAGTTCTTTTGCTTTAATTTCATGAACTGTTACTTTAAATGTTGCTGGTTTACCAGCAAGTTCTTCTGCATGGTACTCTTCCGGGAATGATACTTCAACGTCTTTTGACTCGCCAGCTTTTAGACCAATTAAATGCTCTTCAAAACCTGGGATGAATGTACCAGAACCGATTGCTAGAGAGTAGTTCTCGCCTTTTCCGCCTTCGAATGCTTCGCCATCAACGAAACCTTCAAAGTCGATTACAGCTGTATCGCCATTTTCAGCAGTACCTTCTTCTTTAACAACTAGTTCAGCTTGACGCTCTTGTAAAGATTGTAATTCGTTCTCTACATCTTCGTCAGTTACAGTTGTTTCAACTTTTTCTACTGCTAGTCCTTTGTATTCACCTAATTTAACTTCAGGTTTTACAGTAACTTTTGCAGTGAAGATTAAGTTTTCATTTTTTTCGAACTTCTCGATGTCGATTTCAGGATGAGCAACTGGGAAGATACCAGTTTCATCGATTGCTTCACCGTATGCTTTTGGTAAGATAATATCTAAAGCATCTTGGTATAAAGATTCAACACCAAAGCGTTGTTCGAATAACGGACGAGGCATTTTTCCTTTACGGAAACCAGGTACGTTAATTGTTTTTACTACTTTTTTGAACGCAGCGTCGATAGAGTTGTTTACTTCTTTAGCATCAACTTCGATTGTTAAAACGCCAACGTTACCTTCTAATTTTTCCCATTTTGCAGCCATTTATTCTTTCCCTCCAACTATAATAATGTATGCACATACCTCTACAGATTGAGATTTTCATTATTTCTTTTTTAGAAACAACAAAAGCATGAGAGCCAATTTATTTAAGCTTTCTAATCTTCTAGCAATAAGCCTTAAGACACGCGATTCTCAATCTATTATTTGTCTATAAGACAAACACGGTATATTTTGTTCGAGAATAATATGAAACATATTAAGTAAGAGAATTATACTTCTCTCCTCTTACAAGCAGGCATAATTCAGCCTTTTGCAAC
The DNA here is from genome assembly GCF_949768135.1 of Bacillus sp. IT-79MI2. NCBI lineage: Bacteria > Bacillati > Bacillota > Bacilli > Caryophanales > Bacillaceae > Bacillus > Bacillus sp. IT-79MI2. The sequence continues at coordinate 173,513 of NZ_CATKPV010000095.1, read as the reverse complement.
CCTTACATTATAACATAGAATATTCTCGTTTCAATAACTGAACGATTCTTTTTCATAATTATACAGGTAAATGCCCTTCTCTCTCCACGCGTAAAAACCATTGATAGGCAATATGAAACTCTTCAACGGTAATATTATACGCCGCCATAAGTTCCTCTTCATCGATGATTAATCCGAAACGCTTTCTCCCGATTCGCTCTAAAACCGCTGCCCATACTTCTACTTTATCCATTAGTAATGGGAACGGGAAAATACTAGCTTGCATTTCTCTCCAGTATGTAATAATCGCCTCAAACATATTTGGATTATCACTTTCTAAACGATTAGATAATATATGTATAACTTTCTTCGAGTACTCATCATTATGATCCAAATGAGCTGGAATAATCATTATTCTTTCGCCAAATTTCTCTACTTCTATTTCTTCTTCCATACGCTTCTCTACCATTTTGTATATAATAGAAGTTTTTAAATATGGATGTCGCGTGCTATCAACGAGAAATTTCCGTAAAGCTGGCAAAGCTTTTTCGAGATTTTTAATTAAAAGAGCATGAATTACCTGTAGCTGCTGCCCAAAATTTTCTACAAATAGACCTTTTGAAAATTCTTCCAGATCAAAATCTGATTCTACTAGCGTCGTTTCCTCACCATTTAGCATATTCTCCGCAAATTGGGCAAGCTGCGCTAACTTTTCTCTTTGCTCTACAGTCAATTCTTTCTTCTGCAAAACCTCTTCAACAGTCTCAATTACACCTACATAATCATTTGTTTGAACTAAAATAGTCACGTATGTTTCAAGAATATCCCCAAACAAGACTGTTCCTGTTTCAAGCAACTTCTCACATCGGTCTTTTGATTCTTCCATTCGCTTTAATTCTAATAAACAAATAACTGAAGCTAATTCTGTTTGCTCTGTTTCTCCATTATACTGGCGTAATATTTCAAAACAGCGCAATGCATCTTCGAACTTCCGCTCCCGCAGCGCCATAAACCCTTGATCAATATAACGCTCTGACAACTGCGGAAACAATACGACCGTATTTTCTTTTTTATCCATACGTCCGCCTCTTTTTTTAGATTTTAAATATCTTCAAAGTAAATATAACAAATGGCTGTTAAGAAAACAACATTCCAAATATATTTATTTGAAATATGAAAATATTCGACTTTTATAATTAAAACGAAAAAATCATATCAGAAAATCCTCTTTATACATATAAAAAATCCTCAGCAAATAACGCAGAGGATTTCCTCATTAATGGGCAGCTTTTATAATTGTAGGATATACGAAAAGAGTAATCATTTGGAGAACAATAATTGTAACAACAACTATGCTAAAAAAGAAGATTGGCTTACTTCGTTTCATCAAAAACATAATAATAAGTATAATGCAGGCAAGTAAACACATAAAAAATAAACTTGTAGTAGGACTCAGTATTCCGCTAGGGACAAATAACAATAATATAACACTACAAACACCTATAATTCCAAATAACCATTCCATTCATTTACCCATTCCCTTTCCCTCTCATAACAATTCTCTCTATGCTACTAAATGTTTTACAACCTCAATTACATCTGTTAATTTCTCATATGCAACAAACCCGAAAGCTACTGTTAAAGCTGTTACAACTAATCCTTTCATGTTTTCTTCCTCCTCGCGTCATCTTCGTTACCTTAATTATAAAGAACTGGCATTTTGTTACCATCGAACTTCCTTACACTTACCTTACAGAATTGTAAGATTTCAAAAGAAAAGAAAAACCACCTAACATAATTGAAAGTGGTTTTACGGGAGTTCTCTATAATCGTCTGCAAAATTAACATTCTTTTCTTAGCTTTGGTGGATTTATTCTTAAACTAATTGATTTACGAAACACTTTTGTAATTATTTATTACATCACATTCGAGATATTTCTCTCCTTCACCTTCTTATAAATTTTTAAATACAGCCTAATTCCCTTGTTAAAAAATGTTAAAATATTTTTATGCAATTCAAAATCCAGAAATTAAAGGGGAATGATCCATATGTTCAAAAAAGTAGCTGCTGATGTTCTCGGACTAAGCGATGTAGGTTCTGTAATCACACCGAAAGATTATGATAAAGTGGATGCTGATGATTATGTGATGCATGAAGATGGAGAGAAAGTTTATTTTCTAATTAAATCAAAATCAGATGAATATTGTTTTACAAACAAAGGGTTAATTCACTTAGATGGTACGAGTGCAACGAGTAAGAAGCGCACATTACGCCGTTATAGTTATAGTAAATATCAAATTAGAAACGTAGCGCTAGAAACTGCTGGTACAATCGATTTAGATGTGGAGATTAAATTTCATATGGGGGATGAGTATTACTCAATTGACGTTCATAAAAAGCACATTGAAGAGCTCAAAGACTTATATAAAGCCCTTCTCAAAATTGAGGAAATTTCATATGAAAATGATATTACATTACAGTACGCTCACAAAAGTTTAGATATGGCTTCTAACACATTTAGCCGTATTACGAATGCACAAGTTAATTTAGCAGAGCAATTTAAAGAAATGAATCAAATTGCGTTTAATTGGCTTGTGGATACGAAGAAGCAATATAACGTGAAAGATTATGGGTTTGTGTTTGAAAAGTTTATTAATAACTAATGCTAAAATAAATAAAAAACCTTGCTATCAAAAGATAACAAGGTTTTTTTAGCGTCCCAGGAGAGATTCGAACTCCCGACCGACGGCTTAGAAGGCCGTTGCTCTATCCTGCTGAGCTACTGGGACATGGAGCGGGTGAAGAGAATCGAACTCTCGACCAGAGCTTGGAAGGCTCTTGTTTTACCACTAAACTACACCCGCATATTTTGTTTTCATTTCCGCCTGATGTCTTATCGACAAGTTTTATTATATTTGCACACGCAGATAAAGTCAACACCTTTTTTCAAAGAGGATAATTTTTCTTATCCTCTTTGAAAAGTTTTATGTGCGACAACTTTTCCAGCTAATGTTTCAAATCGAATTTCAATGTCCTTTTCATTTACTTCTAACAAAGTAAATGTTTTTTCTTTACGGGAACGTGGCAGTAAAATGCTTCCTGGATTGATGAATAAAATACCATCAATAAATTCCGCTCCCAACATATGAGAATGTCCAAAACATACAATATTCGCCTCCACTTCTTTTGCACGATATAAAAGTGTTTGCAAAGTCATTTTAATATTGTATCGATGACCGTGTGTAGCAAAAAAGCGTATTTCATCTACATCGGTAATGATTTCTTCTTCAAAACTATGATAAAGATCGCAATTTCCTTTTACTACTTGGAACCCTCGTAAATCTGGATGATCTGGTGCTAGTTCTGAATCACCGCAATGAATCATAACATCTACATTTCCCTCATATGTATCTTTTAATTGCTGTAATTCTTTCGTAGAACCGTGACTATCGCTTACAATTAAAGCTCTCATCGGTCTCTCTCCCTTATTCTTCTAAAAACCACGCTGAAATTTTTTCTTCTAACTTACGAAGAGCACGCCCGCGGTGACTGATTTCATTTTTCTCATCTGAAGTTAACTCTGCCATCGCTCGTTTGTATTCTTCTACATAAAAGATTGGATCGTATCCGAAACCATTTTCACCACGACGTTGCTCTAGAATTTTCCCTTCGCACGTTCCATTTACAATAACCGACTCTTTATTTTCTTCTGGAAAAGCAACCGCTAACGCACAATAAAAACGCGCTGTACGCTTTTCCATCGAAATGCCATCTAATTCTGTTAAAACTTTATCGATATTTGCCTGATCATCTTTTTGCTCACCAGCATAGCGAGCAGAGCGCACACCAGGATTTCCATTCAACGCATCAACAATTAACCCTGAATCATCCGCAATAACAATTGAATTTAACTGTTTACATAAACTGTCCGCTTTCAAAAGTGCATTTTCTTCAAATGTTTCACCAGTTTCCTCGACTTCTTCAATATGAGGGAAGTCATGAAGAGATTTTATTTCTAAGTCAAATCTCTCAAATAGCTCGGCAAATTCACGTACTTTCCCTATATTTTTCGTTGCTACAACAACATGTTTCATATTTCCCACCTCTACTCTATATGAGATACGATGTCACCTAATGCTTCTTTTTGTTTTTCAATGAGTTGTAAAATCCCATTTTCAGCTGCATCAAGTAATTCATTTAACTCCGCACGGCTAAATGTTGCTTCTTCTCCAGTTCCTTGCACTTCAACAAAATGGCCTTTCCCCGTCATAATAACGTTCATATCAACATCAGCTTGAGAATCTTCTGCATAGTTTAAATCTAAAACTACACCTTGGTCTTCAACAATTCCAACGGATGTTGCAGCTAAATAATCTTTTACTGGAATTTTAGATATTTTTTCTGCTTGTAATAACTTTTCAAATGCTAACACCATCGCAACATAAGCACCCGTAATAGACGCTGTTCGTGTTCCTCCATCTGCCTGGATTACATCACAATCAATCCAAACCGTTCTTTCCCCAAGTGCTTCCAAATCAACAACCGCACGTAATGCTCGTCCAATTAAACGTTGAATTTCCATTGTGCGACCAGTTACTTTCCCTTTACTGGACTCACGAATTGTACGTTGTTCTGTTGCGCGTGGAATCATGGCGTATTCAGCTGTTACCCACCCTTTTCCTTCGCCTCTCATAAATGGTGGCACACGTTCTTCAATCGTTGCCGAACAAATAACCTTCGTATCTCCAACTTCAATTAGTACAGACCCTTCTGGATGTTTTAAATAATTTGTATGAAGATGTATATCGCGCAGTTCTGCCGCTTGTCTACCATCTACTCGCATAAAATAACCCCCTACCTAGTAACTGCTACTTGTTAGTATAGCCCGTTTTAAATTTATGATTATGTATATCAACAGAAGAAGGGGAACTCAAAAAGAAATTCCCCTTTTCTACATAAGTATATCAAATTATTTACGATTAAAAACTACCTGTATTCACGTTTTGCGGACGATCAACAGGTTTTGTTAATTTCTCACCCTTCTCGTTAACAAGATTTGCTTTTCCATTTACTTCAACAGAAACATTTTTCACACCTTGTTTTTCCGTTAAAGATAGAACGAGTGATTGCAGTACATAATTTGAAATCATACTTTTTCCTTTGTCCACATATATATTTTCATTGAAATTCAATGTAACCTTTCCATCTTGCACTTTCGGTTCACTAACGAGCTTTACATCTGGATTAAAATCATTAAGTAAAGCTGAACCCGACGGTCCTTTAACAAGCTCATTCACAACCGTTGCTACTTCATGTTCCTTTCCTTCTGCCACGCGGCGTGTTACTGGCACATAGTACTGTTTTTTATTATTTCGCGCTAGGAAATAAAGTGTAACCGGCTTCGTATTCGTTACATCCGCCACTTGCTCATCATCAAAGTTAATTCCATCCGCACGGCTAACCCCTTCACCAATCGGTGTACCAGCAACCGGCATCGTTTCTAAATTTTTACCGTTCATCTGGAATTTGACTTGCTTAATTTCTTTAAATTGCGTCAATGTCCATGCTACAGATTCCACGATTTGACGCTCTTCTTCTTTTTTATAATTTTTTATTTCCTTTGAGAAATCAACAACTGCTGTCCCATCTGTTTTCACATCAACTGACAGCGTTGTATTCGCTGGAAGAACCGCTTGAAATCCATTTGGCAACATATTTGTTACAGGACCATCCTTCACAAGATATTCCAATGTTTGCTTCACAACTGCATTCCCTTTGGGCGCAGGTAAATCAAATGTTTGCGGTACAACATAACCATTTTTATCAACGAGGTATAAATCATATTTCTTCGTTTGCCCTTGTTTTTCTTTTGTAGCAGTCTCTTTCTTCTCACCATCTGTATACGTAACTTTTTTCGGTGGATCAATTTGTTCCGTTTCTTTCTCCTGATTTAACAAACCGCATCCTGATAATAAAGCTAAGCTTACTGTAACACAAACAAGCCATTTAAAAGTGGATTTAGGCATACCATTTCCCCCTAAAATCTAAGTTTGTACTATATGTATACGAGCTGTTTATCATTTTAGAACAAGCAATGACAACTTATCTTACAATTTACTAAACAAAAAAACTCCTGATTTCTCAGAAGTTTTTTATACAAATCTATTATTAACTTGTTTACAAATTAATATGTTTTACATTTTCAATGGGCTGTCCAAACCATTTAGAAGCAATTTCTTTGAATAAATCTATTTTTCCTGTGGTTAAGAAGAGATGGTCGCTTTGTTCTTCCCCTTCATTTAACATTTTACTATGATATAGTATCGTACTTACTTCACGAGCTGTTTCATCTCCAGAACTAATTAACTGCACCTTATCTCCCATTACCCGCTTAATAACCGGGCCTAGAATCGGATAATGTGTACATCCTAAAATCAGCGTATCGATTTCAGTATTTTTCAGTGGTTGCAACGTTTCTCTAACAACCTCATACGCCATCTCACTCTCAAAGTTTCCACTTTCAACAAGTTCAACAAATGGCGGACACGCTAAGCTTTCTACCATAACGCGGTTATTAATGGACTTTAACGCATCTTCATACGCACCACTTTTCACCGTTCCAATTGTTCCAATAATACCAACATGGTACATATTCGTTACTTTTAAAGCTGTACGCGAACCAGGATGAATCACACCCACTACTGGAATTTTTAATTGTTTTTGCATCTCTTCAAGTACAACCGCAGTTGCAGTATTACAAGCAATAACTAGCATTTTAATATCAAGTGCTAATAAATACTCTGTCATTTCCCATGTGAATTGACGCACTTCCTCGCGAGAACGCGGGCCATAAGGACAACGTGCTGTATCTCCTAAATATATAATACGCTCTTTTGGCAGCTGACGAATTAACTCTTTCGCTACCGTTAATCCCCCTACTCCCGAATCAATGACACCAATTGCTCTATTCAACATAATCACCCGTTTTCTCATTCATCATCTTATTTTTTTGCATATCATTATATCTTACATACTTTAGATCTTTATAGATCCAAAATATACCTGTTAATAGATTTCCAAATATGTACCTGTATAGACCAGGACTTTTTTATTTTGCTCCTTTTCTTCGTAATTTGCAAGACAGAAAAACAGCCGACCTTCTATAAAAAAGTCGGCTCACCCATTATAATTCGAGTTCCCCCATACGAAGAAGCTCAACAACCGCTTGCGAACGCCCTTTAACCCCTAGCTTTTGCATTGCATTTGATATATGGTTGCGCACGGTCTTTTCACTAATAAAAAGTTCACTTGCAATTTCTTTCGTCGTTTTATCTTGAACCAGTAATTCAAATACTTCTCTCTCTCTCTTTGTGAGTAACGGTTTAGATTGATATGCTTTTTCCTTCAACTGGTATAACCCTCCTTGCTTAAGCCAGAGCTGTACATGTGTAAGTTGGGTGTTTATTTAGTCAAGATATTGTATGAACGAAATGTGCAGGTGGTGAATGAAAATAGGCGAAATTACATACGTTATTTACAGTCGATACACAAACAACTGAAAAACATGGTGATTAAATGAAACTTATATTTATCTCTATTGTCCTGCTATTATTTACAATGGGCATCGTCATTTCAATGGACATATTACAAGGTTTAAGTATTTTCCATACATTAAGTTCATTTACTAAATTAAAATATAAAATGGTGACGGAAGATTATATATGATTCCTCATCTTCTTTTTGCCCCTCTTCATTTCAAAATCACTTCAAACAAAACGAAAATAAACACAATGTAAAAAATACTACATTGTGTTTATTTTTTCTTAATCCATATATTAACTAACAACAAAATAGGGATTACAATTTGTAACGGTAAAGACAAATAATATAGAGAAACCCATCCAATGCACTTGCCCCAAATTTTACATATATAAGTAGTAAGCGGCACAGCCGCGTATACTAAGAATTGTTCCCACAAACATATTGAACAACAAAAGAAAGAGATTGAAGTACAACGGATTGAAATATAGTTCCCGTTCTCTCCCTAAATTATCTTACTCCATTTATTACCTCTTTCTTTTCAGAAAGATTCACCGAAAAGCCGCGAATACTACCAAATAGGAATGTATGGATTCATAGCAATCCGTTTTGAACACAAAATTTTAAGTATTGGTGGTGTCATTATGTTTTCGACCTTCAAGCGATTGTTAATCGGTAGACCACTTAAATCAACAGCACTAGGAGAACAAAAATTAAATAAACTAAAGGCACTCGCAATCCTTTCTTCTGACGCACTTTCTTCTGTCGCTTACGGAACAGAACAAATTTTAATTGTTCTTGCTGCATTTGGAGCGATTGCTTTTTGGTATTCCATCCCGATTGCAATTGGCGTTTTAATCTTATTAACAGCGCTCATTTTATCATACCGGCAAATCATTTTTTCTTATCCGCACGGCGGAGGTGCTTATGTTGTTTCTAAAAAAAATTTAGGTACAAATGCTGGACTTATTGCAGGAGGATCGCTACTTGTTGATTATATCCTTACTGTAGCTGTAAGTGTTTCAGCTGGAACCGATGCTATTACATCGGCTTTTCCAACTCTGCACACATACACCGTTCCCATCGCGATCATACTTGTTTTATTTATTACAATTTTGAACCTACGAGGCGTAACGGAGTCAGCATCAATTTTAGCTTATCCTGTCTATCTCTTCGCTTTTGCGCTTGTCGTTTTAATTATCGCTGGTGTTTTTAAAATCATTTTCGGACAAGCTCCAGCAAATTTACATACACCAATTGGAACTGTCGTGCCTGGCATTACACTCTTCTTCTTGTTGAAGGCATTTTCATCCGGTTGTTCCGCTTTAACAGGGGTAGAAGCAATTTCCAATGCAATTCCAAATTTTAAAGAACCCGCTGCGAAAAATGCTGCAAAAACATTAGTTATCATGGGGACGATTCTTGCTATTTTATTTACGGGTATTACATTTTTAGCCTATTGGTATGGAATCGCACCAAAACATAATGACACTGTTGTGTCTCAAATCGCTTCAAATATATTTGGAAGGAATTTTGTATACTACTTTATTCAAGGAACAACTGCTCTTATTTTAGTACTAGCTGCAAACACAGGTTTTTCAGCATTTCCACTTTTAGCATTTAATTTAGCATCAGATAAATATATGCCGCGTATGTATTTAATGCGTGGAGATCGCTTAGGGTATTCAAATGGGATCATTACGTTAGGTATTGGTTCTATCCTTTTAATCATTGCATTCCAAGGTAAAACCGAGCAATTAATCCCGTTATATGCTGTCGGGGTATTCATTCCTTTTACATTGTCACAAACAGGGATGATTATAAAATGGTTACGAGAAAAACCACAAGGATGGCTGCCAAAGTTACTAACGAACTTATTAGGCGCTCTTATTTCATTAACTGTGCTTCTCATTTTCTTTATTACAAAATTTGCACAAGTATGGTCCATTCTCATCTTTCTACCTATCATTGTTTTCATCTTTCATCGCATCCACAATCACTATGTTGCAGTAGGAGAACAGTTGCGCATCAATTTTAATGAAATTCCTGAAAAAGTAACTGGTAACATCGTAATCGTTCCCATCGCTGGCATTACAAAAGTAGTCGAACAATCCATCAATTACGCAGAAACAATTAGCGATCAAGTTATCGCTGTGTATGTAGCTTTTGATAAAGAAAGTGAACTACGTATGCAGGAAAAATGGAAAGAATGGCAACCGAATATTCGTCTCGTTACCTTTATCTCATCTTACCGAAGCTTAATGCGTCCTATCGCAAAATTAATTACAATTATTCAGCATAAGGCGCAAGAAAAAAATCGTTTCGTTACCGTTTTAATTCCGCAATTTATTACAAAAAAGAACTGGCATAACTTTTTACACAACCAATCGAGTGTATTACTACGTGTCTATCTTCTATATAAGAAAAATGTTATAGTCACAACAGTTCCTTATCGTTTCCGAAAATAAAAGCAATATATACGTAAAAGAAAGGAGGCTATTCTCTCCTTTCTTTTATGTGTACAACTGCCTTACAAAACTGTAATCTTCTTTCAGAAAAATGTAATATAATTCGATAGTTTACATATTCTTTTCCATGTAAGATAAAAGTATAAAGAATCACCAATACATAAAAGAAACAAAATGGTGATTAAAAAGGAGAGGGGTTTATAATGGAAAAAAAGTTACGTAGATCTGAAACTGATAAAGTTTTATTTGGTGTATGCGGTGGTTTAGGAGAATATTTTGATATAAGCGTTAGTATGATTCGCATACTTTGGGTTATTGCGATTCTATGCTTCGGAACAGGCTTTTTAGCCTACCTTGTTTGTTTGTTGCTTATGCCACGTTCTTACTAAAAAGGCACCGGTGCCCAATCGGTGCCTTTCTTTCATCTTGTCACTTTTTGATAGAGCATACTTTCTTTTTGTGTTAACAAATACTTATTTGCTAAAATAAGAAACACACTAGAAGTCCATGTAAACGCTAAATCACGCAATCCTTGCCCGGTTTGTGCATGAAAATTTTCAGCCATCCCACTTTTATTTGCCATCCTACAAAAACGAACAGCAATATCCTTTGCAAATTCATTTTTGCCAACTGCTTGTAAAGCCTCAGTCATAATAAATGTTGTCGGTGCCCAAATTGGTCCGCGCCAATATCCATCATCACGATAATATGGACTCCTTATACTCTCTGTTGCAAAACCATACTTTGTCAAAAAGTGATTTTCTTTTTTCAATTCTGCAAGTAAACTTTCAATGATTTCTTCAGGTAACCTTTTTCCTAAAATGAGAGGAATATATAACACAAGACTATCTGATACTTCATATGAATGATTCCCAGATTGCGGGGCAATAAAACGCTTTTCTCTCCAACAATGTTGAATCATACGATTGAGCGTTGTATTTGCTCGCGCTTCCCATCGCTTTGCTTCTTCTTCAAATCCAAGCTTCTCTGCGACCTCCGCTAATACCTCCATTTGTAAAATAAGAAATGAGCTTAAGTCCGGACTCTCAATAGGGGCACCACGGTGAAAAATCGTACTATTATCCCAACCGCTATCATTCCCATGATTATATTGAGGAACCCCATCCCCATCATCATCTCGATATGTAAACCACCAATCCGTCCATTTGCATAACGGTTCATACACTTCTTGTAAATGCTCTTCTGTTATAAAATCTGTATGTTCCATCATCCATTTCAGCGTCCACCCATGAATAGGTGGTTTACAGCAATTCCATAGCCCACTGTTATCGTTAATATAATCCGGTAATACACCGCACTCATCTTGCTTATCAAAGAAAATCATAAATTGATCCCACGCTACTGTCGGCTGATGCATCGCTAATGCCATCGCATTAAAACAATGATCCCAACTCCATATATTTGTCATCCAGTTTTTTGACATATACATCGCTTTTCTCGGTAAATACCCTTCCGCTTCTACCATACAAGACCATGTAATATAAGCCGCTAACTCTCTTCCTTTTAATAAGTCTTTCGGGACAGCCAATGTATGACGTAACCAATTTACAAAATCCGCTTCAGCAGCATCCACCGTCTCCGCGAATGTCTTTGTCTCCTTCGGCTTCTGCAATACTGTTTTGTATTCCGTTAGTTCCACATCAATCCCTGATTCTTCATCTTGCGCATAAATATCAACAATAATATGTTTACAACGAAGTTCTTCAAACGGGGCATCCATATGCATAACCCCTTCTATAGCAGATAAATGAAATCTCATTTCTTTTGAAAAGCTATTAATTTCCCACCCACCTTGTGCACTTGGAATACAGTAATCATACGAACTTGTAATCCCAATAAAACGTAGCTGCAATCGATCCGAATAAAAACGAATTGTATCAGAATGAGAGAAACAAATCTTCACATCACCTTCTACAGTTTGGAGCGTTAGTAAAGATGGCGACATCTTTGTTTCACATGGTAAAACCTCTCCTTTCCGATTTAATACCTCTATTTTAAACACTTCACCAAAATCGTCGTCACCACCGCGAATGTTTCGAATCAGTAATCCGTTATCATAGTTTAAAGAAATAACTAAAAAAGAACCGTACCGACTAAATGGAACTTGTTGTAAATCAAACATTTATATCCCCCTAGGAAAGAGCCCTAGCAATAGAAGGGCTCTCTTGTAATTTAAGATTCTTTTACGATCTCAAAAGCTCGTTTATGATCCCAATTAAAAGGAACAATGTACACTTCAAACTGGCACGGCTCCGGCTTCAACTGATACTCCGGAAGCTGAGCCGGCCCACAACTCGCGCTTCCTAAACCATTTTGCTTATAATCTAGATGGAATGTAACAAACTCCCTTTCTTGTAGTTCATATAAACGCTCTGCTTTCTCTAAATCTTCTGTCGTGTAAGGCAAGGCGCTAAAATTAAAATCTTGCGTACTATGCGCAACAAATCCAACATGATATTGATCATATAACGAAACCCACTTTACATCTGTTCGATTTCCCGTCTCTTGCGGAAAAACATACGGGAAAAATAAATCTTTTACAGTCATTTCATACAAATCTATTTTGTTCGCTTCTTTACTATCCACATATGATTCTCCTGGTCCACGTCCAAACCAACTTACATTTTGATATTGTTTTGGCAGACGCATTTCGAGCCCAATTCGCGGAAACATCTCTGGTAAAGTACCGCTTGGATTCAACTTTGTCTCTATTTTCATAGCTCCGCTTCTTTCAATTTCATACGTATAAGTAAAAGTAATTTTCCAGTTCACAACAAGCGGGGAAATAAATCCTTTCACAACAACTTCAACATTTCCATTTTCAAGTTGTACAGCTTCTATACTCGCTACGTCATGTTTCACAAGGTGTACATATTGTTCTTTCCATTTTTCAACTACATACATATCATTATCAATTGTTGCCCGCCAAATATTTAATTCAGGCCCTTCTTCCATAAGTGATTGTCCTTTAAAGGTCCAGTCTTTTATACGCCCTGTTACAGGGTGAAAAGAAATAGCAAAACTTTCACCAGCAACACGAATTTCCTCCTTTGTTTCATGTAAAGTTACTGGCTCATATAACTTCGAATCTCTTTTTCTTCTTATCTTTTTTAGAGCTGGAATACAAAATTGTTCCCAAGCTATTTCATGTCCTGCTACTCCCCAATTTGTATCTGCTCCTAATACAATCGATACTGTTACATAGCAATCCTTCTCTGTATGAAGGGCTATTTCATCTTTAAAAAGCAACTGAATCTCACAACTCTCTTTCGGTAACAAAGGCGGGGCATCTATAGAATCACTCGCAATTACTTTTCCTTCTTTTTTGACAGTCCACTGCACACGATAGCCTTTCAATGAGCGAAAATCATATATATTTTGTATCGAAATCCTACCACTTCGTATGTCTATCTCTCCTACTTTAATAGGTTCAATTATTTTCTTATATTGCAACAAAGCTGGCGATGGCGTTCGATCTGGCAAGAGTAGTCCATCAATGCAGAAATTACTATTATGCGGAGTATCTCCAAAGTTACCTCCATATGCAAAGTACTCTTCTCCATTTTCATTCACTTGACGTAATCCATGATCGATCCATTCCCAAACAAAGCCACCTTGTAATCTTTTATGACTATAAATCGCTTCCCAATATTCTTTTAATCCGCCTGGTCCATTTCCCATCGCATGAGCATACTCACATAAAATATGAGGTTTTTCCCACTTTTCTTCTTCTGCATAACCAATAATCTTTTCGACTGAAGAATACATTGTACTAAAAATATCAGCGACTTTCGTTTCTCGATCCCCTTCGTAATGAATGATTCTTGATTGGTCCAATTCCCTACACTTATTCGCCATTGCAATAAAATTACAACCGAACCCAGATTCATTTCCGAGTGACCACATAATAATTGAAGAATGATTACGATCTCGACGTACCATACGTTCCACACGATCTACATAAGCATTTTCCCATTCAGGATCATCACTTAATACGTTTGCATTACCAATTAACTCAAATCCATGGCATTCCAAATCAGCCTCATCAATTACATATAAACCATACTCATCGCATAGATCATAAAAACGTGGATCATTCGGATAATGTGCTGTTCGCACCGCATTAATATTATGCTGTTTCATAAGCATTACATCTTGTTTCATTGTTCCATATGTGACATATCTCCCTGTATCCGGGTGGTGATCGTGACGATTCACCCCTTTAAATATAATGGGAATACCATTGACAAGAAGATTTCTATCCTTCATCTCAATCATACGGAAACCGATCTTCTGTGAAATCACTTCTACAACTTCACCATTTTCGTTTCGAATCGTGAACAATACAATATACAAATACGGGTCTTCTGCGGACCATTTCTGCGGATTTTTGACAAAAAACGAATGTGTATCATCTATAACCCTTTTCCCCTGTAAGTCCAAATACGATGTATGTTGATCTAATACTTCCCCATTCTTATTACAAAACTTATACTCTAGTACATAATTTTTATTCAGTAATTGTTCGTTGCAAATCTTTGTACTTAGTTGTAATACACCATTTTCATAATTTTCATCAAGCGTTGTACATAACGTCATATCATAAATATGTACAGCAGGTTCATGCACAATGTATACATCACGAAAAATACCACTTAACCACCACATATCTTGATCTTCTATATAAGATCCATCACACCATCTATACACACATACTGTCATCGTATTCTTTCCGGCATGAACAAACGATGTAATATCAAACTCTGCCGTCAAACGACTTCCCTGGCTATATCCCACTTCTTCTCCATTTATCCATAAATGAAAGGCACTATCCACACCTTCAAATCGAATACGAATACATCCTCCGTTCCAACTTTCTGGTATATAAAATTCATTTTTATAACAACCCACTTGATTTTCAAATGGAACATGGGGTGGCTGAACCGGAAACGGATAATATAAATCGGTATAATGCGGCTTTCCGTATCCTTGCAATTGCCAATGCCCAGGTACATGAATCGTATCCCATTCACTACAATCAAATTCACTTATGAAAAAATTCTCTGGAAGTTGCTTTGGGGATTCTAAGTACAAAAACTTCCACATTCCATTCAGCAATTTGTAATAAGAAGAGCTTTCACGCGTAAAAGATAGAGCCGCTTGTTCAGTTTGAAAGGGAATAAAATGTGCTCTTCCCTCCATGCGATTCCGCCCTGTTACTTGAACATTTTCTAAGTCCTCTAACATGTTATGTCCCATATCGATCCTCCTTTTTGCATTCACTTTGTCACATCATTTCTACGCTCTATTATTTAAGGCCCGTATGTCCCGATTCTTCCACAATATAGCGTTGTGCGAAAAAGAAGAGTGCAAGAGGTACAGTACTAATTAACAATGTCACCGCCATAATCCCTTCCATATCAACGCCAAACATACCTTTAAACTGTGCTAAGCCTAGCGTTAATGTATATTTGCTTTGGTCATTTAAGAAAATAAGCGGTCCTAGATAATCGTTCCAACATCCTAAAATATTAAAAACAGCAACAAGAATTAAAATCGGTTTCATAATCGGTAAATAAATACGGTAGTAAACTTGAAAAGCGTTCGCACCATCCATCCTTGCAGCCTCATCTAGCTCCTTTGGAACAGACATAATAAATTGTCTCATTAAAAAGATAAAAAACGCACCGCCAAACCAAGATGGAATAATTAAAGATTTTAACGTATTAATCCAGCCGAGAGCATTAAATTCCATATAAAGCGGAATCATCGTTACTTCCCACGGAATCATCATCGTCGCTAGCACAATCATGAACAAAATATCCCGTCCTTTAAATTTAAAACGTGCAAAACCGTATGCTACTAAAGAAGATGATATTAACTGTCCGATTGTTGAAAATACTGTTACCACAATTGAATTCCATAAAAAGGTATTAAATGGTTGACTCGTCCACGCCTTTGCAAAATTACTGAATTTAAACTCAGATGGAATCCACTTTGGCGGATATAAATATAATTCTTCTGGTGATTTCACAGATGTTGTAATCATCCAAAAGAAGGGCAATAAAAATAAAATGGAAAAACCTATTAATAGTGCGTATACTACAATTCGATGTATGCGCTTCTTCGTTCTCACACTGCATCCTCCTTATTCATCTTTTACTTTGACTTCATCTCATTTTCATAATAAACCCACGCTGCTGATGATTTAAAAACAAGTAGTGTTAACCCTAAAATGATTAAAAACATAAACCAAGCATTCGCTGATGAATAGCCCATTTTAAAATACTTAAATGCATTTTCATATACATACATCGCGTAAAAATAGGTGGACTTTAATGGACCTCCGCCGGTTAATACAAGCGCTAATGTTAATTGTTGAAACGCACCGATAATTGTTGTAATTAAATTAAATAAAATCGTCGGCGTTAACATCGGCAATGTAATTTTGAAAAATTGTTGCACTTTTCCAGCTCCATCAATGGAAGCAGCCTCATACAAGTTTTGCGGGATATTTTTTAATCCTGCTAAAAAAATGAGCATAAGCGTACCTTGTCCCCATAAACTAGCAATTACCATCGCAATTAGCGACCAGTTCGGATCACTTAACCAATTTGGTCCTTTTATACCAACAAGCGATAGAAAATAATTCAAAATACCATACTCCCCGTTATACACCCATGCCCAAATCATCGCTAAAGCCACACCAGAAATAACGCTTGGCAAATAGAAAAATGTTCGAAAAAACGCATATCCTTTTACCTTTTGATTTAGCAAAATCGCTAAAAATAGGGCAATAATTAAATTAAATGGAACAAATAATGCTGCAAATTTCACCGTAACCCATAACGAGCCCCAAAACATCGGGTCATTTAGAAACATATCTTGATAGTTTTTTAGTCCAACAAATTGAACTTCTCCAATAAGCGGCCAGTCAAAAAAACTAATAAATAATGAAAATAAAAGAGGACCAAGGGTAAAGGCTACAAAGCCAAATACCCATGGAAATATAAATGCATAAGGAACGAGTTTCTCCCTTTTCATTTTCTTTTTCCTAATGGCTATATTCGTTTCACTCTCTATAGATACTCCATATTTCAACATCCACACCTCTTTGCTTTTACAATTATTTATCCATATATTTCTCTGAATCTTGAACAGCTTTATTTAATAATTGCTCTGGGTCTTGCCCAAGCATAATTGCATTTATTGCCGCTGATAAATTCCGGTTTACTTCATCCCATTTTGGGTTAAGTAAAAATGCTGGTGTATTTGTTGAACGTTCTAGCATTGTGTAGAACGGTTTAATATTCGCATCTTCCTCTTTCTTCAATTCTTTTACAACACTAATTCGAACTGGCAAATCAGAAGTTCGCATTTTAATTGCTTCTGGTGAAGAATAAAACTTAACAAACTCCCAAGCTAACTCTTTATGCTTTGCATCTTTTGCAATTGAAACAGCTGATGTACCAACAAGTCCCTTCACTGGTTTCCCTTTAAATGCGGGAGGTTCTACTGTACCAAAATCAATTTTTGCATCTTTAAATCCTTCTAATGGCCAAATTCCACTCTCCCACATCGCTAACTTCCCAGCTTTAAAAATATCATCACCGCTCTGTTGATTTTTTCCACCTACTAATACAGCCGTTTTATCCTTTAGCATACTTTGGAAAGATTTCATAACTTCAATTGTTTCTGGACTGTTCATATGTCCTTTTATTTGTTTTCCATCTTCACTTACAAAACTACTACCGTTACTCCAAATAAACCCTTGTAAATCATACGTATCTGGCTCAGGTCGTAAAGCAAAGCCATATTGTTTATTGCTTGCATCTGTTAACTTTTTCGCAGTGTCTACAAACTCATCCCAAGTCCATCCATCTTTCGGGTATGGAATATTCGCTTTATCAAATAACTTTTTATTGTAATATATAACCCGCGTTGTAAAACCTGCTGGCATACCATATAATTTCCCGTCAATACTAGAGTAGTTAAATAGCCCTTGATAAAAGTCATCTAATTTCATATCTGGATCTTTCTTTGCCAGTTCATCTAAAGGCTCAAGAGATTTATAGTAAGATGGGAAATTCCACATATACATAACATCCGGTGGGTTTTTCGCCCCGAAAGATGCTGCGAGCTTTTGATCAAAACCATCACCATAAGCCTCCACCTGTACTTTTACTCCCGGATTCTTTTCTTCAAATTTCTTTGCAATTTGCTGCTGAATCTTCAAATTCTTTCCAGCATCCCAAGTTGCAAATCGCAATACTGTTCCATCATTTGATGTTTGTTTCTTTTCATCATCCTTTGATGATTTTTTACTTGTAGTCTCATTTGAGCTACAACCAGCTAAAAAAACAATAAGTACGAGCATAAAACTAAGACATACATGTACCATTTTTCTCACTGCACACACTTCCCTTCTCCAAAAAGCTTTTTTATTTCTGATTTTTCAGAATAAATGATTTAACCGCTTTCATTTTACCTTTTATGAAAGCGGTTAAAAACATCGATTTGTTCGATTTTTGTTATCAAATTGTTCGTTCGACGAAATCAGGTGTCAATTTGTTTTATATAAAGTTCCACATTGTTTTTCTCGATATTCTGATGGCGTTGTTCCTGTACACTTTTTAAACCATTTACTAAAATATTTACTATTTGAAATACCAATATGTTCCGCTACCTCTTGAATCGTAAGTGAGGTTGTTTGAAGCATTTGCATGGCAAGTTCAAGTTTTCTTCGTTCTGTAAAAGAATGAAAACTTTCACCTATTATCTTTTTAAAAAGCATACTAAAATGACTTCTGCTTAGCCCTACCATCTCCGCCACTTCTGAAACAACAATTGGCTCTGATAAATGATTCATTGTATACAAAATAGCCTCTTTAATTGTTTTTGGCCAATTGTTAATCGTTACTTTATACTTAATCTCAAGTTCTGCAAATTGCTTCATCGATTTAACTGAATTCATCCATTGCTCTATACTGAACAGCTCCCCTGACGTAATCCAATATAGCTCTTCGTATTTACTCTTTACATCCATAAACATTTGTTCCATCATTTCCTTATATTTTTCATTAAGAAATAAGAAACATTGATCCTTTCCACATAATATCTTCACATGCGGATTTGATACCTTTTGATCCATCTCTTGTAATATGAGATGCAATCTCGATTCTGACCTTATAAAACAGGCATAATACCCATCGTTCATCCATTTCCATTCATTACGAAATAAATCCACAAGTATCTCTTGGAACTGATTTTGAAAACCACATAACCATTGAAAAAAATCTTCGTAAAAGAGAGATTTTTGCTGTTCAATCGCTTCCGTTTCTTTATGAATGGTTAACTCTGTTTGAAATGCTCGTAAATATTGATCCAACTCCTCATCATGAAACGATGTTTTCAATAAATAACCTGAAACTCCCAGTTTAATTCCTTCTTGTGCATATTCGAAAGCACGATGACAACTTAATAATAATACCTTTGTTTTCGGCGCATGTTGTTTAATCTTTTTCACAAATTCAATTCCATTTACAACAGGCATAACAATATCTGTAATAACCACCTCTGGTTCATGCTGTACAAACTCCTCCCATCCCCTCTCACCATTGGGTACATCCGCTACTACTTCCATATTATACGCCGACCAATCTACCGCCATCTTCAAGCCCCTTCGAACAATCGTCTCGTCATCCGCAATGAGCACTTTAATGCGTTTCATTTCTGTATCCCTCCCTTTGGCCAAAGAATCTGAATTATAGTTCCTTTCTTTTCTTCTGATTGAATCGTTAATCCGTACTCTAGCCCAAAATGCAATTTAAATTTTTGATCAATATTATATAATCCAAGCCCCCCCTTTTGTTCTGCAGATGGCTCTTGTAATAAATCTCGTTTTCGCCTATCAGAAATACCACGGCCATCATCGGTAATATGTATACATAAATCTCCATTATCCTTTTCAAATGCTGATAATGTAATAGCTCCTTCTCCATCATCGAAAGCATGAAAAAATATGTTTTCAAATATAGGCTGAAGCGACATTCTTGGAATCTGCTCCTCTTTCATAGAAGATGGGACGTTTTGCGTATAAGAAAAATAATTTCCAAATCGAATCTCCTGCACCTTTAAATAATGCTCAATAATAGTTAGTTCACTTTGGAGTGTGACAAGATCATTCGCAAAATTTAAATTCCCTTCTAACACAGCAACAAGATGATAAATCATTTCACTTACATCATTTGCCCCCTGAAGCTTTGCTTTCCATTGAATCGAATTTAACGTATTAAATAGCAAGTGCGGATTAATTTGATAATGAATTGCCTTAAGCTCAGCGTCTTTTTTCAACTTTTCTTTCTCATATATTTCTTCTACTAATGATTTAATTTTGACAACCATTTTATTAAAATTCACAGTTAAATTCCCTACTTCATCTTGTGAATTTACTGGTATATTTGTATAAAAATCTCCTTTACTTACTTGAGATATTGCATGATCCAAATTCGTGACATTTTCCGTTAGCTTAGCCGAGATTAAAAATGCCAACATAAAAGCTAGGCATAGCGATACAACAATTCCAATTAATGTAACAAACAAAATAATTGTAGAAGATTGATAAAATTCTTTTTCTGGAATAATAATTTCTAGACTCCATTTATTTGATGGAATTGGCTTTTCCCAAATGATATCACCCTTGTTTTTTTTATAATTTTCATCTGTCGTATAAATCACCTGTTTTTTTTCATCACGAATGGTAATCAGTGCATGCAAATCTGTTTCTAATGAATCAATAAACTTAAATAAATCCGTCGCATCTGTTTCCACTAATATCCGGCTATCTTTCAAGCTACCGAATGATGTTTTGACTGGAACAAGTAATCCAATTACTTTGCTTTTATCAGCTACAGAGTAATGGTTCGGAACATAAATTCCATTCCAATACCCTTGTGATAAATTCCCTTGTTCTTCCCAAAATTTTTCTTTTTTTAGTTTCTGCACATCTAAATACCGATCTCCATAATAATAACCGCTAGGTGTAATTAAAAAGATTCCCTTCGTTTGTGCTGTTTTATGCGCTTCTAAAAACCTTTCAAAATTTTTCTCAATAATAAATTCCGAATACGATTTCGGTGCTTCTTTTTTTAAAACAATTAACGTCGGGTCTGATAAATATTCTTGAATATCACTAGCAATTAAATGCATATGGCTTAATGTTAATTCAATTTGAGTTTGAAGCTGCGATATAGCAAACTTTCCATAATCCCCAAACTGTTCATTTACAAGATTGGATGACTTTTCATATGACATCCAGCTAAACAACATGAGCGGAATAAGTGCGACAACTAAAAAACATGTTAATAACTTTAAACGAAGGCTTGTTCGAATTTGTTGCACCAATCTCCATAATCTAAATTTCGTCATTCGCCTCATCCCTTATCCTACTTAATTTATTTTGTTTTTCAGAATATTCCAACTTAATTGTATTTTATCAAAAATATAGTTAAAATCTATAAAAAAAGAGCGCTTTATTGCAAGCGCTCCTTTTTATAGCTAAGAAGAATACTTCATCGTTAAATGCAAAACAGCTATTTCATCTCCGGCATTTTTATAACTATGCTTCTTATTCGCTTCAAACTGAATCGAATCAAATTCATTTAATTCATACACATCATTTTCAACTTGAATAGCAACTTGCCCTTTCATAACAGTAACGAATTCAATTGCTCCTTCATGGTGAGACTCTGGCTCATAAATACTTTGCGGTCTTAAACAAGCACGATGCATCTCCATGCCCGTTTCTTTCGTATACCGGAACATTGTCTCTAACCGCCATGCCTGTCCTACGTCTACCGCAAATCCTTCCCCACAGCGCGCAACCGCTACTGGTTCTCCAACTACCATTAACCTCGACAATGGAATTGACAGCCCCTTCGTAATTTTCCAAATGACGGCTAATGTTGGATTCGTTTCACCTCTTTCGATTTTTCCTAATGTTAATTTACTAACCCCTGTTTTTTGCGCCAATTCTTCTAAACTCAGTTTTTGTTCATTACGAATTTGTCTTAATAACTGACCAACTTGCTGAATGACTTCTTTTGTTTGTATATCCTCTTTTTCTTTCATAGTAACAAAATCACCTCTAAGTATAAAATAATTTACTTTAATTAACTTTATGTATATTATAATATACATAAATGTTTCAAATCTCGAAAGGAGTGCTTACGCATCATGCGCGCAATATTATTAGGTATTTTATCATCCGCCTTTTTCTCTGCAACATTCATTATTAACAGAGCAATGAATGTATCTGGAACAAGCTGGGCTTGGACTGCTTCTTTCCGCTTTTTATTTGCTCTCCCTATTTTATTCCTTATCGTTTTATTCCGCAAAAACCTTCGGCCCTTATGGTCAGAAATGCGAAAACATCCCTTTGCATGGCTAGGATGGGGATCTTTAGCAGGGATCGGCTTTTATTCTTTATTAAGCTTTGCTGCTGTCTTTTCTCCAGCTTGGCTTGTTGCAGGAACTTGGCAAGTTACAATACTCGCTGGCTTGCTACTATCGCCATTATTTTTTATTACGATTGAAACAAAAACAGGTACAAAACGCGTACGCGGAAAAATCCCACTTCGCAGTTTATACGTATCACTTTTCATTATAATTGGTGTCATTTGTATGCAAGCAACAGAAGCTGGGCATATTACAGCCACTCAATTTATATCTGGTTTTCTTCCTATTGTTCTTGCAGCTTTCTTATATCCATTCGGCAATCGAAAAATGATGGAAGTTGTAGGAGGACGCCTTGATACTTTCCAGCGTGTATTAGGAATGGCAATCGGCAGTCTGCCTATAGCAATTATTCTTGCAATATATGGTTTTAGGGCAACAGGCATTCCAACATCCGGTCAAATGCTTCAAGGATTTTTATTAGCATTATGTTCTGGTGTTATCGCCACAATGACATTTTTCTTTGCAACAGATTTAGCGAAAGATAACCTTTCCTTATTAGGTGCTGTAGAAGCAACGCAAGCCGGAACGATGGTATTTACTGTTCTTGGTGAAATGATTTTCTTAAATGGTTCATTCCCTATCGGACTCTCACTTATTGGGATGATTATCATTATGGCTGGAATGGTAGCAAATAGCATTTTAAATCGTTCTGTTCCAGTTGCTAAACGAAAGAAAACAGCATAACAAATGAAAACACTGCATAAATAAAAAACATGATTATTCTTTGAGAATCATGTTTTTTATTTGATTAAAATTGTATTAAATACTGAAAAATAGAATCTTCGATCTTTCTGAAAGTAAAAGAAGCGAGCCCACTTATACGGAGGCTCGCTTTTTTTACTTTTTAATTTTTGATTGTAAATTTGTAACAAGTTGCTGAACTGTTACATTCGCAAGTACGCTTTCCATCGCTTCTTGCGCTTGCATTAATATAATTTCTAATACCGATTGAATATTCGCACCTACTGGACATTCAATATTTGGATTCTCATGGAAAGAAAATAGATGTCCTTCTTCTACTACTTCCA
Source organism: Bacillus sp. IT-79MI2 (assembly GCF_949768135.1). Classification (NCBI taxonomy): domain Bacteria; kingdom Bacillati; phylum Bacillota; class Bacilli; order Caryophanales; family Bacillaceae; genus Bacillus; species Bacillus sp. IT-79MI2. Next base: position 149,961 of record NZ_CATKPV010000095.1, on the reverse strand, counting down.
CTGCTTTATATACATCAAGTAATGTAATCTCATCTAAATCACGAGCAAGTGATGTACCACCTTTCCCTGCTTGTACATCCACTAGACCTGCTCTTTTTAACATTCCTGTAATGCGGCGAATCACAACTGGGTTTGTATTCACACTGCCAGCAATCCATTCAGAGGTACAGCGAGAGTTTCGATCTATCGCAAGTAACGTTAACATATGAACACCTACTGTAAAACGGCTACTAATTCCCATCTGCACACCCTCCTTTACGTTCATTCTGTCAAAAGACGATACATACTATTATATACTATTTTTTATTTGTGCATAAAGAAAAAGCATGATTCTCTTAGAAAATCATGCTTTTATGATTATTGACGCTTAATAAATTTAGTTAAATCTTTGAATTTCACCTTATCAGAGTAATTCATAACACCGTTGACGTAAATGCGGCTTGTAACAGCATTCAATATACCAATTGTCACAATTAAAATAGCTAGTGTTATAGTAATTTCTAATGTACCTGCTTCTCCAGCTACAACTCTTGAGAATGTAACCATTGGTGTAAAGAATGGAACGTAGGAACTCAAGACAACGATTGTACTATTTGGATCACTTAATGATTTAATACTAATAAAGAATGCGGCCATTATTAAAATCATTATAGGAAGAGAGACTGCCTGTAAATCCTCCGTCTTGGATACAACCGCCCCAGCAGCTGCATACATCATCGCATATAGTAAATACCCTGTAACAAAGTAGATAAGAAACATACTTACAACTTTTGCATCTAATTTTGTAAAATCAATTGGAACCCCAAATAATGACGCACTTTCTAAATTTACCCATCCTAATACGTATGGAATGAGATAACCACATGCTAATATGATAAGTTGTAATAAAGCCGTTGAAACAACTGCCAAAATTTTTGCATACATCATCGTAAGAGGCTTTACTTTCGGAAGCATCACTTCCATAACACGAGATGCTTTTTCAGAAGCAATATTCATCGCAATTGTATTACCAAAAGCGATAATAAACATATACAATGCAAACGTAAAGAAATATGCAATACCGAAAGAAGACGTACGATCTTTTATCGCTTCTTGTTTCACAGGAATTTCTGTTTGTAATTGTTTGGCTACTTCTGGTGAAACATTATTTTTAGCAATTGTTACCGCTGTATATTGTTGTTTTAAATAACTTGCCATAATTGCAGAAGTTGCTTGACTTGGGAATCCGTTATACATATACGTAACTTCAGGTACTCCATTCTTTTCTGTTACATGGAATAAACCGTCTAAATCCCCTTCTTCTACTTGTTTATGCAGTTTATCAAAATCCTCTTTTGAACCAACAGTTATTTTCGCTGATGGTAGTAACTTGTTTAATTCCTCTTTTTGCACTTTATATGTGGAACTTTCCGTTACAACTGCAATCTTATCTTTCTCCTTACTTTTATCTCCATCAGAAGTGAAATGGTTAAATGCAAAGATTCCAAACACAACTAAAAATAAAATCGCACTCGTAATCAATGATTTTTTAGAAAAAAATGCTTCCCTGAAATAAAATGAAAATACATGAGAAAATTTACGCATTGTTATTTCGCCCTTTCTACAAATATTTCGTTTAGCGTCGGCTCTAGCATTTTAAATTGCCTTAAGCTTACACCTTGCTCTTGTAAATTTTTTAAAATAGTTAAGGCCTCTGCATCATCATGAACTTTCATATAAAGCAGTCCTTGTTGTTTTTCATACGAAATATGTAAGGCTTGCAATGCCTGTTCATTTTCCACCGCATCTTCAATTGTTAAATTACGAAAACCGTATTCTTTCTTAATATCACTTAGCTGTCCTTCTACAACCGCTTCACCTTTCTTTAAAATACAAACGTGCTGACAAAACGCCTCCACTTGTTCCATGCGGTGGCTTGATAAAATAATTGTTTTTCCTTTTTGTACTTCTTCTTCAATAATATTTGCCAGCATTCCAGCATTAACTGGGTCAAGTCCACTAAACGGCTCATCTAAAATAAGAAGCTCTGGATCGTGAATAAGTGCAGCAATTAATTGGATTTTTTGCTGATTTCCTTTTGAAAGTTCTCCAGCCGTTTTATATTTATATTCCGGGATTGCTAGTTTTTCTAACCAACGATCAATCGCACGGTCTACTTCTTTTTTCGTCATTCCTTCTAATCTACCGAAATAGCGAAGTTGATCTATTACTCTACTTTTTGTATATAATCCTCTTTCTTCCGGAAGATAACCAATCGTTACATCACTTTGAGAAATCGCTTTCTCATTCCATGTAATAGAACCTTCATTTGGGGTTAATAAACCAAGGAGCATTTTAATTGTTGTCGTTTTCCCTGCGCCATTCCGGCCAAGTAGTCCTAATACTTCACCTTTTGGTAATGAAATTTCTAATTGATCGACCGCTTTTGATTCTCCGAATATTTTCGTTAAGTTTTGAATTTGTAAACTCAAAGTATAAACCCTCCCCTTTTTCACTATTCTTACAATCTTCTAAATGGTATGTTGCATATAGGAAAAATATTGTAACATATATAAATCCATCAATTTCTATAATAAAATTCTAAAATTAACGTTATATATCCCGCACCTTTCCTATCCACCATTTGTTTTATTTAGTTAAAATTGTAAATAAAAAACTGACTTTTATCAATTATAATTGTCATTACTCATCATATATCCCCTTACTTATTATACTGAAGTAGGACATACTACTGTATATACAAATAATAGTATGTAAAAGTTCATAAAAAAGGTATAAAAAATATTATATTTTAATATATAATATTAAAGGATTTAGTTACATCAAGGAGGATACATATGAAGATGAAAAGAGGCATTACCACATTATTATCTGTAGCAGTTCTTTCTACATCACTTGTAGCATGTTCAGGAACAGCTGAAAAAACTGTAGCAAAAGAAGAAAAAGTAAAATTAACAGATCAACAGCTAATGGCTGATCTATGGTATCAAACAGCCGGTGAAACAAAAGCTTTGTATTATCAAGGTTATAACATCGGGCAATTAAAACTCGATGCAGCTCTTGCAAAAGGGACAAGTAAAAAACCAGCAATTGTACTAGATTTAGATGAAACCGTTTTAGATAACAGCCCCCACCAAGCGATGACTGTGAAAGAAGGAAAGGGCTATCCTTATAAATGGGATGAGTGGATTAATAAAGCAGAAGCGGCAGCTCTTCCTGGTGCAATTGACTTCTTAAAATATACTGAATCTAAAGGTGTCGATATCTACTACATTTCAAACCGTAAAACAAATCAATTAGATGCAACGATTAAAAACCTTGAACGCGTTGGCGCTCCACAAGCAACAAAAGAACATATTTTACTACAAGACCCGAAAGAAAAAGGGAAAGAAAAACGTCGTGAACTTGTTTCACAATCGCACGATATCGTCCTATTCTTCGGTGATAACTTATCTGACTTCACTGGATTTGATGGAAAATCTGTAAAAGATCGCAATCAAACAGTTGAAGAAACAAAAGCACAATTTGGCGAGAAATTCATCATTTTCCCTAACCCAATGTATGGTGATTGGGAAGGCGCTCTATATGATTACAATTTCAAAAAATCTGATGCAGAAAAAGATAAAATTCGTCGTGATAACTTAAAATCATTTGAAGTAAACAAATAACGTGAAACTTCCATCAGTTGGGGTTTTCTTTATCCTTCACCTATCTTCTTTACTTTCGCTGAGTCTTGAGGTGGGGGTCTTACTGTCCGCGAATAACGGGATAAAAGGATGGCTTAAGCCATCCTTTTATCTTATTCCTTCTTTCTTAACTCACAGTTTATTCCAATCCATTCATGTGTATATCCGAACAATATACATATCCATTTTGATTTTTCAACATATAAGTCGCGGCTGTGAAAATAAAAAAGAATCTCCACTCGTTTTCTCCCTTTGTTTTCACTCGGCATGGGGCTAAAAAAAGCCCGGACCGCTTCTATGCATGGCCGAACGCTCTCTCCCACCCAAAAGAGAGGTTTTGTATTGTTTTTTCCATTTGCATGTATATAAACCGACAAAATTACACATTTTTTGACATTTTCTTTGCAATTCTATTACGTTACGACTCTAATATTTCTTTTTATAGAAACTAGACTTATAATTAACATACTAGAAAAATTATAAGAAAGGACTGAGATTACACAGCGTTATGAAAAAGGTAATTATTATTTCTGCCACCACGATTGTAATCGGTATCACATCCTTCGCTTACTTCGGCTCGAAGTCTCCACTACAAAATGAAGCGAAAGCTGTAGAAACAAAGAAACATATTGAACATCCAAAAGAAGAGATTCCTGCATTTCCAAAAGCAAATCATACAGCAAAAAAAATAGATGAGAACTTCTCCCTTGTTACAAATCCGGATTCACCTCTTGTATTAGTAAATAAGCATCGTAAATTACCAGATGGCTATACACCAGATGATCTTATAAGACCAGACGTTCCATTTGCATATCCAAAAGATAAAGAGAAAACATTACTTCGTAAAGATGCTGGTGCAGCTCTCGAAAAAATGTTCCATGCAGCAAAAGAACAAGGACTAGAGCTTACTGCTGTATCAGGATACCGTTCTTATAAACGACAACAATCATTACATAATATGTATATAAAACGACAAGGACAAGCTGAAGCAGATTCGGTAAGCGCAATCCCTGGAACAAGTGAACATCAAACAGGCCTTACAATGGATATTAGTTCTAAATCAGCAAATTATCAATTAGAGCCTATTTTCGGTGAAACAGAGGAAGGTAAATGGGTAGCAGCACATGCCCATGAATTTGGATTCATTATTCGTTATTTAGAGGATAAAACAGATACGACGGAATACGCATACGAACCATGGCATATTCGCTATGTTGGTAATCCATATGCTACATACTTACATAAACATCACTTAACATTAGAAGAAGCAATGGATGCAAAAAAATAAGAGAGCATAGCGCTCTCTTATTTTTTTTGCATTCATTATTGCAGTAGCTTTTGCTTCCATTCTTCAAGCCAAGGTGCCCCTTTTCCCGTTTTCTTTGAGGCTTGCACCATTGCCCCGCGCCCTACTAAGCAAACTTCTCCCGCTTCATTTTTCACCATATAGTGTAAATCCAAAGAAGAATTCCCAATTGTTTCAGCTTTTACATATACCTTTAAATGTTCATCGAAGAAAATTTGTTTAAAAAAATTACATTGTAAATCAGCAACAACAATCATTGTTTCTGATGCTTCATGTGTCCATTCTTGCATAAAACCAAGCTCTTTAAAAAATTCAATACGTGCTTCTTCAAAGTATGTAAAAGCAACACCATTATTCATGTGTCCAAACATATCTGTTTCACAAAAACGAACTTTCACAGGAATGTAAAATGAAAAATCTTTTTCCCAGCTAGCAAAGTTTTCAATATAGGAAATCTTCTTCATGTTTTTCTCTCCTTTTTCTCTCATTCTCATAAGTCACATAATAACTTTCGGAATAAACAAAAAATTAAAACGATAAAAAGCCATATATCCATTCTGATTTTCCAACATATCAGTCGCGGCTATGGAAAACAACAGGTGACCTACACTCATTTTCTCCCTTTGTTTTCACTCGGAATAGGGCTACCGTTTCTATGCATGGTCGGATCCTCTCTCCCACCCAAAAAGAAGAATTTCATGTCGGTTTTTCCATTTGTATTTATATAAATATTGCCTCTTCGATTCGAAGAGGCAATATAAATTAATAGTTATTGTCGCTACCAAAGAAATCTTTAAACGACTGAATTGTTGTATCGCGGTTTAATGCTGCAATTGAAGTTGTTAACGGGATACCTTTTGGGCATGATTGTACGCAGTTTTGCGAGTTACCACAGTTCGCAAGGCCACCATCACCCATAATTGCACGTAAGCGCTCTGCTTTATGCATTTCACCAGTTGGATGTGAGTTAAATAAACGTGCTTGTGAAAGCGGCGCTGGTCCGATAAAGTCAGATTTACTGTTTACGTTCGGACATGATTCTAAGCAAACACCACATGTCATACATTTTGAAAGTTCATATGCCCATTGACGCTTTTTCTCTGGCATTCTTGGTCCTGGTCCTAAATCATACGTACCATCGATTGGAACCCAAGCCTTAACACGTTTCAAAGCATCAAACATACGACTACGATCAACTTGTAAATCACGTACTACCGGGAATGTCTTCATCGGTTTTATACGAACTGGTTGTTCTAATTTATCGATAAGCGCTGTACATGATTGACGTGGTTTACCGTTAATCACCATAGAACAAGCACCACATACTTCTTCTAAACAGTTCATATCCCATGCAACAGGAGTTGTATGGTTTCCTTTTGCATCAACAGGATTACGACGAATTTCCATAAGAGCCGAAATAATATTCATATTTGGGCGATATGGAATTTCAAATTCCTGATCAAACGATTGTGCATCTGGTCCATCTTGTCTCGTAATGATGAGGCGGATTGTTTTCTCAGACATGTTGTTTATCCCCCTTCTCTTCACCCTTAGCAGCTACATCATGTTTTGAAGAATAGTCACGCTTACGTGGTTTGATTAATGAAACATCAACGTCCTCGTAATGGAATGCCGGTGCATTTCCTTCTCCTTCAAACTTCGCCATTGTAGTTTTTAAGAAGTTCGCATCATCACGATTTGGGAATTCTGGTTTATAATGCGCACCGCGGCTTTCATTACGGTTATACGCACCAATTGTAATAACACGAGCTAATTCAAACATATTTGCCAGTTGGCGTGTAAACGAAGCACCTTGGTTACTCCATTTTGCTGTATCGTTAATGTTAATGCGTTTATAACGTTCCATTAACTCTTCGATTTTCGCATCTGTTTCTAATAACTTTTTATTTTCACGAACTACTGTAACGTTATCCGTCATCCATTCTCCAAGCTCTTTATGAAGAACATATGCATTTTCATTACCATCTAACGTTAAAATATTGTTAAATTTCTCTGTTTCGATTAATTCATTTTGCTCGTATAAAGTAGATGAAACAGCATCAGATGATTTTGAAAGACCTTTCATATATTCAATCGCATTTGGTCCCGCTACCATACCGCCATAAATCGCTGAAAGTAACGAGTTAGCACCTAGTCTGTTACCACCGTGCATAGAGTAATCACACTCACCTGCTGCAAATAACCCTGGAATACTTGTCATTTGCTTATAATCAACCCATAGTCCGCCCATTGAATAATGAACAGCAGGGAAGATTTTCATCGGTAGTTTACGAGGATCATCACCTGTGAACTTTTCATAGATTTCAATGATTCCACCAAGTTTAATATCTAGTTCTTTCGGATCTTTATGAGAAAGATCTAGATATACCATGTTTTCACCATTAATACCTAGTTTTTGCTCGACACACACGTCAAAAATTTCACGCGTTGCGATATCACGAGGCACAAGGTTTCCGTATGCAGGATATTTCTCTTCTAAGAAGTACCATGGCTTACCGTCTTTATACGTCCAAACGCGTCCACCTTCACCACGTGCAGATTCACTCATTAGACGTAACTTATCGTCCCCAGGAATTGCTGTTGGGTGAATTTGAATGAACTCACCATTCGCATAATATGCACCTTGTTGATATACAGCAGATGCTGCTGTACCTGTATTAATAATAGAGTTTGTTGATTTTCCGAAGATGATACCAGGGCCCCCTGTTGCCATAATTACAGCATCAGCTTGGAAACTCTTAATCTCCATAGATTGTAAGTCTTGTGCAACGATTCCGCGACATACGCCTTCGTCATCCACAACAGCACGTAAGAAATCCCAACCTTCATATTTCGTTACAAGTCCTGCTACTTCATGACGGCGTACTTGCTCATCTAATGCGTACAATAATTGTTGGCCAGTTGTTGCACCAGCGAATGCTGTACGGTGATGTTGTGTTCCCCCGAAGCGACGAAAATCAAGAAGTCCTTCTTCTGTACGGTTAAACATAACACCCATACGATCCATTAAATGAATGATACCAGGCGCTGCTTCACACATCGCTTTAACTGGTGGCTGGTTCGCTAAGAAGTCACCACCATAAATTGTATCGTCAAAGTGGATCCATGGAGAATCCCCTTCACCTTTCGTATTTACAGCACCGTTCATGCCACCCTGTGCACATACAGAATGCGAACGTTTTACTGGTACTAAAGAGAACAGTTCCACGTTTACTCCTGCTTCTGCTGCCTTAATCGTTGCCATTAAGCCGGCTAAGCCACCACCGACTACTATAAGTTTCCCTTTCATGCTCTCCCACTCCTTACTGATTTGCTAGCTGTGGATCGATGAACGCTAATAATGCACTCACACCTACATAAGATAAACCTAAGAAAATAGCTAATGTTACATAAGTAGAGATACGTTGTGAACGTGGCGATACTGTAATTCCCCAGCTAATGCAGAATGTCCATAGTCCATTCGCAAAGTGGAAAATTGTTGATACAACCCCAACTAAATAGAAGCCAAACATAGCTGGATTGCTTAAAATATCTGCCATCATATCATAATTTACCTGTTTACCTAACAATGCTTGAATACGAGTTTCCCAAACGTGCCAAGATATGAAAATCAGCGTAACGATACCTGAGATTCGTTGGAAGACGAACATCCAGTTACGGAAGTAACTATAAGATGTCGCATTGTTCTTAGCTGTAAATGCAATATATAATCCATATATAGCATGGTACAGTATCGGTAAAAAGATGACGAAAATTTCTAGCGCATACCGGAATGGAAGGAGCTCCATAAAATGAGCAGCTTTGTTAAAAGCCTCTGCCCCTCTTGTTGCAAAATTGTTTACTACTAAATGTTGCGTCAAAAAGACACCAACCGGAATGACCCCCATTAATGAGTGCCACTTGCGAAACGTATACTCGCGGCCTTTCATGTCCCCATTACCCCCCTTGAGTGTTTGACTGCTGCTTTCAGTATTAGTTTATAACAATAATGTTTTTTCACTATTGCTATAAGAAAAACTGAAAAAATTATTCGAAATATTTCAGCATAATTTGATACCAAATTCATTTTACTCCTATTTTTGTCGAAGCGTCAAGAAAACGTATACATAATTTGTACATAATTTGCATATAATTTGCCACTTCCGTTTTTCTTCCTATATATTTAGATTTTCCTAAAGAAAGTACTGTTTTTATAAATGGGAAATGTTATATAATAATCCCTATAGAAAGAGGGGAATATTGTGAGCAAAAATACACTTGATATAGCATCTTTAGAAGATGTTTCATTGAACGCTTTCGCTTATGAGCTGCTGCGTGAAGAAGTACTACCTGACCTAATTGGTAAAGAATTAGATGACATCTTATACTGGGCCGGCAGAAACCTAGCACGAAAATATCCGCTAGAGACGATTGAAGAAGTCATTCATTTTTTTGAAAAAGCTAGCTGGGGCCGCTTGAACATCATCGAGCATAAACGCCGTGAAATGCATTTTCAGCTAACAAGTCCGCTCATTACAGAGCGTCAAAAGCAAAATAGACATTCTTCTTACCAATTAGAAACTGGATTTGTTGCAGAGCAAATTCAAAAACAACGAAATGTTGTTGCAGAGTCATATGAAGAGCAAAAAAAACGTTCGGAATCTATCACATTTCTTGTAAAATGGGACGTAAAAGATCCTATCGAAGTGTAGAATCTACACTAACAGTCAACTAGACATATAGGTTTAGTTGACTTTTCTATATAAATCCAAATTAAAAAAACGACATACACCATTTCTTTTAGGTGGGAGAGAGCATCCGGCCATGTATAGAAGCGGTCAGTGCCTTTTTCCCCCCATGCCGTGTGAAAACAAAAGGAGGAAATGAGTGGAGAACTGTTTTTGTTTTCATAGCCACAGCTTATATGTCGAAAAATCAAAATGGATTTATATATTTTTGCATATTCATTCGTTTTCAATGATTTTTAATCTTCTGAAATTATACCAAAAAATAAAAGACATTGTAAACTACAACGTCTTCTTATCTGTTAAATAGGAATAAATAGTTTCTGCAACATTTTGCGGCATTCCCGCTTCGACAAATTCCATCACAGAAGCTTCTTTCATCTTTTTTAGGGAGCCAAAATGTTTTAACAATACTTTTTTTCGCTTTTCACCAACTCCAGGAATCCCATCTAAAGCAGATTGAATCACTGATTTCCCGTGAAGCTGACGGTGAAATGTAATTGCAAATCGGTGTACCTCGTCTTGAATACGCTGCAATAAATAAAATTCTTGGCTATTTCTTTCAAGCATAACAGGCTCGGGAGGATCACCAATCATTAAATGCGATGTACGGTGCTTATCATCCTTAACAAGTCCAGCCATCGGAATATATAAGCCAAGTTCATTTTCAAGCACATCACTAGCAGCTGCAAGATGTCCTTTCCCGCCATCAATCACAATTAAATCAGGTAGTGGCAAATTCTCTTTTAAAGCACGCGTATACCGCCGGCGCACAACCTCTCGCATCGATTCATAATCATCTGGCCCTCGAACTGTCTTTATCTTATATTTTCGATACTCTTTTTTCGCTGGTTTTCCATCAATAAAGACAATCATTGCTGAAACTGGATTCGTCCCTTGAATATTTGAGTTATCAAATGCTTCAATACGATATGGTGTTTCAATGCCAAGCTGCTTACCTAAATTTTCAACAGCCTTAATTGTCCGCTCTTCATCACGTTCAATTAAATAAAACTTCTCCCCTAAAGCGATCTTCGCATTCTTGTTTGCTAATTCAACGAGGTCTTTTTTCTTTCCTCGTTTTGGCTGCGTTACATCCACTTCTAAAAAACGCTCTACTAATTCAGGATCAATACTGCCTGGCACTACAATTTCCTTTGGTTTAAAATGATTGTTTTGTTCATAAAATTGACCGATAAATGTTAAAAACCCTTCTTCAGGCTCATCATAAATTGGGAACATAGAGACATCGCGCTCGATTAACTTACCTTTTCGGACAAAGAAAACTTGCACGCACATCCAGCCTTTATCCACCGCATAACCAAACACATCGCGGTCAACTAAGTCGCTCATAATCATCTTCTGCTTTTCCATAATCGCATCTATATGAGAAATTTGATCCCGTAATTCTTTTGCACGTTCAAACTCTAATTTTTCCGATGCTTCATACATTTTCGCTTCTAATTCTGAACGAACTTCTTTATGTCCACCATTCAAAAACTTAACAATTCCATCTACAATTTCTTGATTCTGTTCATCCGTTACCTCTTGTACACAAGGTGCTAAGCATTGTCCCATATGATAATATAAACAAACTTTATCTGGTATATTTGTACATTTCCGAAGCGGATACATGCGATCTAACAGTTTTTTTGTTTCATGAGCTGATTGCGCATTTGGATACGGACCAAAATACTTTCCTTTATCCTTTTTTACATTTCTCGTAATGAGCAAACGTGGCTGTTTTTCAGCTGTAATTTTAATAAATGGATATGTTTTATCATCTTTTAATTGGATATTATATTTTGGATCATATTTTTTGATTAAATTTAATTCTAAAATAAGTGCCTCCAGATTCGAGGAGGTAACAATATATTCAAAATCAACAATTTCTCCGACAAGACGGAGTGTCTTCCCATCATGTGAACCAGTAAAATACGAGCGCACACGATTTTTTAACACCTTTGCCTTCCCGACATATATAACCGTTCCTTGCTTATCTTTCATTAAGTAACAGCCTGGTTGATCTGGTAAAATTGATAATTTTTCTTTTAAATGCTCGTGCACTCGCAAACCCCCGTTTCTACATATTTATCATTATTATTCCAAAACACCCAACATACGTTCTTTTATTGTAACGGAAAGAACAAAAAAATGAAAACATTATACATATTTTCTTCTTTTCACATAGAATTGTACTATTAATTTTCATGTTAAACTAACAAAATAGAATTTTTGATTTTGTTTTTTAACCTTTGATCATGATGTATTATATAAACAATTCGTGCATGAAATATCCAAAAGAAGCTTTCAAATAAAACATCAAAGAAAAGCGTAAAAAGGAGGATACAATGGAGAAATATTTTGAAGAAGCACACCGTTTCTGTTCTCAGAATAGAATTTACTAAAAAAAGACACTATGTGTGGTTGTTTTTATTGTTTAGAAATTTTCATCCCAAGTAAAATTAATGAATGGTGGGATGATGATACAGCAGTTTGCCCCTATTGTGGTATTGACTTTATTATAGAAGAGGGTTCTGGATTTAAAATCATTGAAACCTTTTTAAAAGAAATGCGCCAAAGATGCTTTGAATAATTAAATTTATTCTCCTCATTACACAAACCATAACGTGAAATTTTAATCAGTGGTGGACTTTTTCCCTCACTGATTATCAGCTCTCACCAATCAGACTTTTACGGGCAGCTGATCCCCACCTAACTTCTTTTCTTTCACTGAATTTTGAAGTGAAGTCTTAATACCCATTAATAAGGGGTACAGTGAAACTTTAATCGGCGGGGTTCTTCATCCCTTACTAATTGTATTATTATCGTCTAACAGAGACTTAAAACAAAAAAGCTACCTCATGGCAGCTTTTTTGTTTTAGAAGTGTTTAGAAACTAATTCTACTAACGCTTCTTTTGGTTTGTATCCTAACGCTTGGTCAACCACTTTACCATCTTTTAATACGAAAAGAGATGGAATGCTCATTACTTCAAAACTGCGAGCTGTTTCTTGGTTTTCATCAACGTCTACTTTTACTACTTTTACTTTATCGCTTAATTCTGCATCGATCTCCTCTAATACAGGAGCGATCATTTTACAAGGACCACACCATGGTGCCCAGAAATCTAATAATACAATCCCTTCGCTTGTTTCAGCTGCGAAGTTTTGGTCAGTTGCGTTTACAATTGCCATTTTATTTCCTCCTTCAAGTATATTCTACCAAAAGTATATCATTAAGTTATATACGTGGCGAATATTATGTATCGTTATGTATTGTAACAAAAAAATGTTCCTTTATACTATACAAAAATATAAAGTCTATGCTAAAAAACGAGAGGCAGGGGACCTCTCGTTTTTCTATATATAGGGGTATTTCACTTGAAACTCAAGGGTTACTCAAATTAAGAATGTACTTTTAACTTTTTAAACTCTTCTGTTAATAAAGGAACCACTTCGAATAAATCGCCAACAATACCATAGTCAGCTACTTTGAAGATACTTGCTTCTGGATCTTTATTAATTGCAACGATTACTTTTGAGTTAGACATACCAGCTAAATGCTGAATTGCGCCAGAAATACCGCATGCAATATATAAGTCTGGCGTAACAACTTTACCTGTTTGTCCAATTTGTAATGAGTAATCGCAATACTCTGCGTCACAAGCACCACGTGATGCACCAACAGCACCACCTAATACATCTGCTAATTCTTTTAACGGTTTAAAACCGTCTTCACTTTTCACTCCGCGTCCACCAGCAATAATAACTTTCGCTTCTGAAAGGTCTACACCTTCTGCTGTTTTACGCACAACATCTTGAATGATTGTACGTAAATCTTTTACATCAACTGTAATAGAAGATACATCACCTGTACGCGCTTCATCTTTTTCAAGTGGCGTAATGTTATTTGGACGAACTGTCGCAAATAGAATGCCATCTGTTACAACCTTCTTCTCAAACGCTTTACCAGAATAAATTGGGCGTGTGAAGACAACATTTCCACCTGCAACTTCTAATGCAGTTACATCAGAAACAAGGCCAGCTTCAAGCTTAGCAGCTAACTTTGGTGATAAATCTTTACCGAGTGCTGTATGTCCAAAGACAATACCTTTTGGCTTCTCTTCACCATACACAGCTAAAAATGCTTGTGCATAACCATCGGATGTATATGATTTTAATTTATCATTTTCAACTGTCACAACGCGATCTGCACCGTAATGAATCAATTCATTTGCAAAAGATGCAACGCTCTCTCCAACTAGAAGGCCAACCACTTCACCGCCTTCTGCGATTGTTTTCGCTGCTGCTACTGCTTCAAAAGAAACGTTACGTAGTGATCCGTCACGAACTTCACCCATTACTAATACTTTACGAGCCATAGATTTTCCCTCCTGCATATATAATTTCGTATTTTATTAGATTACTTTCGCTTCTGTATGGAGCAACGATACAAGTTCTTTTACTTGATCTTGCAGCTCGCCTTGTAACACTTTTCCTGCATCTTTCTTAGGAGGTAAATAGATTTCGATTGTTTTTGTTTTTGCTTCCACATCATCTTCCTCTAAATCTAAATCATCTAATTCTAGTTCTTCAAGCGGTTTTTTCTTCGCTTTCATAATACCTGGAAGCGATGGATAACGCGGTTCATTTAAACCTTGTTGCGCTGTTACTAAAAGTGGTAGTGATGCTTCAATCACTTCAGTATCACCTTCGACATCGCGCTCAATTTTCACGCTTGTGCCATTAATTTCAAGCTTCGTAATTGTTGTTACATATGGAATATTTAGCGCTTCCGCTACGCGTGGTCCAACTTGTCCAGACGCACCATCAATCGCTACGTTTCCACCTAAAATTAAATCTACTTCTTTATCTTTTAAATATTCAGCAAGCACTTTCGCTGTTGTAAATTGGTCACCATTCTCAACATCATCTTCAATATTGATTAATACCGCTTTATCACAGCCCATCGCTAGCGCAGTGCGAAGTTCTTTTTCACTATCTTCTCCGCCAACTGTTACAACCGTAATTTCACCGCCTTGTGCGTCTCTTACTTGAATTGCTTCTTCAATCGCATATTCATCGTAAGGGTTGATGATGAATTCCGCTTCGCCATCATAAATTGCACCGTTTTTAATTACGATTTTCTCTTCTGTATCAAATGTTCGTTTCATGAGTACGTAGATGTTCATTCCATTTACCCCCTTGTTTTTCAGAAAGATTCTATCAATTTTAATATTCCGTTAATTTATATTAAAAAAATAATTTGAACTACCTGCCACTAAATGAAGGTTTGCGTTTTTCTAAGAATGCCGCTACACCTTCTCTTCCATCTTCACTCGTAAACACTTCACCAAATATTTGTGCCTCACGCTGTACACCTTCATAATAATGAGATGATTTTGTTGTTTGTAATAGCTCTAACACAGCACGAGTTGTCGCTGGGCTTTTGCCAGCAATTTGTTTTGCGATTTTGAGAGTCTCTTCTAAAAGTATTTCTTCTGAGAACACGCCGTTAACAAGTCCCCATTCTAATGCCTGTGCACCTGTAATTGGTGTACTTGTTAGCATCATTTCACAAGCCTTCGCTTTACCAACATAGCGTGGCAAACGCTGTGTACCTGCAAAGCCAGGAATAAGTCCAAGCGTTAGCTCTGGTAAACCAAGCTTTGCACTTTCAGTTGCAAAGCGCATGTGGCAAGACATAGCGAATTCAAGGCCACCGCCAAGTGCCGCTCCATGAATTGCCGCAATGATTGGTTTTGAGCACTTTTCAACACGCTCAAACGTAACTTGTCCAAGCTGTGCTAACTCTGTTGCTTGTTTCGCTTCCTCAACAGAAGTAAACTCTTTAATATCTGCTCCTGCTGAAAAGAAGCGGCCTTCACCATGAAGAACAACAACGCGGATATTTTCATCCTTTTCGACTTGATCAATTAGCTCAGTAACGTCATGCATAACTTGTGAAGACATCGCATTAGCTGGTGGATGATTTAACGTTGCCACCGCAATATGGTCTTCTACTGTTACAGATAGGAATTTCAACATGATCCCTCCCATTATTGACGATAACCACAAGCTGAAATAAGCAGCCCATGTACCGTTTTTGAAAGTGCGACCAAATCATATTTATGATCGCTCATTACCCAATTGGTCACAACTTCATCTACTGTTCCGAAGATCATTTGTCTTGCTACGCGAACATTTAAATCCGCTTGGAATTCTCCTTGTCTTATACCTGTTTCCAAAATCTCATCGATGACTTGTAAGTATCCTTTTAATACTTCATTTATTTTGAGGCGTAACTCTTGGTTGGATTGACGAAGCTCTAGTTGCGTGACAATAGCAAGAGGATCATTTTGTGACAACAGCAAGAAGTGCGTTTCTACCAACATAAATAACTTCGCTACAGCGCTTTCAATTCCTGCTGTTTTTTGGCGAATTTTTTCTATAAATTCTCCCATCTTCTCTTGGAATAAGGATATTAATATATCTTCTTTATTTTTAAAATATAAATAAATAGTTCCATCAGCAACACCAGCTTGCTTTGCAATTTTAGAAACTTGCGCTTGATGGTATCCATTTTCTGCAATCACAATAACCGCAGCATCAATAATTTGGTTATATTTTGGTCGATTTTTTTTCACTTTACTGTCCCCTTCAAGAAGATGACTGAATGAGTGGTCATTCATATTTCATATAATACTGACTATTTAAAAAAATGTCAATCCTATATCCTATATTTTCAAAAAGAAAGGGCCTTTAGCCCGTCTTCTCATCCTCTTTCTTCTTCTGTTCTTCATCTATAAGGACACGGCGTAAAATCTTCCCTACTGTTGTTTTTGGTAACTCGCTCCGAAACTCATATACTTTTGGGACTTTATAAGCAGCCAAATATTTACGAGCAAATTGATCTAACTCTTCTTCAGAACAAACTTCTCCTTCTTTTAGCACAACAAAAGCTTTCACAGTCTCACCGCGATACGGATCTGGAACACCAATCGTAACCACTTCCTGCACTTTTTCATGCTCATATAATACTTCTTCCACTTCGCGCGGATAAACATTGAATCCGCTGGCAACAATCATGTCTTTCTTGCGATCTTTCACATAGAAAAAACCCTCTTCATCCATATACCCAATATCACCTGTGTGTAACCACCCGTCCTGTAATACCGCTGCTGTTTCCTCAGGCTTATTCCAGTATCCTTTCATCACTTGCGGGCCCTTCACTACAATTTCACCAATCTCACCGGGTGGCAAATATTCTCCTGTTTCAAGTGACATAATGCGTGCATCTGTATCTGGCCACGGAACACCAATACTTCCCGGCACACGTTTTTTCCATAAGAAATTGCCGTGTGTAACTGGAGATGATTCTGTGAGTCCATATCCTTCTACCAGCTTACCGCCTGTAATCTTTTCAAATTTCTCTTGTACCTCTACTGGAAGTGGGGCAGAGCCACTAATACAAGCCCGAATCGAAGAAATATCATATTCCCGAAGTAGAGGACTATTTAAAAGGGCAATATAAATTGTTGGAGCTCCCGGAAATAGTGTAACTTTATGTTTTTTAATCGCTTCAAACACCATTTTCATATCAAACTTCGGAACCAGTACCATTTTATACCCTTGCATAATAGCCAAATTCATTACAGCAGTCATTCCATACACATGAAAAAATGGAAGAACACCGAGAATGACTTCCTCTCCCTCTGTACAGTTATATAGCCAATGCACACCCATCAGTGTATTCGATACAAGGTTTTTGTGTGTTAACATAACTCCTTTCGGAAAACCTGTCGTACCTCCAGTATATTGTAAGAGTGCTAAATCATTTTCAGGGTCACACGGCACTTCTACCATTTCATCACTTTCTTTTTCTACCGATTTCCAAACATGAATCGTATCACTTTCCGTTACTGTTACAACCAGGTTGCTTTGCTTCTTTTGTACAACTGGATAGAGTAAATTTTTTGGAAATGGCAAAAAGTCAGCAATGCGGGTTACAATAACGTGCTCCACCTTTGTAGCAGATTGAACATTGGTGACTTTCGGAAAAACTAGGTCAACACAAAGAATAACTTTCGCCCCGGAATCATGGAGCTGATATTCTAACTCCCTCTCTGTATAAAGGGGATTTGTTTGTACCACTATACCACCTACAAGTAACGTACCATAATATCCAATCACAGCTTGCGGACAATTTGGTAACATAATCGCAACTCGGTCACCTTTTTTCACACCAAGCCTTTTAAGGTAATTTGCAAATTGTATCACCTTACGATCTAACACTGCAAATGTAATATCTTTCCCTAAAAAATGAAGCGCTTTCTTTTCTGGGTACCGAGAAGACATCTGCTGTAAATATACATGGAGCGGCCGCATATCATTAGAAATTGTATGTGGAATTTCCTTTGGATAATTTTGTAACCAAGGTTTCTCCATTCCCATTCCTCCTTCCTGTTCTTACACAAATAAAATGAATGTCCATTCATGATGATTATTTTCATTATATTATAGTCATAACAGTGTTACAATCATAATATTCTGACTCTTACACAACTATTCATTTATAATCTCACCCTATATGTACTAGCCCTCCTACAAGATCTTTTGCATCTATTCTAATTGTATAGGGGAGCCAAGATGTACATTCTAATATTTATTACATACAGCTTTTTTCTCTTTCGGCTTATATTTTTTGTCTTGATTGTATAATCTAAATTCAGTTGATCTATCTAATGTATGAAAAAGGAAGGCTTCCTCATCATTTAGAAGCCTTCCCCCTTTTATGCACTATTTTTTATTTTTCTCTTCTCGCACCAAATCAATTACTACCTCTTTACCATCCACATCTTTTAGTAGTACTTTAAACTGTTGGATATTATCAAAGGAAAAACCTCCTCCTTTCACGAATTTACCCTATGAATGTAACCATAGGGGGGATAACATGTATCAAACAATTGAAGGCTTTTTAAAAACGTGGAAATACGAGGCTGATTCTACGCAAAAGGTATTGGATGCATTAACGGATGAATCGCTGACTCAAGAGATTGCACCTGGTCATTGGACTTTAGGTAGAGTTGCTTGGCATATCGTCACCGCGATTCCAGTAATGCTGTCAGGGACAGGTTTACAGTTTGAGGAGGAAACAAAAGATTCTCCTGTACCAACTTCCGCAAAGACGATTGCAGAAAATTACCGTAAAGTAAACACAGCTTTTGTTGAAGCAATTCAAACGCAGTGGACCGATCAAGATTTAACAACAATTAACGATTTCTTTGGACGTCCCATGCCGAATTCTATATTTTTAATGACTCTCATTAACCATCAAAACCATCACCGCGGTCAAATGACTGTTTTAATGCGCCAAGCTGGCTTGAAAGTTCCGGGTATTTATGGACCTACAAAAGAAGAATGGGATGCTACTGGTATGGAAGCTCCGAAAATGTAGCAGTATGTTATAATGCTAAATAAGACAAGGAGACTAAATACCTTGTCTTTTTCTGTAACTTGTTTCATGTGAAACTATTTTCTATACAACGATTACTTTATTATCGAGTATAAAGGACCGAACCGCTTTGACATTTCTCCAGAAGTTCAGGAGTATTTAAGTCAACATTCTAAAATTACAAAGTAATACGGCTAAAACATAGAAGTAAAAAAGAGCTAGCGTCATGCTAACTCTTTTTTACTTCTTTTGGTCACGCTGCTATATCTTCGTTCTCAATATTTTTAATCCCATAATAAGCAATTATAATCCCAATAGCTGCAAGCGCGAATTGAAGCGGGAGAAAGGTCGCTGGTGAAAACTCTGGTTGATTTTGACATGCAATCGCCACAACAACTAAGGAAGAGAGAATTGTTGTTGGTACAGAATATTTACGCATACCAAAGTATAACGGAATTAAACTTGTTCCTGCAGCTGCAATGGCAAAAGGAACCACTTTTATACTTTCTTGAATCAACGCATCTATCGTTATTGTATTCGGAATAACTAACATATAGCTATTTAACATAAAGAAAACACTTACTACAAAAATGTTAGATAATACAACTGTTATAAAGGTTAGCATTGCTGTAATTAATAACTTACTAGCGATGATTTTTTTTCGATTAATCGGATACGAAAACATGAGCAATATTGTTCTGTTTTTATATTCTTCAATTACTAATTTTGCAATTAATACTCCTGCAAAGACAATAAATGTTCCTCTCACCATTGTACTAGCCATTAAAAGCATCATTTGAGAATTTCTTAGTTCTAAACCTCCTTCAATTTGTGACACATAGCCTACAAAAAACAAAAGCGCAACCATCAATATATTTGCGATAATCGTACCCTTCACATACCACCCAAGCTTAAATTTCTTCATTTCTAGCTTCATGAGTTGCAGCATTTCATTCCCTCCCTAGTTCATCTATGTTTATTTAACAAATCGATTCGATCTTTCTTACTGGCATATAAGCAACAAGTAGGTCAATACAAACTAATATAATTGGAATAACGATAAAACTTAGCAATTAATCATGTATTTTAAAAACATTCTAATTCCAGTTATAATGACGCTTACTATCCCTATTGCCATTAAAAGCAAAAAAACCTTCTGCTTTGGATTTCTGTAATATAAGATTCCTCCTATTAAAAGTGCTATAAACCCACCGACTATATTAAGTACCAGTAAATCCATAACCATTCCTCCCTAATTGCATTTATTATTCTGAACACTGTTGCTATTCCTATCAAAACAGCACTTAGTATAGAGTAAATCACTGGCATTCTCATACGTATTGATTCATGAGTAAATCCAAGAAAATCAAAGTTATGAATTTATATTTATAGTTCCTTTTTTGCTTAAGAGCTCTAGTGTATTTAATGCATCACCAATCGTGCCTTCTTTTGATTTTTCCGTATTCGTTTTTTTGTTAAATCCATTTAAATTCACTGCTATATCAGATGAATTACTGTTAGCAGTAAGCTTTAATGAAGTAGGAATTTCTTTATAAGACACCTCAATATCTCCTGACTTTGTTTCTACAAGTAATGTTTTTCCTTCTTTTATATCTTTAATTGATACTTCACCATCTGTTGAAGTGATTTTCATATTATTGCCGTTCACATTTGTCATATAGCTATCACCAGTAGTAGAAGATACGAATAGTTCTTTTAATGAACTATCTTTTAAACTTAGTTCCCCAGTTTTTGATGTAAACATACCTTTTTCTGCTGATAGTCCTACGATCTTTTCAGAACCAGAGACGTTTGAAAATACAATATTTTTAGTCGTTATATCATTCATTTTTATATCACCAGAGCTATTATTCAATTTAATCGTACCTACTCCATTTTTGGGGATGGAAATATAAATAGTACCGTTCTTTCCAAAACTGAATCCTCCCCAAAAACCTTCCTTTTTCTCTTTCTGACTAACTACAATTTTCTCCCCATCATTTTTAATTGTTACAGGATCATTTTTCTTATCTTTTTGTTTTCCTTCAACTGTGATTGTTATTTTTTTTGATTCCGTATTTTTGAATTCAACATCCCAATCTTCGTTATTTATTTCTATTTCTTCCACACTATCTACTGCAAAGGAGATTTCTTTTTCAAAACTCTTTGTCCCTACTTCTTTGAGACTAAAAGCTACTCCAACAATTACAATCATTAAAATAGAAGCTAATATAATTTTCTTCACTCTTTATTCCCCAGTTCATTTTAAATCTACGCATTATTCATGATCTTATCTTTATTTAAGCCACATCCATTTTGTCAACTTTATGATACGAAAGATAGCCAATTGTAAGACCTAATAGACAAAATGCAATTGGTACTACAATGAAGTCAAACAAACTAATCTGTAATTCCCCATTAGAAACAGTTGAATTAATCAATAGTCCAATTAATATAGATGACGTAATCGTTGTAGGAGTTGACTTTTTTCTCATACCAAAATATAAGGGAACTAAGCTGATTCCAGCCATCATAAATGCGCTAAGAAAAGTAGCTGGAATGGTAGCAATGATTTGATCCATAGTAACAGGTGTTTCAAAGAATCCTATCATTGGATTTAAGAAGAAAGTTAACACATTGATCATAAAAGTAGTAACAATTATGCTGCAAAAACAAAATCCAAAAACAATTGCTAACTTTGCTTGCATGATTTTTTTTCGTTGTAATGGATAGGTAAATAATAATTGCATTGTTTTACTCCTGTATTCATCAATGACTAAACGTGATAAAATGACAGCTGAAAAAATGATAAATGTTACTCTAATAAAAATATTCGCTAAAGACATAAATCCCGCATAATCCGTAAACATTAAATCACTATCAACTTTAGAACCCCATGCCATAAGACCAACTGCGGCAAAGATTGCTACAATACAAATTGCGACTCCTCTAAAGTAACCAGATAAGTGATGTTTTCTCCATTCTAGCTTCATTAGTTTAAACATGTTAACTGCCTCCATTAATATGATTTAAGACGTATTTTTCTAGATTCACCTTATTGAAACAAATCTACCTGTTCGATTTTTCTTATTGCCATATAAGCAATCAACAGACCAACACAAGCTAATGTAATGGGAATTACGATAAAATCAAAAACCGAAATTTCCCCATTCAAACTAGCAGTAACTAAACATACGATAATAATTGCGGATACGAATGTTGTCCGAACTGAATACTTTTTCATTCCGAAGTAAAGTGGGATTAAACTAATTCCTGTTGTCGCTAATGCATTTACAAATAATTTGACCGCGTTCTCGGCTAAAATAGATATCATTAATGGTTCAGTAATAACTGGATAATATATATTCACAACATAAACGAAACTAAATATGATAATTTCTGAAATGATAATTGCGCATAAAGTAAACAAAATAACGATAAGCATTTTTGCTGCCATCATTTTTTTACGATTAATCGGGTACATGAACATAACCGTCATCGTCTTATTTTGAAACTCTTGAATAATAAATTTGGCAATTAAACTTGCTCCAAAAATCATAAATGCCGCTCGTGGAAAACGATCAATCAATTGAAATGCACTATCATAACTATTCACTTCTCCATCAAGCATAATTAATGAAATAAGTATAGAAATAATAAAAGTTGCAAGGAATGCCCCTCTAATAACCGGCCACAACTTAAATTTCATAAGCTCAAGTCTCATTAAATTAAGCATGGATCCCCTCTCCATTCACGAGATTCAAGAAATATTCTTCTAATGAACTATGCTTTTTGTTTATACTTTCAATTTCTACGTCATTCATGATGAGCGCTTTAGAAATCGCTTGCTGCGTCGCTGTCACTTCATACACGCGAATCATACTCTCACTCATAATTTTGTAGTTTGTTATACGTAGTTTATTTTCTAAAACATAAGCTGCTCGTTTCACATCTTGAACTTGAATTTCAATATACTCTGTTTGCTTACCATTAATACTTTTCATAGAAACTTCTTTTATTAATTTTCCATTTTGAATGACCCCAATTGTATCTGCCATCTGCTCCATTTCACCTAAAATATGACTAGAAACTAATAGAGTAATTCCATATTCTTTGCAAAGCATTTTAAATAAGTCGCGCAGTTCTCTAATACCGATTGGATCTAAACCGTTGATTGGTTCGTCTAAAATTAATAGCTCCGGTTTTGTCAAAATTGCTCTGGCAATTCCTAACCTTTGCTTCATCCCCAGTGAAAAATCTTTTACTTTTTTATTCTCCACGTTGTGTAAATTGACAAGATCTAATGCATGCTCAATCTCCTTCTTGTCGTAATAACCCATATATTCACAATGTAAATATAAATTTTCTTTAGCTGTTAATTTGTCATAAAAGATTGGATATTCAATAATTGTTCCCATTCGTTTTAACACGTCATAAGATGTATCGGTTAATTTCTCACCGAAAATTTCAATATCCCCACTCGTTGGTTTTATTAAATTGGTAATCATCTTCATAATCGTTGTTTTACCAGCACCATTCGGTCCTAAAAAGCCATAGATTTCTCCTTTTTTCACATGCATATTAACCCCAGAAATCACTTCTTTCCCCTCAAATACTTTTGTTAACTGATTTGTTTTTAATACATAGGACATATCATTTTCCCCTTTCGCTTTCACTTCATACTTCCCCCGCATTAACGGGCAGTAAGATTTCCCTAACTCGAAGGAAGATAAAACTGCCCGTAAATGCCCGATTGGTTCAACTAACCATCAGTGGGGGATAAAGCCTCCCCACTGATGGAAGTTTCACTTTATATCATAGACAATGAAAGTCTCTTTTTTCTTACCCATTCCTTACAAATTCCTTACGTTCAAAAAAAGCTTGTAGAATACTCTTTTCTACAAGCTAAAACTCTATTTTTTTCAGCATAATTGTAAATATTGTTTTCTCATACGGCGTACTGGAAAGATGAATTTCTCCGCCTAAAGCTTCTACCAATCGTTTTGTAATCGTAAGCCCAAGGCCGCTTCCTTGATACAATCGGTTCCTTGAATCCTCTAGCGTATACATGCGTTCAAATACTTTATCAATATGAGATTCATCAATTCCTTTCCCGCGGTCCCATACCTCAACATACACGCACCTATCATCTTCTCTTAATGTAATACCGAGTGTTTTTCCGCCATATCCATACGCAATCGCATTGGATATTAAATTATTTAACACCCTACCTAGTACTTCTGCATTTCCAAGTGCATACACATTCTTCTCAGGTATATCAATATGCACCTCAAACCCTTTCGTCGTCAATAAATCATAAAAGGATAAAATCTTTTCTCGGCACACTTCATTCATGTTTACCTTTGTCATTTCGATTGCTTTATCTCCAGACTCTAACTTTGCCAAATCAAAGAATTTATGAATGAGTTCCATGACTTCGAGTGTTTTCAAATGTACCTTTTCTAGCAATGCTTGTTGTTCCTCTTTATTCATCGTTTTATCTGTATTTAACATTTCTGTATATCCAAGAATAACAGTGAGCGGTGTTTTTAAGTCATGTGAAATGTTAGAAAGCATCTTTCTCATCGAAATTTCAACCTTCGCATGATCAGCATTCGTTTTTTGTTTCGCATCTAATAAATGATTAATTGCTACTAATAATTTTTGCAGTTCTTTATCATCCGTCACAACTAATAATTTCTCACCTGTTTGCTGCTTTACAATATCCTGTAACTTTTCATATGTATAGCGTACATTTGCACTTTTACTTTTCTGTATTCTATATTGAAAATAAATAACACCTAATAATATGAAGATAACGATCGTTAAAAGAGAGATCATACTACATCACTTCCAACTTATAGCCAATGCCCCATAATGTTTTAATATATTCTGGATTAGAAGGATCATCTTCAATCTTCTCACGCAACCGTCTCATGTGAACATTAATCACGTTATCATCACCATAATATTCTTCATTCCAAATCAGGTTATAGATTTGTGCTTTTGTAAATACACGATTTTGATTCTT
Organism: Bacillus sp. IT-79MI2; assembly: GCF_949768135.1. Lineage (NCBI taxonomy): Bacteria > Bacillati > Bacillota > Bacilli > Caryophanales > Bacillaceae > Bacillus > Bacillus sp. IT-79MI2. The sequence continues at coordinate 124,738 of NZ_CATKPV010000095.1, read as the reverse complement.
CACAAATAGTTTTAAAATCTCAAATTCTTTCAAAGTCAGTTTTAGCTGTTTTTCTTTTTTTTGCACAGTGAAATTGATCAGATCAATTTTTAAATCACCAATCTCAATCGTTTCTTCTTTCTGCTCCGTGGCTGAATACTTTGTAGATCTTCGAATGCTTGCCTTTACCCGAGCTGCCAGTTCAATCATAGAAAATGGTTTACAGATGTAGTCATCTGCTCCAAGTCCTAAACCGACCGCCTTATCCACATCCGTATCTTTTGCGGACATCATTAAAATCGGCACAGCACTTTTTTCGCGAATGATTCTCACAACTTCTAATCCGTCTAGCTTTGGCATCATGATATCGAGAATGATTAAATCAAATGAGCCTTTTAGAAATGTGAGAACTCCTTCTTCTCCATCGGATGCAATTGTTATTTGAAAGCCCTCTTTGATTAAATATTTCTCGACCATTTCTTGAATCGCGCTATCATCTTCCACGAGTAAAATATGATGTGACATGCTTCTATCCCCTTTTTTTACAAACATTAACAATTTAATTGTAACTGAAGTCGATAAAGGTGAAAAGAATTATATGAAAATTCAATCCGACTTCATTTCTTTTCATAACAATGTTATGATGGAACTCACAACTATTGTTTACAATTAACCTAATATAAAGGAGTTTTACCATGTCAGAAAATAAAAAAGTAAGCTTAGCTGATTTAATGCGCGAACAACTTGCAAAGAAAAAGCAAGGAAATGGAAACGGATCAAATACTGCAAATCAAAGTCAAGCAACGAAAAAATTACAAAATCAACAAACAAAGAAAACAAACAACCAACGTAGACGTACAGGTGTGTAAATGAACGGGCAAAAACGAGCTAACATTTCACCAGGTCTTGAAGTTGACATTGTCTTAAAGAAAGATCAACGTACTGGCACACTCACTCGAGGGATTGTAAAAGATATTTTGACAAATTCATCGTCTCATCCACACGGCATTAAAGTGCGCTTACAAGACGGACAAGTTGGCAGAGTGCAGCATATTGTTCAATAGGAAAAGGAGCTCATTTTGAAATTGAGCTCCTTTTCTTATATCGTTTTTTATCTGTAAGTCGATATCCTTTGTCAAAATGCTGATATGTTTTAATTATCCTTTAATTTTTTCAATAAAAACAACCTTTAAATAGTCGCCTTCTTTAAATTGGTCAATCGTACGGAAATCTTCTGGCAAAGAATGTTCTTCTAATATTTTATATTTGCCATTCATTTCTTTGAACGCTGTATCAATAAAACCTTTAAATTTTTTCATATCAAATGTACTGCAGTTTGTAGAAGCAACGATAATACCGTTGTTTTCTGTAATGGCGATTGTTTCTTTTAATAGGTTTTTATAGTCTTTTGCTGCACTAAATGTATATTTTTTAGACCGTGCAAAGCTTGGTGGATCTAATACAACCATGCCAAACTTCATCTGTTTCTTCGCTGCGTATTTAAAGTAATGGAAAACGTCTTCTACAATAATATCTTGTGCTTCATAGTCAATGCCGTTCACGCTAAATTGTTCAATTGTTTTACTTAAACTACGATTCGCAAGATCAACACTTGTTGTTTTTGTCGCTCCGCCAAGCGCTGCGAATACAGAGAAAGCACCTGTATAAGAGAACATATTTAACACTGTTTTACTTTTCGCGTATGTGTCACGAATTTGTTTTCGAACGTTACGCTGATCTAAGAATACGCCAACCATCGCACCATCATTTAAATACACGGCAAAGTTTACACCGTTCTCTTTCACGATGATTGGGAACTCGCCGCGCTCTCCAGCAACAAAATCATCGTCTTCAATATACTTTCCTTTTGTATCAAAACGCTTCTTCTGATAGATTCCTTTGAAGTTTGCTACTTTCTGAAGAGCCTCAATGATTTCATTTTTGAATGAATAAATCCCTTCGCTATACCAGCTTATTACATAAAAACCGTCATAATAATCAATGATTAAACCGCCAAGTCCATCACCTTCACCATTTACAACACGAAATGCAGTTGTATCATTCGCTTTGTAAAAACCTTTTCGTTTATGTAGCGCCGATTTGATTTTTCTTTCAAAGAAAGCTTGATCAATATGCTCTTGCTCTTTTCTTGTTAAAACCCAGCCATATCCTTTATTTTGCTTTCCGTAGTAGCCTTTACCAAGAAATTGGTTCTTCTCATCAACAATTTTGATGATTTGCCCCTCTTCACGTATATCATTTAAGTTTTGAATTGCATCTTTTAAAATAAGTGGATAGCCACTTTTAATTTCTTTTATAAATTTCGGTTTTATCTTTACAGTTACTTCTGATCGCATGTAATGTCTTCCTTTCCATTTGAATGCTTTCTATTTAGTAGGAAGCATTTAAAAAACGAGGCTCAAAAAACAGCCTCGTTTCACTATACCATATTATTGCTTTGCGGGTACAACTAGCTCTTCATCTAGCACGACCGTTATATATTTATACAATGTAGAAGATGAGACTCTTATCTAGAGATCAGTCTTAGAGCACTGTCCAATGGAAAAAACCTGTACATAAATAAGGATTTTCATTCCTCTCAAAAATCAAATAATTAATTTTAAATATTGTGGTTTTTCACGAAACCATAATGTAGCAATCCATTTTTCCCCTTCATGTACTGGGCTACAAAAGGATCATCATGGAGAACAATTGGCATTTTATTCATAATGTACAATCCTCCTCAAACTTTATTGAACGACGATATTATAACCGAATAGGTGTTACAAACAAGGATTAATAAAATGACAGTCTTTTTTAGTTCAAAAACTCCTTCATCAATGAATAATAGATTTAGATAACGTGAAACTTTCATCAGTGAGGGTTTTCTTCATCCCCCACCAATCGGGCTTTTACAGGCAGTAATACAGGATAAATCCCCCTATAAATGTGTGTGTAGGCTTTTCTATCAAAAAGAGACTTCCTTTACATGAAAGTCTCTTTTCCTCATTTTTCGACGACAACCTCTCCCTTTTGAAAAGCAGAAACGACATACCCAACAAACATACCGATCATTCCTGGAATTAACCATCCAATCCCTACACTATAAAACGGAACTTTTTCTAAAATCGGCGCTAATGCTGCAATTTGAATGTGTGCATTATTTAATCCATCGAAAAAGCTAATAACAAATGCTCCTATAATACCACCCACATACATTGCCAACGGGATACGAAGGTAATTTTCAATTAGCGATAATATGATTAATACGATTCCAATTGGATAGATTGCTATTAAGATTGGTAATGCTAATGCATTTAATTGTGTTAAACCTAGGTTTGCTACCATAAATGCTAACACGCAGAAGATAAAAACAACCTTTTGATAAGACAGCTTTGGTAGTAGTGCTGAGAAAAAATCTCCACAAGCTGCGACAATCCCAACAGAAGTTGTTAAACATGCAGCCGCAATTGCTACCCCAAGTAGTAGTATGCCGTAATTTCCAAATAAATGATGAACAACGTTTGTTAAAATAACACCGCCGTTTTCTCCCACTCCAAGCGATACACTAGAAGCCCCAAGGTAAGCGAGCGCTAAGTAAACGATAAGTAAGCCAAGTGCTGCAATAATCCCTGCAAAGATTGTTACTTTCGCAATACTTTTCTTATTTGTAATCCCTTTTCCTTTTAAAGCATTGATAACCACATTTCCGAAAACAAGTGCTGCTAATCCGTCTAATGTTAAATATCCATCAATAAATCCTTTAAACAGTGGATCTTTGTATGTTTCTGTCGGTGCACCGAACTCTCCAATTGGTGTAATAAGTGCTTTAATAACAATAATTGCAATGACAGCTAATAAAATTGGTGTTAATACTTTTCCGATGCGCCCTACTAATTTTGAAGGGTTTAATGCTAAATAGAAAGTAACTGCAAAGAAAATGAATGTAAAGATAACAAGTGGATATGCTTGGCCCGCTACTGAACTTGATAAAAATGGAGCGACTCCCATTTCATAAGCAACCGTTCCTGTACGCGGAACGCTGACGAATACACCTAAACATAAATAAATCACAACTGTAAAAACAAGTGCAAATAACGGATGTACGCGACCTGCTAATTCATTGATATCTCCTTTTAAAGCAATGACAATAACCCCTAGTAAAGGAAGTCCTACCCCTGTAATGATAAAACCAAGCAACGCAATCCATACATCTGTTCCAGCACCTTGTCCTAACGCTGGTGGGAAAATCATATTACCTGCGCCGAAGAATAGCGCAAATAACATTAAACTTATTGCAAACATCTCAGATAACTTTAAAGATAATTTCACTTTGATTTACCTCCTAAAAATTAATAAATAGACAAAATATTCAGAAATAAAAACTCGTTACATTTCCTCTTTCAATCCTACTTCCCCTATAAAAGAACGCAAAAAACACCCGTCCCTAACAAAGGGACGAGTGTTGAAATCGTGGTTCCACCCTTATTCTAATAAAATGAATGTATAACGAAATAAACTCATTTTATAGCTCGTGTAAATTGATAACGGTTTTATCCGTCAAGAATTACAATGCATCACGCCGTTCACTCTTGAAGTTTAGAGGTGGTAAGTATATCTTTTCGTATTAGGAAGCTCACAGCCTAAGGCTTCCCTCTCTGAGAATCGTAAAAAATAACTCGTGTCCTCATCATTACTTTTATAAAATATATTGTCGAATATTGTTGTTTTTTATTATATGGGCTATTTTAAAAAAAATCAATAGTTTTATTTTTTTTAAAATAAACACAGAAAAACAACTATAACTGCTTCAATAATTCCTGTAACTCTTGCTCTGTGACATTCCGCCACTCTCCAGCCTCTAATCCATCAAGCTTAATATTCATAATTCGTACACGCTTCAGTTTTGTTACTGTATATCCAAAAGCACGGCTCATTCGACGAATTTGTCTGTTCATTCCTTGCGTTAAAATAATTCGAAATGTAGAACTATTTACTCGTGTCACTTTACACTGCTTCGTTATTCCATCTTTAATCTTCACGCCACGGGACATTCCGTCAATAAACCAATCTGTAAATGGCTTATCGACCGTTACAATATATTCTTTTTCATGCTCATGATCTCCGTGTAAAATTTGATTGGCAATCCTTCCATCATTCATTAACAAAATCAATCCTTCCGACGCTTTATCTAAGCGGCCAACTGGAAAGATTCTTTCGGGATGATTGATATACTCGATGATATTCCCTTCAATATGATCCGCAGCTGTACAAGTAATGCCAACTGGTTTATGGAAGGCAATGTAGATTTTTTCTTTGTCCTCTTTTTCAATCGTTTTGCCATCAATCGTTACAATATCATTCTCCGTAACAATCGCACCGTGCGTACACACTTCACCGTTAATTTCCACGCGGTCCGCTTTAATAAGGCGGTCTGTTTCTCGCCTTGAGCAGGATAATGCTTCGCTTATAAATTGGTTAATTTTCATGTCATATTCCTTTTTTCTTATAGATTATCCGAAAAGAAAAAGCGTCAATCTCAGGCGGTATACTGATGCCGAGATTGACGCTCCTTTACTTCGCAAAAACCACTAAATAAATAACCCCAATCACCAAAAATATTCCGCAACAAGCTAACAATACTTTTGCAAGTTTGTCCATAAACATATAATGGTTTCCCCTTTTGCTTGGTTTTGTGCTATTTTAATTCGACAACTGTTACGCCTAGGCCTCCCTCGCCCATGTCACCGTAACGGTAGTTTTTCACGCCGCGATGCTTCTTCAAGTAATCTTGTACACCTTGGCGAAGTGCTCCTGTTCCTTTACCGTGAATGATTGATACGCGAGGATAGTTCGCAAGCTGTGCATCATCTAAATATTTTTCAACGCGCATCATCGCATTTTCAAAACGCTCGCCACGAAGGTCAAGCTCTAAGGAAACGTGATAGTCTCTTCCCTTAACAGTCGCGACTGCTTTCTTCTCAACCGGTTGTGGCGTATTAATGTACTCCATATCGGATTCTTTCACTTTCATCTTCAGAATACCAATTTGAACGTTCCACTCATTATCGCTTACTTTTTTCAGCAGCTGTCCTTTTTGACCGAACGTTAATACTTTCACTTCATCGCCTGCTCGCAATTGTTGTTTTGGCGCTGTGTTTTTCACTTTTACTTTTTGTTTTTTCACAAGCTCTGGCGCTGCCCCTTCTAGACGACTTTTCGCTTCAATGAGCTCATGATCTTTCACGTTTGCAAGCTGCGCTTTACGCAATTGACGCAGTTCATGAATGATGCCTTCTGCTTCTTTTTTCGCAGCTTCTACTTTTTCTTCGCCCTCTTTTTGTGCTTTTAATAATCTCTCATCACGCTCATCGTTAAATTCAATGATTTGACGCTGTAATTCACGATGAAGTTTTTCAGATTGTTTACGATGCTCTTCTGCTTCGTTCCATTCGCGCTCTGCATTTTTTTGACTTTCTTCTAGCTTCGCAATCATATTTTCGATTTTATTCGTGTCTGTACTAATATGATTACGAGCACGGTCAATCACGCGATCAGATAATCCAAGGCGTTTGGAAATTTCAAAAGCGTTACTGCGTCCTGGTACACCGATTAATAATTTATACGTTGGGCTTAATGTATTTACATCAAACTCAACACTTGCGTTAATAACTTGTTCACGATTGTAACCATATGCTTTTAGCTCTGGATAATGCGTTGTTGCGACAACGCGCGCTCCGCGGTTATATACTTCATCTAAGATTGAAATGGCAAGCGCAGCCCCTTCTTGCGGGTCTGTTCCGGCACCTAATTCATCGAATAATACTAAGCTTTCAAAATCAGCTTTTTCTAAAATATCTACAATGTTCACCATATGTGAGGAGAACGTACTTAAGCTTTGTTCAATCGATTGTTCATCACCGATATCAGCAAAAATGTTTTTAAACACACAAATCTCTGATTCGTCTAACACTGGAATATGAAGGCCAGATTGCGCCATTAATACACAGATACCAACTGTTTTTAATGTAACTGTCTTACCACCTGTATTCGGACCTGTAATAACGATTGTTGTGAAGTCTTTACCAAGCATAATATCGTTTGGCACAATAATTTCCGGGTTGATAAGCGGATGACGCGCTTTTCTTAAATCCATATAGCGTTCATTATTTACAATTGGTTTTGTAGCTTTTATTCGCTTTGCATAAAATGCTTTCGCAAAAATGAAATCAAGATTCGCAATAACCTCTACGTTTGCTAATACAGTATCTGCTTCTAATGCTACTTCTTCTGTTAACATCATTAAGATACGCTCTACTTCTTGTTTTTCTTTCACGCGTGCTTCTTGCAATGCGTTATTTAGTTCTACAATGACTTGTGGCTCAATAAATAACGTTTGTCCAGACGCCGATTGGTCATGAACAATACCACCATATACACCGCGGTATTCCTGTTTTACAGGAATTACATAGCGATCATTACGGATTGTTACGATTGCATCTGATAGCATCTTCTGTGCATTAGAAGATCGCGTCATATTTTCAAGTTTCTCACGAATGCGGCTTTCCGCAGTACGGATTTGGTTACGAATGCCGCGCAGTTTATCACTGGCACTATCAACTACTTCGCCACCATCACCAATGCAGCTTGTAATTTTCTTTTCTAAATCATATAAAGACACAATTTGCGCCACATAAGTTTCTAAGATTGAAAGCTCTACGCCATTATCGACCATATCTTCAATAAATCGCTTCATTTGGCGGCTACCATACATCGTACTTGCAATATCAAGAAGTTCATGTGGGCTTAACATACTTCCAATTTTCGCACGTTTTACATTTGGACGAATATCAAAAATCCCACCGAGCGGCACATGTCCTTTTAAGCGAATGACTTTTGCTGCTTCATCCGTTGTCTCTTGCATTTCTACAATTTCTTCAAAATCTGTACTTGGCACAAGGCTCTTCACTTTATCACGACCAAGTGAAGAAGCAACATGCTCAAGTAATTGTTCTTTTACTTTGTTATATTCTAATACACGCAACGTTCGTTCTAACATAAGTTGCCTGTCCCCCTTGTGTTACTTATTCCGTTTAATAAAATCTAATAAACGGTTCATATCCCATGTGTTAATCACGGTATCTTTTTGAATCCAGCCTTTACGTGCTGCCGCTACACCTGTTTCCATATCTTCTAACATTTCAAGTGTATGAGCATCCGTATTAATTGCTACTTTCACACCAGCATCTTGCGCTTGCTTTAGTAATTTTGCGCTTAAATCTAATCGGTTCGGATTCGCATTTAACTCTAAAACTGTATCTGTTTCTTTCGCAAGTTCAATGAGTAAATCTGTATCTACATCATACCCTTCGCGTCGTCCAAGGAGACGACCTGTTGGGTGGGCAATCATTGTAACATGCTTATTTTCAATTGCTGTGCGCAAACGTTTCATAATCGTTTCACGGTCTTGTGAGAAACTAGAGTGGATTGCACCAATTACATAATCAAGTTCTGCTAATACTTCATCATCAAAATCTAGCGTTGCATCTGGTAAAATGTCCATTTCGATTCCGCGTAAAATTGTGATATCCGGGTATTTTTCGTTAATGCGCTCAATCTCTCTTCCTTGTTCACGAAGACGCTCTTTCGTTAAACCATTTGCTACTTTCAAATATTGCGAGTGATCAGTAATTGCCATAAATTTATACCCACGTCCGCGGCACGCTTGTACCATTTCTTCAATGGAAAAAGCACCGTCGCTCCATGTTGTATGCATATGTAAATCACCTTGTATGTCAGAGAACTGAATTAAATTCGGATATTCTTTAATTAATTCGACCTCTTTTCCATCTTCACGTACTTCTGGTGGAATGAACGGCAATCCAAAATGAGCAAAGAATGCTTCTTCTGTTTCAAACGTCTTCACTTCTCCCGTTTCTAAGTTTTCCACACCGTACTCACTAATCTTTTCACCTTTATCTTTCGCAATTTGGCGCATTCTTACGTTATGATCTTTTGAACCTGTGAAATGATGAAGAGTTGTAATAAATTCTTCAGGTTTTACAAGACGGAAATCAATCGAAATATCATATTCATATTGAAGACGAACGGATACTTTTGTATCACCGCTTGCAATGACTTCAATCATATTATCAAACTGTAATAAATGTTCACGTACCGCTGCTGGCTCTGCCGTTGCGATGATGAAATCTAAATCTTTCACTGTTTCGCGAACGCGTCGTAAACTACCAGCGCGAGAGAATCGAACAATTTCCTGGATATTCGACAATTTCTCTTCTATTTCCCCGGCAATAGGTAGGACCATTGCAATCGGTAAACGCTCTGGACGAGATCCAACTTGAGCAATCGCTTCTAATATTTTCTCTTCCGTTTTCTTACCGAACCCTGCTAATGCCTGTACTTTATTTTCTTCACAAGCCCTTTGCAATGTTTCCATATCAATAATGCCAAGCTCTTTGTACAACTTTGCTACTTTCTTGCCACCAAGCCCCGGTAATTTTAATAATGGTAATAGGCTACTCGGCACTTCTTTTTCAAGTTCCTGCAATACTTCTGAAGTTCCAGCTTCAATATATTCTTGAATAACTGTCGCTGTTCCTTTTCCAATGCCCGGAATCTTTGTGAAATCTTCAATTTCAGAAAGACTACGATCATCGCTTTCTAATGCTGCTGCCGCTTTACGAAATGCGGATATTTTAAATGGATTTGCGCCCTTAAGCTCCATAAAAAGGCCGATTGTCTCTAGTAATTTAATCACTTGTTTTTTATTCACTTTCATTCTTGCCCCACCTTTCTTTCATAGAAAAAAACTTCTCTTTCCGAGAAAAGAGAAGTTATACTTTGCTACCTGTCTGCCATAGTTCCTTCACTTTTTCAGAAAGAATCGGTGTATCGTCTACAATTATTTTGCTGATTGATGATTTTTGCAGTGGCGTTTGTACTTGTTCAATCGGAAGAATTGTTCCAATAATAATTAAGACAAACAAAATAATGTACACTTCTAAAAAGCCAAGAAGTGCCCCAGCAAACGCATTCACCTGTTTTATAACTGGGATTTCTGTAAACATATTCAGCAAATTCCCAAGCAATGAAAGTGCGATTTTTGTAATAATAAATAATACAATGAACGCAATTGCTTGATAGAATACTGCTTCGATATTATTCGCATCAATCCATTCTGGAACAGATACGTTCTTATCAAATGGATATGGAATAAATTTCTCAAATGTTGGTGCTAAATCTTTGCAGTACCAGTACGCAACAAGGTATGCGATAATAAAGCTTGTTAACTTTACAAGTTGCAGGACAAATCCTCTTTTTAAACCGAGGAAAAATCCCATAACAAGCAGTAAAATGATAATAATATCAATCATGTTATTCCATTCCTTTTTTTGTCATACTTTCTTTCAATTTCTCATGTTCATCTTTTAATTTTATGTAATCGTGTATGACGTTTACCGCCGTCAATACCGCTAGTCTACTCGTATCAAGCGAAGGATTCTTGGCATTGAGTTCGCGCATTTTATCATCCACAATCGCTGCTACCATGCGGATATGACTTGTACTTTCATCGCCAACAACTGAATATTGTTGACCATAGATTTCTACATTAATTCGACTTTTATTTCCCTTTTGTTGTGACAACTCACCGGCCTCCAATCACGTACAGAATCCTAAAGTTTATCATACCATGAACCATCATAATATGGAAACAGAAAGAACAATCCGATATGATAAAAATAACAATATAAAAAAGGAGCGACTACTTTGTCAAATTCTATCGTAATCCAAACAAGTTCTAGAACAATTGAAGATATGAAACAGCAATATAAACAAGCAATTGCACCGAAAGTTCCGCAAGGCGGTGTCTTTATGGCAAAAGTCCCATCTTGTACAATTACAGCCTATAAATCAGGCAAAGTAATGTTTCAAGGTACTCGTGCTCTAGAAGAAGCAGCACGTTGGCAAAATGTTTCTCAAGCACCTAAATCTTCTGTTAAAAAAACGGCAAATTCACACTGCTATGCCCCGCCTTCTTCCATTGGAACAATGTCTATAGCAGGATCCGATGAAGTAGGTACTGGAGATTACTTCGGACCGATGACAGTTGTTGCTGTATATGTAGATGCAAAGCAAATTCCATTGTTAAAAGAACTTGGTGTAAAAGACTCTAAAAATTTAAACGATGCGCAAATTGCTGAAATTGCAAAGCAACTACTTAGCGTTGTTCCTTACAGCTCTCTCGTTTTGCATAATGAAAAATATAACGAACTGTTCGAAAAAGGGAACAATCAAGGTAAACTAAAAGCGCTCTTACACAATAAAGCTCTTACAAATTTACTAAAAAAGATCGCGCCGACAAAGCCAGAAGGCATCCTAATTGACCAATTTACACAACCTGATACATATTATAAATACTTAACAAAACAAAAAGAAGTCCAGCGTGAAAACGTGTATTTTGCAACAAAAGGCGAGAGTGTCCATTTAGCAGTTGCAGCAGCCTCCATTTTAGCTCGCTACTCATTCGTAAAACAGTTTGATGAACTAAGCAAAAAAGCGGGTATGCCACTTTCGAAGGGGGCAGGCAAGCAAGTTGATATTGCCGCGGCTAAATTGATTCAAAAACTTGGAAAAGAACGACTTCCTGAGTTTGTGAAACTTCACTTTGCAAATACAGAAAAAGCATTTCGTTTACTGAAAAAATAACTATTTTTCAGTATCGACAATATATAAATGAACTAAACAAAATAAAAACATATAAATAAGAGTAGTCGACATGACTACTCTTATTTATATGTTTAGCTTCGTTTTTGTCTCTTATTTGATGAAGATACTTTAAAAGAACCCGTTTCGTTTGTTGTAGTTCCTTGCCCTTCGACTTGCGAGGAACCAAGACTTGCTCTAGAAGGATCTTTTTTAATCTTTTTGCCCATTTTATTCACCCCTTCGCGTTACTTTTTACTTAGAGGCGAGAAACTATACAGCATAATAATCAAAATATATACTGCCGATCCAATCAGTATAAAGTCACTCTTACACTTTCATTTCTATTAACGCTAGTTCTATTTTCCTGAGAGATGAGTCTGCTCTTCACTAATATCCCATAGACGCTTTGCGGCATCCATATCCAATGCAACCTCAGCTGTGCGAGAGAAAGGCTTCAATATAAAAAAAGCGAGAGCAATTGCTCTCGCTTTTTTACCATCTTAAAACTCCGAAGAACCTGGAGTTCTTGGGAATGGAATTACGTCACGAATGTTAGCCATACCAGTGATGTACATTAGGAAACGTTCGAAACCTAGGCCAAATCCAGCGTGTTTTGTGCCGCCGTATTTTCTAAGTTCTAAGTACCACCAGTAGTCTTCTTCATTCATACCTAATTCTTTAATTCTGTCTACTAAAACATCCATTCTTTCTTCACGTTGACTTCCGCCGATTAATTCACCAATGCCAGGAACGAGAAGGTCAGTAGCAGCTACTGTTTTACCGTCATCATTCATACGCATGTAGAATGCTTTAATGTCTTTCGGATAGTCAGTTACGAATACAGGGCGTTTGAAGATTTCTTCTGATAAGTATCTTTCGTGCTCTGTTTGTAAGTCAATACCCCATTCTACTGGATATTTGAAGTCTGCACCTGACTCTTGAAGCACTTTAATTGCTTCTGTATATGTGATACGGCCGAAGTCAGAGTTAATTACGTTGTTCATGCGCTCTAGAACTGTTTTATCAACAAAGCTGTTGAAGAATTCCATTTCTTCTGGTGCATGCTCTAGTACATATTTCATTGCATATTTCAGCATATCTTCTGTCAGATCCATTACATCTTCAAGTTCAGCGAATGCAATCTCAGGCTCAACCATCCAGAACTCAGCTGCGTGGCGAGTTGTGTTTGAGTTTTCTGCGCGGAATGTAGGTCCGAATGTGTATACATCACGGAACGCTAATGCATAAGCTTCAGCATTAAGTTGTCCACTTACTGTTAAGTTTGTTTCTTTGCCGAAGAAGTCTTTTGATTCATCAACTTTTCCATCTTCACCTTTTGGCACGTTATTCATGTCTTGTGTTGTTACGCGGAACATTTCGCCTGCACCTTCTGTATCACTACCAGTAATAATTGGTGTATGAACATGTACAAAACCGCGCTCTTGGAAGAACTGGTGAATCGCAAATGCCGCGATAGAACGCACTCTAAATGTTGCAGAGAATGCATTTGTTCTTGGACGTAAATGAGCAATTGTACGTAAGTATTCAAACGTATGACGTTTCTTTTGAAGTGGGTAATCAGAATCTGATAAGCCCTCGATATCAATTTTTTCTGCTTTAATTTCAAATGGTTGCTTTGCTCCAGGTGTTGCAATTACTTTACCTTCTACTTTAACTGAAGAGCTAAGTGGAAGTTTCGCAATTTCTTTGAAGTTATCTAATTCTGTATCGAAAACGATTTGAACGCTTTTGAAGAAGCTACCGTCGTTTAATTCGATGAAACCAAATGCTTTTGAATCACGTAAGTTACGAATCCAACCTGATACTTGTACTTTTTGATCTACGTATTTATCTGTATCTCTATACAGACTTTTTACTAATGTGTTTTCCATAGTGAAATTCTCCTTTGCTGATATATTTGAATACAAAAAAACCTTTCATCCATAAAGGGACGAAAGGTTAAACTTCGCGGTACCACCCAATTTGTCATAAAGACCAACTTTAACTCGTATGTATGTACATACTTCCCGGTTTGTAACAGGCCGGATTCCCGTCTAAGTCTACTCTTGAATACAAGCTTCAATTTCGGTTAGCAACTCCAAGGTGTTCTTCACATATACCGCCTCATCAGGCTCTCACCGCCCCTGACTCGCTATGGATTATAGTATATACTACTTTTCCTTATCATCGTCTTTCATTTTGTTAAACTAAAATTAATGTACTACATTCGTAGGAAAGATGCAAGTTGTCTTATATCTTTCACTTTATTTCCTAACTAATTCTATTTCTCCAAACTTCTTCATTTGGAGCTTCAATGTATTCGCTTTGTCATAAGAAGTAATCGAGAAATTAACATAGACAATCGTTTTACCATTCTCAACATCCTGACTATACCCTTTTGATTTATATTCTTTTCCTGTTTCGTCTACCATCTTCATAGCGTTGCACAAGAGAAACAAAAGCTTCCCCATCTCCCTTTTTCGCCTTTTTCACCAAGGCTTCTAACTTTCCCATTCAAGAACCCCCTTGCTAATTAATTTCAATATACGATTGTTTTCATGTTCTTTACACCCTATTAGATACAAAAAACTAGTATTTGGTTGCATTGATTTTTTCTTTTCATAAAAAAAGAGGATCATCACTCTTATCATGAGTGATGATCCTCTCTTTCACATGTAAAAATTATTTACGTAACTCCGCACCAAACTTCTCTTCTACTACCGTTAATACACGGCTATGTGCTTCTGTTACTTCTTCGTCTGTTAATGTACGTTCTGGATCGAAGTAGTTCATAGAGAATGCAAGTGACTTCTTGCCTTCTTCCATTTTCTCACCTTCGTATAAGTCAAATAGTGTTACTTCTTTTAGAAGTTCTCCGCCCGCTTCGCTAATAACTTGCTTCATTTCGCCTGCTTTTACATCTGTCGTTACGACAACAGCCATATCACGTGTCATAGATGGGAAACGCGGGATTGCTGTATAGTAAGTTTCTTCTACGTCTGCACCGAATACTTTTACAAGAGATAGTTCGAATACGAATGTATCTTTCACATCTAATTGTTTTTGCGTTTCTGGGTGCAACTGACCGATGAAACCAATTACTTCTTCGTCTAGTAAGATATCGGCTGTACGTCCTGGGTGCATACCTTCACGTTTTGCAGGAGCATATGTGATATTGCTTGCAACGCCAAGTCCGTCGAATAATCCTTCTAACACACCTTTTGCAACGAAGAAGTCAACGACTTTCTTCTCACCTTGCCATGCATGATGAAGAGCAAGACCTGTCATAACACCAGCAAGATGCTGTTCTTCTTTCGGAAGTTCACCTGCTTCTGTTGGTAAGAAGATAGAACCTACTTCATATAATGCAACACTGTCATTTTTACGAGCGTTGTTATATGAAACTGCTTCTAGCAATTGTGGTACTAAGCTTAAACGAAGTTGACTGCGCTCTTCACTCATTGGAAGTGCAAGGTTAACAGGTGCTTTTTCGTTCGGCTCAACCATAAATTGTTTCGCTTTGTCAGCGCTTGTTAATGAATACGTAATTGCTTCATATAAGCCAGCGCCTTCTAAGTAACGACGTACTTTACGGCGTTTTGTTTGTGCAGCTGTTAATTTACCACGTGTCATTGTACCAGTTGGTAATGTAACTGGAATATGATCGTAACCATACAGACGACCTACTTCTTCTACTAAGTCTTCTGAGATTGTAATATCAGGACGACGTGCTGGTACGTTCACATGGAATGTTCCTTCTACTTCTGTGAATGGGAACTTGAAGTTTGTGAAGATTGTACCCATCTCACTTGCAGAGATTTCTGTACCTAATACACGGTTTACTTTTTCAGCTGTCACAGACACTGTGCGCTCTTGCACTTGTAAGTTATCAACTTCTGCTACACCTTCAAGCGCTTCTCCGCCAGCGTATTTTGCCATTAAAGCAGCTGCATGTTGAATTGCTTCAAATGTACGTGTTGGGTCGATTCCTTTTTCAAAACGTGCACTTGATTCACTGCGAAGACCTAAGTCTTTTGATGTGCGGCGCACTGTTTGCCCTGCAAAGTATGCAGACTCGATCAGAACGTTTACTGTATCGTTGTCAACTTCAGATTCTGCTCCGCCCATTACACCAGCAACCGCTAACGCTTTTGTGCCGTTTGTAATAACAAGGTGATGATCATGTAATTTACGCTCTTGATCATCTAATGTTTGAATTGCTTCGCCTTCTTTTGCAAGACGAACAATGATTTCTTTTGAACCTAATTTATCATAGTCAAATGCATGTAATGGTTGGCCGTATTCAATTAAAATGTAGTTTGTAATATCAACTACGTTGCTAATTGGACGAATGCCCGCTGCCATAAGGCGAGTTTGCATCCACATTGGTGATGGACCAACTTTTACGTTTTTCACCATTTTTGCGATATATAATGGGTTTTGCTCTGTTGCTTCTACACTTACAGAAATATAGTCAGAAGTTTTTTCTGCTATTTCTTGTAAGTCACTAGCTGGAAGCTTCACTTCACGGCCATAAATAGCAGCTACTTCATATGCAACACCTAACATGTTTAAGCAATCTGCACGGTTTGGTGTTAAGCCAAGCTCAAGCACTTCATCGTGTAAGTTTAAGATTTCAAGTGCATCTGCACCAACTTCTGCATCGCTTGGGAAAATGAAGATACCGTCTGCATATTCTTTCGCAACTAGTTTTCCGTCAATGCCAAGCTCTTGCAATGCACAAACCATACCATGAGAAGCTTCACCGCGTAGTTTTGCCTTTTTAATTTTGAAGTTACCAGGAAGAACAGCGCCAACTTTCGCAACTGGTACTTTTAAACCTTTTGCAATGTTAGGAGCACCGCAAATGATTTGTACCGGCTCTTCTTCACCGATGTCGATAAGACATTTACTTAATTTATCAGCTTCTGGGTGTTTTTCACATTCTAATACGTGACCAACGACAACACCTTTTACACCTTTATTTAATACTTCAATACCTTCTACTTCAATACCACTTTTCGTGATTTTATCTGCTAGTTCTTGTGCCGTTACATCTTTAATATCTACATACTCTTGTAACCAACGATATGATACGAACATATTTATCCTCTCCTTCCCTTACGCTCGTTTGAATTGTTGTAAGAAACGTACATCATTTGTATAGAAATGACGAATGTCATCAACGCCGTATTTTAACATTGCGATACGCTCTGCACCCATACCGAATGCGAAACCTTGATATTCTTTTGAATCATAACCAGCCATTTCAAGTACGTTCGGATGAACCATACCTGCACCTAAAATTTCAATCCAGCCTGTTCCTTTACAAGTGCCGCAACCTTTCCCGTGACACATCATACAAGAAATATCCATCTCAACAGATGGTTCAGTGAATGGGAAGAAACTTGGACGAAGACGAATTTCACGATCTTCACCGAACATCTTTTTCACGAATACTTGTAATGTACCTTTTAAATCACTCATGCGAATATTCTTGTCAATTACAAGACCTTCAATTTGCATGAACTGATGTGAATGCGTCGCATCGTCATCATCGCGGCGATACACTTTACCAGGACAAATAATTTTAATTGGGCCTTTTTCTGCATTCTTTTCCATTGTTCTTGCTTGCACAGAAGATGTATGTGTACGTAGTAACGTTTCTTCTGTAATGTAGAATGTATCTTGCATATCACGCGCTGGGTGATCTTTCGGTAAGTTTAACGCTTCGAAGTTGTAGTAATCTTTCTCTACTTCTGTTCCTTCAGCCACTTCATATCCCATACCGATAAATACATCTTCAATTTGTTCAACAACCGCTGTTAATGGATGGTGGCAGCCTGTTTCTACAGGACGACCTGGTAATGTAACATCAATTGTTTCAGATGCTAATTTTTCTTCGATTACTGCTTTTTCTAAGTGGTTAATTTTGTCTTCTAAACGTGTTTGAATTGCTTCACGTACTTCATTTACTAATGCTCCCATACGTGGACGCTCTTCTGCTGATAATTTCCCCATGCCGCGTAACACTTCTGTAATTGGACCTTTTTTTCCTAAATACGCAACGCGTACATCGTTTAAGCCTTTTAGCTCTTTCGCTTCTTCAATCAGCTCTAACGCTTTTTGCTTTAGCTCTTTTAAACGTGCTTCCATTTGGAACCCTCCTAATTTTAAAAATAAAAAAACCTCGCTCCCTAAAAAGGGACGAGGTAAATTCGCGGTACCACCCTAAATTGACAGAACAAGTCTGCCCACTTAATTGTTATAACGGCCAACTTTGGCCGGAACGCCTTTACATATCAATGGTCCTGGCGTCAACTCCAGAGGTGAATTCACTTCCGTCTACCATAAGAATGCTTTCAGTCTACGGCACTCTCTCCCTATATGGCGATTTTGCAAGCTACTCTTCTCTATCAACGTCTTTTCATTATTTCACTTTTATTATATGTTCATCATGAACATGTACTTCAATTTATTATAAGAAGTTTTTTACCTGTTCGCAACTGGGCTTTGTAAATAATACGTTAAAATTCCAGCAGCAACCGCAACATTTAATGATTCTGCCCCGCCATAAATCGGAATATACAAGTTTTGATTACATTTTGTAAGAATTTCTTGGCGTACACCATTTCCTTCGTTTCCTACAATTAATGCAAAACTTCCTGTCGGCGTTACTTCACCATATGGAACTCCGTTTTCAAGCGCTGTTCCGTATACAGGAACGTTCTTTTCTTTTAACTTATCTACCCATTCTTCTAAGCTTCCTTTTACAATCGGTAAATGGAAGATCGAACCTTGTGTAGAGCGGAGCACTTTACTATTATAAGCATCCACGCATCCTTCTCCAAGCACAACGGCCTGGATACCAGCTGCATCTGCTGTACGAATAATTGTTCCTAAATTACCTGGGTCTTGTAGACCATCTAATAATAGAAATTTCCCATCTGTAAGAGCGATTTCTTTCTCACGCTTCTCACAAACAGCAAATACACCTTGCGTCGTTTCTGTTTCACGAAGTACCTTTACAATTGCTTCCGGCACAATATACATTTCAACATCAGTAACCGTCCAATCTTTCGGAAGATCTGTCTGATCTGAGACGATAAGTTCTGTTATAACTCCTGCTTTTAAAGCTTCCTCTACTAAATGAAATCCTTCTACAAAGAATAAACCTTTTTTATCGCGCTCTTTTTTCGTCTGTAGCTTTTTCCACTGCTTTACACGCGGATTTTGTACTGAATCAATGTTTTTCATTCTATGTATTCCCTCTCTTCTTGTCTTCTCATTATAGCCTATTTTTCATACATATTTACATAAAAAAGAACAAAAACTAACGTCAGTTTCAATTCAGAAGAAGAGGTGAAAAGAATGAACTTTAATCTACGCGGTGCTGTATTAGCAAACATTGCAGGAAATACGCAGGGCGAGTTACAAGAGACAATTGTAGAAGCAATTCAAAGTGGTGAAGAAAAAATGCTTCCAGGGCTTGGTGTTTTATTTGAAGTCATTTGGCAAAATGCCAACGAAAATGGAAAACATGAGATGTTAGAAACACTTGAGCAAGGGCTAAAAAAATAAAGAATAGGAAATCACCTTGGCATGAGCGAAGGTGATTTTTATATGCATAAAAAATTCTCTCCTCCTAAACATTTCTACTTTACTAACATAACGTGATGGAGTACAATGTTCAAAATACATTTAAACCTATCGATTTTCTTTATATACATCAATAGATAAAAGGAGTGAATGTTTTATGCACCGTATTACGCTTGAACAAATTTTTCAACATCATATCACACAAAAATATGTCAACCGTTCTGGAATGGTCCATGCGATTGCAGTCGCTTACCATGCGTTTCACTTAGCCAAAAAGCATCACGCCTCAGTCGATGCGGCAACAAAGGCTGGTTTTCTTCATGACATAGGACATCATACATGGTACACAGGTGGAGAATGGGACTATGAATTGTATAAAAAGAATGATATACATGCGATTAAAGGAGCGGAAAGAGCTCATAAATTATTAATCCGATTAGGAGAACACCCGAAGCAAGCAAAGGAAATTTCTGTTGCTATTCTCCTGCATACCGATTCTTTTCTAGTAGAACAAACAATTGAAAGAACACCTCTACAAAATATTATTAAGTGGGCGGACGAAGCAGATGAAGAGCCAGGCGGAGTGCATCACTACCGGACAATTTCTTATGAAAAAGCTCTCAAAGCAATTCAGCAATTAGACAAAATGGTAGCTCGCGAATTACAAACACAAGCCACGTCCTATGCCCATATTTCTGTAAATAAAAAAAAGAACAGAGCGAATTTGTTAACCAGTAATATATTTTTAATATACCGGATTGGCAATCCATACAACACCCATCACACATATAAGTGAATGGAATTAGGATAATCATAAATTGAATTATAAAAAGAGGCACCGCTACATAGCGATACCTCTTTTATGATTTTACAACAACTTCAAACACTTCCTCATTTAACACTTTTCGGTAATCTGTTTTCTTCTCTCCCTCTTCACCTGATGTGACTGTGGGTGTAAAAATAATTTATATCAGACTATATTCTATTTTTCAATGTTCCCCCGAATAACTAACTGTATATCATCCATACATTCTTCATGTGCGTCGTCTAAAGAAATTAAATACTTTTGAATAAATACCTTTGATGAGTCCATCCTATCAATCAATAACGAAATGTAGTACTTTTCCATTTTGTTTCTTAATCATTCATTTCTAACTTTAAATGTCTGATTATTATGTAATATTAGACAATGACATACCGAAACTAAATGTGTATAATTTTTATATATAAATATAAAGAGGAGATTCGATATATGCAAGCGACTACGCAACTTACATACGGTCCAAAACACTCTATGTCCTGGTTACAATTTTTGGGTTCTTCTTTATTTGCCTTTTTTGGAACAGGACTACTAAGCGGCTTATTTATATTACTCCCGCTTACGATTTATAGTGAAGGCATTACAAATAAAAAGACAATTGCTCTATATGAATCACTTGGAAATACTGCGAGCACTTTATTACAACTGCTCGTTTTATTGTTATTCATCTATAAGTATGAACCAGCAAAAAAGTTATTATCATCCGCCTTCAATTTCAAGGCACTAAAAAAAGTGAGTACTTACGTATACTTAGTTCTTTTCTTCATCTTAAATATCGTCTTGAATTCATTAATCTTAACACATCTATTTCCTGATGCGACAACGCAACAAGCATCAGCTTTAAACTTGGATGTTCTAAAGCAATATCGAATTTTATTAATTATTGGATCTGCAATTTTCATTCCTATTTTTGAAGAAATTATTTTCCGGGGTATCATCCTTCGTTTCTTCTCAGAACGTTTTCCATTTTGGATTGCTGCAATTGGGACGAGCTTAATCTTTGGTATTGCTCATACATACTCACTCGGCGTTATGGTTGTAACTTTCCTTATGGGGCTATTGATGGCTATTTTATGTAAACGAACAAACTCCATCCTTCCAGCCATGCTATTTCATATTATGAATAATACGCTAGCGTTTTTGTAAAGCGAAACTTTAATCAGTGGGGGTTTTCTTCATCCCCCACCTATCTCCCTTGTTTCTCTCTGAATCTTGAGGCGTGGAGTCTTACTGCCCACAAATAACGTGATAAATTGAAACTTTAATCTATTAAATGAAAAAGGAGTATAGCTTTGCAAATACGTACACAGTTAGATCATTGGACCAAAACATCATGGCTTCAATTTCTTGGGATTTTGTTAGTTCTCTTTTTCTGTTTTCCACTCATAAATTCTGCTTTTACCATACTTCCAATTTGGTTGTATGAGCAAGCTAACCAAAATACAAATGCACCTTTACTTGAATCGTTAAAAAATATTAGCTATGAATTCGTAGCTCTACTCTTTTTGGTACTATACACGATGAAGTATAAGCCACTTAGACAACTTGTTTTACCAGCTGTTGATTTTCAATGTTTAAAAACTTTTCGCATGTACATCTATGTACTAATTTATTATGTGATTGGTGCTTTTATCGACTTCTTTATATTAGATAAACTATTCCCTGAATCCTTACAAGAACAGCTAGATGTGCTAGATTTCGCTACTTTAGAGCACTATAAATTTCTATTAGTTCTCGCAGTCGGAATCATTGCACCTATTTATGAGGAACTTGTATGCAGGGGATTGCTTTTACGTTTCTTTGAAGAGAAGTTTACATTTTGGCCAGCTGCGCTTTTATCCAGTCTATTATTTGGCATCGCTCATACATATTCAGTTGGTGTGATGGTGAGTGCATTTATTACTGGACTATTTGCCGCATTGTTATATAAACAAACAAAATCTATCATTCCAGCTATGCTACTTCATATCATTATCAATACTTCTTCTTTCTTTTATTAAATAAACCTTTTATTGTAAAATACAACTTACAAATTAGGAGGAATTTATAATATGCAAATATTAAGCTTTCTGTGGGTTTTCTTTATGCCCGTACTTGTATCATGTGGAATAGTTGGTGGAATTTATTTAGTTATAGCAGGAGTCAGGTATCGAAAGCTACTTGTTATTACAATGGGGATTATTTGTTTCTCATTCGTCGCTATGCCTTTTATTTTCTGGGGAATGGGGATTGATGGCAATAAGATCTTACCAATTCCAACTGTCCTGTACTGGATTCTTTTCGCTTTAGCTGGCTTATTGGCAGGTATAAGCGGGATACGTAATCAAATTAAGAGCATTCGCAATATGGGGATTATCATTTGTTCGGCAGGAGTACTGGGAGCTATTTTCTATCAATTGATGTCTCTGCCGATGTAGTTTTTTAGAATATAAGAACACAGAAAAAGCAGAGAAAATTAATTCCCTGCTTTTCGGTTCGGCTTATTGCCTGATGGCAAGAATAATGATAATACCCAGGCAATACCCGCTAATATTGTTGCAATTAAGAAAGCATCATTAATACCATTAATCGCAGACAGCTTCGAAATTTGCCCGAATAATAGTTGTGAGCTCATCGCATCTCCAGCTTGTGCTGATCCAGCTACGGATGCCAAGCTTTGTCCCATTCCGTGCACTTTATCAACTAAAATTGGATTTGTTTTTGTTATCATATTCCCATAATCCGCTACGTGATTGGTTGTTTGCTGCGTCATAATTGTAATTAAGATTGCTGTACCAATTGAACCTGCTACTTGTCTAGATGTATTTTGTGTTGCTGTACCGTGAGAAATTAATTTCATCGGCAGTGCGTTCATACCTGCTGTCATAATTGGCATCATAATGAATGACATACCAAATGAACGTATAATATAATCCGTCATAATGACGCTATATGGTGTATCCATCGTTAGCTGCGTAAATTCATACGTTGCATATGTCGTAATCGCTAATCCAACTATTGCTAGCGGGCGAATACCATACTTATCAAATAACTTACCTGCGATTGGTCCCATAATCCCCATAATTAATGATCCTGGAAGAAGTAGGAGACCTGATTCAATTGGCGTAAAGCCACGAATATTTTGAAGGTATACAGGAAGTAGTAACATACCTCCGAATAATGCCATTGTTACAATGGCGTTAATTAATAATGTAAAAGTAAACGTTGGATATTTAAACACTTGTAAATCCAGCATTTTGTTATCCGTCGTCATCTCTCTCCAAATGAATAATGCTATACCAATTACACCAATGATAAGTGAAATCACAACTTCGGCACTGCTCCAGCTGTTATTTCCAGCTTCACTAAATCCATACAGTAAGCTACCAAGTCCAATACTTGAACTAATAACGCCAAACATATCTAACTTTATTTTATAAACTGGCTGAGCTAGTGTAAAGAATTTTAAAGATAGTACTATGATGATTAAACCGATAGTGAACATCCCGTAGAACATTAAGTTCCAGCTATAATTTTCAATAACCCAACCTGTTACAGTTGGTCCGATAGCTGGCGCTAAAATCATTGCCACTCCAAGTAATCCCATTGCAGCTCCGCGCTTATGCGGCGGGAACAAAGTCATGAAAATATTCATACCAACTGGCATTAAGATACCAGCGCCTACCGCTTGAATTACACGCCCTATCATCATCATTGTGAAGGTTCCAGATAACGCACAAATAATAGAGCCGACTGTAAAGAATAGCATAGCTGCTACAAACAATTTTCGATACGTAAACCGAGAAACTAAGAAGGCGCTAATTGGCACTAAAATCCCGTTCACAAGCATAAATCCTGTAATTAACCATTGCGCTGTTGAAGTTGATACGTTGAATTCATTCATTAATGGCGGCAAAGCAACATTAATGATTGTTTGATTTAAAATCGAAACGAACATACCGAGAATTAATACTGCTACAACTGCTTTTACATTGACATTCTCTACCGGCAATTGCTTTTTCGGTGCTTCTTTTTCAAGTTTTGATGTTTCTTGCTTTGTTGTTTCTAATTCGACTACATTTGAAGGTTCTTGCTCTGATTGCGTTGTTTCTATCTTACTTACGGCTGGGACTTGTTCTTCTCCCGCGTTCGTTTTTTTCTTTCTTAAAAGACGATTTACAAGGAAGAAGACGATGATACAAAATAATGCATATCCTACAATTAAACCTGAGGACATTTTATCTTCCCCCCCCTTACTTATGAATGCGAACTGTCACATTCATTCCAGGAACAATATTTACTGATTTGCTATGATCTAAAGAAACTTTAACTGGTACAACTTGTGTTACTTTCGTATAATTTGCTGTTGCATTGCTTGATGGTAACATAGAGAACGTATTTGCTGTTGTTAATCCAACTCGTTCTACTTTTCCTGTTAATGTTGTATCAGGATATGCATCTACATATACGTCTACTTCTTGACCTTTTTGTACACTATCAATGTCTGTTTCTTCAATATTTGCTGTTACCCATAAATCGTTCATATCGTATGCATATGCAATTGGACTACCTGCTCCGACAAACGCATTTGTTGTTGCGTTGGATTGAACAACTGTTGCATTTTGAGGAATTGTTACGTCGATTGTTTGCTCACCATTTTGTCCTGATACAGTAACAGCACCTAATTTATCGTTTTCATTGTAGCTCTTACCTACTTCGGCTTTCCATTCTGCTAATTTCCCTGCTACTGGTGATGCAATTGGAATCACTTTTCCATCAATTTTTGCATTATCTGTTTTCAAGTAATTTTCAGATTGGTTGTAGTAGTAATAACCGCCGATACCGCCGCCAACTAATACAATTAATGTGATAATATTAATAATCACCATTCTTCGAAATTGATTCATTGCTTTCCTCTCCTTATATCGCATATAATTTTTTTACTAAACTATTTATATTCCTTTTGTTTATACTCTTTAATTGTTAATTATGTTAACCATTAACCAAAAAAAAGCACACCTTTTGCATAACAAAACAGATTCTTGTTTGCATGCGAGCGGTGCAGTTTTCTAAAGGAATATCCTTTATAATTATAAATAATTATTTTGAATCTACAACCAACAATTTAAGTATGTATGTTGTTTATCCAACAATTAACTACATTTGTGTTGATTAAGTAAATAAAATTCAGCAAGGAGAAATAAAATGTCTATTAAAAATACAAACGATCCGCGTGTAAAACGAACGAGACAATTGATACAGGATGCTTTTGTCGCTTTAGTAGGCGAAAAAGGGTTTGAAAATGTCACAGTGCAGCATATCGCTGAGCGTGCTCCTGTCAATCGCGCTACCTTTTATAGCCATTATCATGATAAGTACGATTTATTGGATAAGAGTATAGAGGAGATGTTAGCATCTTTATCAGAAGTGATTAAGCCAAAAAAGCAAACAAAAGAAGATTTTCAGCTTACATTTGATTCACCTAATCCAATTTTTCTAGCCTTATTTGAACACATCGCTGAGAATGCAACCTTTTATAACGTAATGCTCGGAGACAAAGCAGCCGGAAACTATTCTTATAAAATGATGAAGACGATTCAGACACATTTAACGTTAAGTCTGTCTATTTCACAGCCAGACGATGACGAACTTATGGTTCCTCGTGATATTCTCATTAGCTATGTAACAGGTGCGCATATCGGGATGATTATGTCGTGGTTAAAAAGAGGGATGATTTATAAGCCGCACTTTATGGCGATGCAGCTTACACGTTTAATTATTTTAGGGGCTCATACTGCGGCTGGATTAGAGAGACCTTTTTGAAACAGATAATAAAATAATGGAAGGTACTGACCTTGAAAATCTATTGGTAAATAATGTGTATTGTATTATTTTCGCTGATTTACAAGTATATCCGAAAGACAAAGTTTCAGAAATTGAAACTTATGAAGAATTCGTTGAAAGTGAGTGTGAACTCGTTCTTTTCGTAGTGGACAGCTGTTATACCGTTATTTACTGCAAAGATAAAGAAAAACTCGAATTGCTTTACAAAAATGCAGACAGCTTCGGATTTAAAAATATACAATTTATTACTGATGAAAATGACACAAGAACAAGAATAACTGCATGGTAAAACATAAAAAAGCGAAGGGAACCCCCTTCGCTTTTTCTTATTAATTAAATGTGATATTATGTACAGCCTCTTTATCAAGACGTTTGATAACTTCTACAATTAACTTCACTGCATTCTCATAATCATCACGATGTAACATTGCTGCATGAGAGTGAATATAACGAGTTGCAATCGTAATCGCCATAGATGGAATACCATTGACAGAAATATGAATTGCCCCTGCGTCAGTCCCGCCACCAGCTACAGAATCATATTGATAAGGGATATCTAATTCATCCGCCACATCAACTACGAAATTGCGAAGCCCAGTATGTCCAATGACTGATGCATCATATAAAATGATTTGTGGCCCATCGCCCATTTTACTTTGCGCTTCTTTTTCTGTTACTCCTGGTGTGTCGCCGGCAATACCAACATCTACAGCAAACGCGATATCTGGTTTAATATAATGTGCAGATGTTTTCGCACCGCGAAGACCTACTTCTTCTTGAACAGTTCCAACGCCGTATACAACGTTTGGATGCTTTTCATCTTTTAATTGTTTTAACACGTCAATTGCAATAGCACAGCCAATGCGATTATCCCATGCTTTTGCAAGTAGCATCTTTTCATTTTTCATCACTTGGAATTCAAAGTATGGTACAACCTGATCCCCTGGTCGTACGCCCCATTCCATTGCTTCTTCTTTGCTAGAAGCACCGATATCAATGAACATGTCCTTAATTTCAACCGGTTTTTTACGAGCTTCTGCTGGTAAAATGTGTGGTGGTTTTGAACCAATTACACCTGTTACATCACCTTTACGTGTTACAATTGTTACGCGCTGCGCAAGCATAACTTGTGACCACCAGCCACCAACTGTTTGAAAGCGAAGGAAACCTTTGTCATCAATTTGCGTAATCATAAAGCCAACTTCATCTAAGTGGCCAGCTACCATAATTTTCGGACCGTTTTCTTCCCCAACTTTTTTCGCAACTAAACTTCCTAAATTATCTGTAGAAAGTTCATCTGCAAACGGTTCAATATATTTTTTCATAACTTCACGTGGTTCGCGCTCATTACCTGCAATCCCGCGTGCATCTGTTAATTCTTTTAGCATTGTCAATGTCGAATCTAATTTTGTCATTGCCAACACCCTCCTTTTTCTTCATTCACTTCATTATACAAAATTAAATTGAAATATTCAAAAAAGCAAATCAATACCCTTGTGTTTGACGCTGATGATTGACTTCGTTTTTATCTAAATATGCTTTTTCAATTTCTTCTTGACCAAACTCAAGAGCTTGTCCTAAACGAAGGTAGCTTGTAAATAGTTCAATATAATTTGTAATAGACGGTTGGTCCGTAAAACGAATTACTTTCGCATACGTGTCTAAGAAAATTTCAACTTGTGTTTTGTTCGTTTGAGCACATTTATAAAATAGGAAGTTTTTATCAATTCCTAGGTCAATTCCAATCGATAAAATAAAGTGCAGACCATCTACATATTCTTCAAGTATAACTTCACGTTCAGCTGCTGGTTTTTTGCTCCAATATTTAAAACAACGTGTTTCATTTGCAAGTTCCCCAATTTCAACAAGGAGTGCTAGCATTTTTTCTTTTAATAATTTCTTCGGTTGTAAATCATGTTCTTTCACAATACGATCATCTAACTCTTTTTGTAATTTAAATAGCTGTAGTAAATCCATTCTATTCCTCCTCCAACATCGCATAAAAACAATGTTGTTTCATCTCATATTTATTGTAAGCTTTAAAAATCCTACCCTTTATTATCTAATTAGCTTCCTAGCCCCTTATAAAATAGCTTGTCCCTAAATCATCAATACGTTTCAGACATCATCTACATATGATGAAACTTCCATATCATCTTTCCATTATAGCAGTGTCGTTTCTACTAGGAAAGATGCCTTTAAACGACAGTAAAAAAGCCAGAGGAAATCCTCCGACTTTTTTACTGTATATTCTTCTATATTGTTATAGCTTTTATACTTATTTTGTCATATCAAGTACAACACGTCCATTAATCTTTCCTTCTTCCATTTCACTAAAAATCTCATTAATTTCATCAAGATGACGTGTTTCTATAATTGCTTTTACTTTTCCTTCTGCGGCAAATTGCAATGTTTCTTGTAAGTCTTTTCTTGTCCCTACGATAGAGCCAATAATTTTCACGCCATTTAAGACGGTATCGAAGATTGGTACTTCCATCATTTCTGGTGGTAACCCTACTGCTACACACGCGCCACCTCGTCTAATAGAACGGTACGCTTGATCAAATGCCGGTTTTGATACAGCTGTGCAAATAGATGCATGCACACCTTTTACTTTCTCGAATATCCACGCTACCGCATCTTCTTTAAGTGGATTCACGGCTAAATCTGCACCAAGTTCTTTGGCGAGCTCTAATTTATCATCTACAGTATCAACAGCAACAACATGTAATCCCATTGCTTTTGCATATTGAACAGCTAAATGCCCAAGGCCACCGATACCAAAAATCGCAACCCAATCGCCAGGTTTTGCTTCTGATACTTTTAATGCTTTATATGTTGTAACACCGGCACAAAATAGCGGTGCTGCATCAACGAATTCTAAGTTATCCGGTACTTTCACAACATAATCAGCTGCTGCAACGCAATACTCTGCATAACCACCATCAACTGAGTAACCTGCATTATGTTGATCTAAGCAAAGCGTTTCACGGCCAGATAAACAATATTCACAATGACCACACGCTGAATATAGCCATGGTACTCCAACCCGGTCACCAACTTTTACGTGAGTAACACCTTCCCCTACTTCTTCAATAACTCCAACACCTTCATGTCCTGGAATTAGTGGGAGTTTCGGTTTTACCGGCCAATCACCGTGCGCCGCATGTAAATCTGTATGGCAAACGCCGCATGCTTCAATATGTACAAGAACTTCACCAAGTCCAGCTTTTGGTTTTGGAACTTCTTTCACTTCTAACTTCTCTTTGAACTCATTTACAACTGCTGCTTTCATGTAAACGCCTCCTAGTTATAGATACAAAAAGTTCTTACAAGTTCATCTTAATATAATAGAAGAAACGAGAGGCAGTTGAATTATGACAATAATTTGCGAAATATATCACAAATTATTGAACGATTATATTAATTATAAAAGCAGCTCCAAACAATAAAAAAACCTCAGAAGAAAATTCTTCTAAGGTTTTTGAACAATTAGTTTAAGTTGTTTTTTGCAACTGTTGCTAATTCAGCGAAAGCTTTTTCGTCATGAACAGCTAAGTCAGCAAGCATCTTGCGGTTAACTTCGATACCAGCAACTTTTAAACCGTGCATTAAACGGCTGTAAGAAAGACCGTTAATACGAGCAGCTGCGTTGATACGAGTGATCCATAATTTACGGAAGTCACGTTTCTTTTGACGACGGTCACGGAATGCATATAGTAAAGATTTCATAACCTGTTGGTTAGCAACCTTAAATAATGTATTTTTAGAACCGTAGTAACCTTTTGCTAATTTTATAACTTTTTTACGACGTTGACGAGTAACTGTACCACCTTTTACTCTTGGCATAATATTACCTCCTATTTGTTCTATATATCAGCCGAACTTATTTTAAGTTGTCAAGCATTTGACGAATGCGTTTGAAGTCACCAGCGCTTACTACACCAGCTTTACGTAGTTTACGTTTAGCTTTCGTAGATTTGTTAGCGAATAAATGGCTTGTGTAAGCGTGTGAACGCTTAAGTTTACCAGATCCAGTCTTTTTGAAACGCTTTGCAGCGCCGCGATGAGTTTTTTGTTTAGGCATAGGTATTTCCTCCTCTATCTATTACTTATCGTTTTTCGGTGCTAAAACTAAGAACATACTACGTCCTTCCATTTTAGGCTTAGATTCGATTGTACTAACTTCAGCACAAGCTTCTGAGAAGCGATCTAAAACACGTTGACCGATTTCTTTATGAGTAATGGCACGTCCTTTAAAGCGAATTGACGCTTTAACCTTGTCGCCTTTCTCTAAAAACTTGATAGCATTACGAAGTTTTGTGTTAAAGTCGTGTTCATCAATTGTTGGACTTAAACGAACTTCTTTCATGCTAATTACTTTTTGATTTTTGCGCTGTTCTTTTTCTTTCTTTTGTTGCTCAAAGCGGAATTTACCGTAGTCCATAATGCGGCATACTGGCGGTTTCGCATTTGGAGCAACCAATACTAAATCAAGATTAAGATTTGCAGCTAAGTCTAAAGCGTCATTACGAGACTTGATGCCAAGTTGATCACCGTTCGCACCAACTAAACGTACTTCACGTGCACGAATTTGCTCGTTAATCATCATATCCTTGCTAATAGTAAGCCACCTCCAAGGTTTTCTTAGAATACGTTTGTAGTCATAGAACCCAAACAAAAAAGTGTGGGCATACGGACACCCACACTTGTACAATCTTAAGTAAGAAAGACATTTACCTGCTAACTGCGTATGCGTCAATCAGGTGAGAAGCGGGTGCTTCTACTTGTTCTACAAAACAATATTCTATTATCCTTGATGAGTTTACCATAGGATATAACGTCTGTCAAGAAGACGCATTTTACTAACAACAAGAAATATTGTAACAAACAACACGAATACATGCAATACTTTTTTATGATAAGTCTTGTTTGGTTATTATTTCTAATTTTTGTTCCCCTTATCCATAAAACAAAGGCGCGGCATGCCGCGCCTTTTCCTTAGCGTTTTCCTTCAACTTTAATCATATCAACAAACGCATCTAATGCGATTGTTTCTGATTTTTGTTCACCGTATTTACGTACGTTTACGCCGTTTTCAGCAACTTCATTGTCACCTACTACAAGCATATACGGAATTTTTTGCATTTGTGCTTCACGGATTTTATAACCGATTTTCTCTTCACGAGTATCCACTTCCACACGGATACCAGCACGTTGCAAGTCTTCCTGTACTTTCTTCGCGTAGTCTAAATGTACTTGCGGAGAAACTGGGATTACTTGTACTTGAACTGGCGCTAACCATGTTGGGAATGCACCTTTGTACTCTTCGATTAAGAAAGCAACGAAACGTTCCATAGTTGATACAACACCGCGGTGAATAACAACTGGACGATGAGGTTTACCATCTTCCCCAACGTAAGTTAATTCAAAGCGCTCCGGAAGTAAGAAGTCTAATTGTACAGTTGAAAGTGTTTCGTCTTTTCCAAGTGCAGTACGAACTTGAACGTCAAGTTTTGGACCGTAGAATGCAGCTTCACCTTCAGCTTCATAGTACTCAAGACCCATTTCATCCATAGCTTCTTTTAACATAGATTGTGCTTTTTCCCACATTTCATCGTCAGCATAATACTTTTTAGTATCTTCTGGATCACGATAAGATAAGCGGAATGAATAATTTTCTAAACCGAAGTCTTTATATACTTCTAAAGTTAAGTTTACAACGCGTTTTAATTCTTCTTTAATTTGATCTGGACGAACGAAAATGTGCGCATCATTTAAAGTCATTCCACGTACACGTTGTAATCCAGATAGTGCACCCGACATTTCATAGCGGTGCATTGTTCCAAGCTCTGCAATACGAATTGGTAATTCACGATAGCTGTGGATATCGTTTTTATACACCATCATATGGTGAGGGCAGTTCATTGGACGAAGTACTAATTCCTCATTATCCATTTCCATTGATGGGAACATGCCATCTCGGTAGTGATTCCAGTGACCAGAAGTTTCATAAAGCTCTCTGCTTCCTAATACTGGAGTATATACGTGGTCATATCCTAAGCTCGCTTCTTTATCAACAATGTAACGCTCAATAATACGACGGATTGTTGCACCTTTTGGTAACCAAAGCGGTAAACCTTGTCCTACTTTTTGGCTATTTGTAAATAATTTTAACTCTTTACCTAATTTACGGTGGTCACGCTCTTTCGCTTCTTCAAGCATACGTAAATGCTCATCTAATTCTGCTTTCTTCACGAATGCAGTACCATAAATACGCTGTAGCATTTTATTATTGCTATCGCCACGCCAGTAAGCACCTGCAACACTTAACAATTTAAACACTTTAATTTTCCCTGTAGATGGAAGGTGAACCCCACGGCAAAGGTCGTAGAATTCGCCTTGTTCATAAATTGAAATAACCGCATCTTCTGGAAGATCGTTAATCAATTCTAATTTTAGTTCATCGCCAATTTCTTCATAACGGCGAAGTGCTTCCGCACGTGGCACTTCATGACGAACGATTTCTAAATTCTCGTTCACAATCTTTTGCATCTCTTTTTCGATTTTTGGGAAGTCCTCAACTGTAATTGCTTCTTCCATATCGATATCGTAGTAGAAACCATTTTCGATTACTGGACCAATACCAAGTTTTACATCTTTATATAAGCGTTTTAACGCTTGTGCTAAAAGATGGGCTGTTGAGTGGCGTAAAATGTATAAGCCATCTTCAGAATCTAATGTAATGATTGAAACTGCACCATCTTCTTCAATTGGTGTACGAAGATCGATCATCTCATCATTTAATTTTCCAGCCACAGCTTTTTTCTTTAAGCCTGGGCTAATAGAAGCTGCGATTTCTTCAGTTGTTGTTCCTTTTGGAAACTCCTTCACAGCTCCATCAGGGAAAGTAATTTTAACTACATCTGCCATCACTGGTCACTCCTTTTTTTCTCAAAATAAAAAACACTCATCCCGTAAAAAGGGACGAGTGTTGAATTCGTGGTTCCACCCTTGTTCCAATTAACTAAACTGTCAATTGCTCAAGTTCAACATAACGGTGTTGGCCGTTAGCAATTACTAGAAAAAATGTTCACTGCTAAAGTTTAGAGGTGGTAAGTAATAAACCCGTACTAGGAAGCTCGCACCCTAAGGCTTCCCTCTCTGAAAATCGTAGTAAATCACTCATGTCCTCATCGTAACATTTCAATATATTTCATTTATGTAGGTAATTATATGCTCAAAAACTTAGAAAATCAAGGGCGTTCCCTTTATTTTTTAAATTTTTCACGTTGTGTTCAAATTCATGCAGTGCACATAACTGAACTCGTTCTTGAAATACATTTTGAAGGGTAACAATCATATTGTGATCTTGCTCTTTCGTGTACAAATAAATCATTCTCGGCGCAATAGAAAGAAGCGGTGCAATTACCTTCGTGTCAATATATACGCCCTGCTTATTTAGTAAATCCTCTTCTATATATTGAACCAATTTTTCTTGTTTTAAACGTATTCCCTTTTCATCATAAAAAATAAAACTTTCATCAAATACAAGATGTAGACACGGTAAACGTGATTTTCGGCTGCTCACTTGTTGCCTTAGCATTTCTACAAACATTTGATATTCTTGCTCCATTTTATATTCATCGATCGCCACTTCCGCAAGTCGGTGTACCATCTCCCTATATGCGCGGAGGCGAAAACGAATATAAGATGAAAAAGAAAAAGAAAGCGGGTCACAGAGCCATCCTTTTAAAGAAGACATAATACGGACTTCAATTTTATTACGTGTTAGATCACGGGCAATTCCTTTTCGTTTTCCATTTAAGATAGCATGTGCCATATGTAAAATTTGATGGCACTCTTCTTGTTCTTCATAAAAAAATTTCTCTTTTAAAATAGTACGAAGCCATTCGTTTTGTTTTATATTAACAATAAAATAAAGAAGTACTGGTGTTAAAACTTTCTCAATATAATTCGATTCGCATATTGGTATATGAATCGTTACCTTTTGTTCATATAAATAAACACTTGTTTCTTTATATAGCTTTTCCGTTCTCTTTATCAGTTGTTGATATACGTGCGCAGCATCATTTTTTTCTTCGAAGCAGATTTCAATCACTCTTGTCCCCCCTTTTATCCCGCTCTACGGAGTTACTTTCTCTCAAGCCCCCATAAGAGTCCAGTTCCCGAAAGCTAGGCGCTAAGTAGCAATACCTTCTCCCGCTTCACTCTACAATCCTTGCTAATTTTATATATATTAAGGGACTAGAAAAAAAATGATACAAGCTCGTATGAAATTTCAAACATATACTGAAGAAACAAAAAAAGAGCAAGCAGTATGCTCACTCTTTACGTATGACGACGATTTTTCCCACCAATTGGAACTGGCTTTGCCAAATACTTAATACGCTCCATAATACGCGCCGCTTTCATTTCTTCTGCTTCTCCACGCTGTGTGTAGGTTAAATGATGTTCTAGCTGTTTAAAGTCAAAATTAGACGTAAAGAACGTCGGTAAGTTTTCAAGCATACGGAACTGCAGTATAGCACCAAGCACATCATCACGCACAAAGCTTGACATTGCTTCCGCCCCAATATCATCTAACATTAATACTTGTACACGCTTCACCGCATCAATCTTTTCACCTATCGTATTATTTTGCAGTGAGCTTTTAATTTCTCGTAAAAATTCTGGTAAGTATACGATCATTGAACTTATTTTTTTTAAGGCTAATTCATTCGCAATCGCTCCTAAGAGATACGTTTTCCCTACACCAAATTTACCGTAGAAATATAACGCTTGTACTTTTTTTCCAGGTTCGTATGCACTTAAAAATTCATTCGCTGCACGAATCGCCTCAATTCGCGGTTCTAAATCTGATGGATCTAAATTTTCCATAGAAGCCTGTAAAATATCACTTGGCATATAGACACTTTGAACTAACTTTTCATATTTCTTCCGCTCATCATAAGCCACTTTTCTTACGCAGCGATCATATTGAATATCAATCATCTTACCTTGAATAATCAGTTTCGGCTCATACCCTTGAATCATATTTTCACATGATTCTAAGTTTGGACAATCTGCACATCCAACACTTTGTCCAATGTATTCATACAGTTTCACAAGACTTCGCTCTATCATGGAAGTCGTCACTTCACCTTTATGTTCTTCTACAAACTCTTTCACACGCGGATGAGCCATAACTTCCGCTTTTAACACTTCATATCTATTTTTAAAATTCTCATTTTGCATTAACTTTGCAAATGAATTTTGAATATGCTCCATTCTTTCACCTCAAAGAGCGTTCATTCTCCTCTATCAATCACGCTTATATTTTTTTAACTCTGCTTCCAATTTCTTTCGTTCTTCTTCTAACTTGCTCGATTTTCCCGCCACATTCGTAAGTTCCTTAGGCTGTTCTTTTGGTTGTTCCTTGGATTGTTCTTTCAACCAATCGGGCACCATTTCTTTCCGCACTGTTTTCTTCGAAGTATGACCCTTTTTCTTCGTTTCAGCCCATTCTTGATATTGGCGATTCTCTTCTTTCGCCAATGCCATCGCTTCTGATACCGTACCTACTTTTTTTCGTGCCCAGTGCCCCGCAATTTTCTCAACATATGTTTTGGCAAGCTTCATATCCGAACGCAGCATTACATAATAAATAAGTACATTGACCACACCTGGCGTTAGTTTTTGGTTCATCATTACTTCTTCTACAATTTGCAAATCTGCTTTCGTTGCTTCTGCCCCGCCTGAAATTTCTTTTAACAATTGTTTTGGAGAAATTTCTTCTAGCTGTTTAATAAGCATCTCTTCTTGCGTAGACGGCTCTTTCTCTTTCATCGTACGTGCAGCATGAGGCTGTACTCGTTCACTTAACACTGGGAGCGCTTGACCATTTTCAAATTGATACCAATCACGCGCTCCTTTCCGAAGCCTTTCCATATCAATCGTTTGCAATTCTGTCATTGCACCAAGCACAATACTTTGCATCGACAGCACATCCACAC
The DNA here is from genome assembly GCF_949768135.1 of Bacillus sp. IT-79MI2. NCBI lineage: Bacteria > Bacillati > Bacillota > Bacilli > Caryophanales > Bacillaceae > Bacillus > Bacillus sp. IT-79MI2. The sequence goes on along the minus strand of NZ_CATKPV010000095.1, from coordinate 88,774 downwards.
CATACACGTAAGAGAGTGTAACAACACATTCACGCACTTGGTCCGTAATCGCTTTTCGCGGCACAAGAGTCGATAACCCTTCTACAAATAAAGAAAAATCAAAGAAATCGTTCCAAAGTTGTGGGGCAGTTCCTTTTTCATTGCCCGGCATAACTGCGCTACTTGGAATTCGAAGTTCCTCTTGCGCATGCTCAAATTGCCCTGGATTAAAAGACCCAAATACATCATTAAAGGAATGTGTAACATTTTCATAAGAAGCAAAGTCAAACTCTTCTTCTAAAAAATATTGTTTAACTTGATTATATTTTGCACGGCTTAATCGATTATACAAAAAGATGCTCAGGACAATATCATCAAAAAATTGTTTTGGTGATAACGGCGGCTGCAATTCGTATATAAACATTCGAATATCTTTTTCTTTTTTAATATATACGTTTAAAAGCCCAATTGCTTCTAATTTCATCCGTTCTTCATATACTTCAGGAAGCTGCATTTGCATTGTCACCATAAGAGAGTGGTGTGTATTCTCTTTTCCAAATACACGATCCTGCTCTAGCTCTCCCCACAGCGTCATGTATAAGCTAAAAGCCTTGCTACCCACTAATGGTTGATATAACATCGTTAATACCTTCCGATCGTAACTATGCAGCAACCCTTTTGCACTTACTTTATAACGATCAATTGGCAATAGCTCCATCCATGACTGTTTTTCCATCCTTGCAATTCCTTTCTTTCTTCCATTCTACGTATATAATTCCTTAGTGAAAAAGAGCTAATAGCTTTCGCTTCTAGCTCTTTTTCACCACTATTTGCGGGCTCAAAGTTTCACTTTATTCTCGTTCTTTTTGCAGTATATCTTTTAATTCTTCAATAAATACATTTAAATCTTTAAATTGACGATATACGGAGGCAAATCGTACATAAGCAACATCATCAATATCTCGAAGTGCTTCCATTACGATTTCACCGATCATATCACTTTTCACTTCTGATATTCCTAAATTACGAAGTTCACGCTCCACATTTTGTGTTACTTCTTCTAATTGTTTTAACGATACAGGTCTTTTTTCACACGCTTTAATTAATCCACGTAAAATCTTTTCTTTATTAAACTCTTCTCGTGTTCCCTCTTTTTTTACAACAATAAGAGGTGGTTCTTCTACTCGTTCAAATGTCGTAAATCGATTTAAACAACTTTCACACTCTCTTCTTCTTCGAATAGAGCGTCCCTCATCTACCGGACGTGAATCCAATACTCTTGTACCATTATGAAAACAGGCTGGACAACGCAACTCATTCACTCCCTTGCAATTTAATCTTCAGTCTTTTTTACTTCATCTACATGTGAAAATATATATACAATATTATATAACCTATTTGTATTTGCTCACTACCTTATCCTACTATTTCACGTTCAATAATACGTTACTTTTAAAAAATTTACTTTATAGCAAGCATTCGTCAAAAACAGTCTACCATTTTACAATTTCAAATTTATATAAACTAAAAAGAGGTGCATTATACACCTCTTTACATTTTAAATCAATTATGTTCTTTTTTAAAGAGCTTTTGTTTCTCTATGCTTAATTTCGAAGCTACCTGTGCCTCGAGGAAGCTCGATGCTCTCTCGCGTTTTCGCATTTAAACCTTCTGCAATATACTCTGCAGCAACATTTGGATCAATACGATCCCCACAAGTATAAACATCAATACTTGCATAACCGTGCTCTGGAAAGCTATGAATTGTTAAATGTGATTCCGAAATGATTACAACTCCACTTACACCCTGCGGCGCAAACTTATGGAAAGCAACCTCACGTACTTCAGCACCTGCTCTTAGTGCTGCATCCACAAATAATTGTTCAATAAACGGCATATCATTCAGTTTGTCGAAATCGCAATCCCAAAGTTCAGCGATTACGTGACGACCCATCGTGTCCATAGTATCCATTCTACAGTTCCCCCTTGTAAATTTAATCTAACTGTTCGAATTGAAAACTAATTTGCAATTTGGCTTGCTCCACTACCACGGGGGAAAGTTAGTCCAGAGAGGTCCTAACCCTTTAAGTAGTGACTACGTACCTCAGCTCTTAAGTTTACGAGTGTTAGTATACTTTGTTTATTTTCATTTTGCAACAACAGTTTTTTCGATTTTTTGTCATATTCTCTTCTTTACTTTTCCCCAAAAAAATAATTGATTCACAAATGCAGTAATCACAATGGTTTTTTATATGTACCATTTATAAAAATATACTCATATAATTTTTTCCTTTTCAGAAAAAACATAAAAAAGAAGACACGCAATCGCTTGCCTCCTTTTTTATCATTTTTTATCATTAAATGTGTTGTACACTTTCTTGTTTTGCTAATTCGTTAACAACTAACTTCACAAGATCTACAACGCGACGAGAGTAACCCCACTCGTTATCATACCAAGCAAGTACTTTCACTTTACGTTCACCCATTACCATTGTAGATAAGCCATCAATGATAGCAGAATGTGTATTTGTATTAAAGTCGATAGAAACTAAAGGTTCTTCACTGAACTCAATAATCCCTTTCATTGCACCGTTTGCAACTGTTTTAAACGCTTCATTAATGTCTTCAACTGTTACATCACGTTTTACATCTACTACTAAGTCAACAAGAGACACGTTTGGTGTTGGAACGCGAAGTGCCATTCCGTGAAGTTTTCCATTTAAATGTGGAAGAACTTTCGCTAATGCTTTCGCAGCCCCTGTTGTTGTAGGAATAATAGACTGTCCACAAGCACGTGCTCTTCGTAAATCTTTATGTGGGTTATCAATATTTTTTTGGTCATTTGTATAAGCATGAACAGTTGTCATTAAACCGTTTTCAATTCCGAACTGCTCATCTAACACCTTAACAACAGGCGCTAAACAGTTTGTTGTACAAGATGCATTTGAAATAACAGTATGTTTTGTAATGTCTAATTGTTCTTCGTTCACACCAACTACAACTGTTACATCTTCATTTTTACCAGGTGCTGTTAAAATAACTTTTTTCGCTCCAGCTTCTACGTGAAGTATCGCTTTTTCTTTTTCATTAAATTTACCAGTTGCTTCGATTACAACTTCAACACCTAATTCTTTCCAAGGCAACTCTTTTGGATCGCGGTTGTTTAGAAGGCGAATCATTTTCCCATCCACTAATAAATGATCTTCAAATGCTTCCACTGTTCCGTCAAACTTGCCATGAACTGTATCATACTTGATTAAATGTGCTAATGTTTCTGATGGATAGCTTGCGTTGATTGCTACAATTTCGAATGCGCTTTCTTTTATTGCTTGACGAAATACCATTCTCCCAATACGTCCAAATCCATTAATTGCCACACGAATCATAATATGTTATCCCCCTTGAATGCGTTATACTATTTATCTCTAATCCCAATAATAGTATAACACAAAAAGAGGATATGTCACTAAACATTTTCACTAATTTCACAATTTTTTAGTTAATGATGTTCCACTCTTTTAAAATGCGATGTAATTGGGCTTTTGTCTCAGCAATTGTGCCATCATTATAAATAACTTTATCAGCTAATGTTATTTTCTCCGCTAAAGACATTTGGGAATCAATACGCGCTTTTGCTTCCTCTTCTATAAAGCCATTCCGCTTCATTAAACGTTCTAACTGCGTACTAGGTGCTACAGCTACAACTAAAATTTGATCAACAAGTGAAGTTAGCTTACTTTCAAATAAAAGCGGAATATCTAGTACAACCGCTTGCATGCCTTCCTTTATGTACATGTCCTTCTGCACATTCATTTCTTTGCGGACAGCTGGATGAACAATTTTATTTAAGCGCAATCGTTTTTCTTCATTATGAAATACAATACTCCCAAGCTTCGGACGATCAAGTTCGCCATCTGCTTGTAATATTTCTTCACCGAATACGTCTACAATTTCTTTATATGCTTCTTTACCTTGTTCTACAACTTCTCTTGCAATAATATCCGCGTCAATTACAGGTATGTGCAGCTCACAAAACATTTGTGAAACAGTACTTTTTCCGCTTGCAATACCTCCTGTTAAACCTATAACAATTGTCATTCTATTTCCTCCTCACAAATAGAAGCGTGAAACTTATGTTTCACGCTCCCACTTACATTTTCCAAATTCCAATAATAATAAGTAAAATCCCAGGTAAGAACGTAAATTTTTGTAACCATCGCATATTCGATAAAACCGTTCCTATCCTCATTCCGATAAATAAAAACAGAGAACTCATAACGGCAACTAACACTGCCATCATGGCGGGTGTATATCCTAGTAAGGATGCACCAATCCCTGCTCCAAACGAGTCTACTGAAAGAGCGATACCTAAAAGCAAGGCTTCTCCACCAGAAATCGTGCCTGATTTATCAAAATCGGCAACAGTCGGTTTCCGTAAAATTTGAATGACTAACCCAAGCGAAGCAATTTCTAACTTCCAAACTTTCTCTTCTTGCTGCGGTTCGTCTTTTTTATCACTCCGAAAAAACTGATACAACACCCACGCTCCAATAGCCACTAAAACGATTCCGCCAATGCGCGTTGCAATCACTGGAGAAAACACCTTAGCAATCATATGTCCAATTCCCATCGACACAAGCATAACAGCCGCTGAACACATTCCAATGATGAGTATCGATTTTAACGGAATCCGTACGCTCCGCAAACCATAAGTAAGCCCTACACTACAGCTATCCAAACTTAATGTAAAAGCTAATAAAATAAGAGAGAAATAATGATACATCGGTAAGCTCCTTCCCTATACATAGCTTTGCTGTATGTATATGACAAATGCCTATCCGATGTTATTAGAAAACAATATCTTTCTTAGCTTTTTGGCTGGCACATAGGACAATAATGCGTTCCTCGTCCACCAACAACTGTCTTTTCAATCACATTTCCACAAGTTACGCATGGTTCACCTTTTCTTCCATACACATTTAGAAGCTCTTGGAACGAGCCAATTTGTCCTTGCGAATTGATATACGTTCTGATTGTACTTCCACCGCGCTCAACAGCCTCCGCTAATGTTGCAACGGTCGCCGCATGAATCTTTTCTATTTCAGCTTTCGTTAAAGATGAAGCTTCTCGTTCCGGGTGAATCCCGGAACGGAATAAAACTTCATCTACATATATATTACCAAGCCCGACTAAAAGACGTTGATCGAGCAATACAACTTTTATTTTACGGTTTGTCTTTTGCAATCTTTCTTGCAAATACCCTACTGTCAGTTCAGCGTCAAATGGCTCCGGCCCTAAATCAGCAAGTGGCATTTGGTCAAATTCTTCACCTTTTTTAAAGAGATGCATCGTGCCGAACTTTCTTACATCTTTATAGTGTAACTCTGTACCATCTGTAAACTGGAAACGCACATGCGTATGTTTATCTACCGGCTCATCATCTTTATGAAGCAAATATTTCCCTTCCATACGCAAATGTGAAACAATAACATACTTTGTTACATATAGAAGTAGAAACTTACCTCTTCGCTCAATCCGTTCAATCTTTTCACCTCGTAACATTTCTTTAAAGAGCTCTGCGTCATCTGGTCGCTTTACTAATTTTGGATATGTTACGATCACATCTTGAATTGTTTTTCCCGTTACAAGGTTTTCAAGTGTCCTTCTAACATTTTCAACCTCTGGTAGTTCAGGCATTCAATCACTTCCTTATTTTGCGTCATACCAAGTTGGACCAGAAGAATAATCAACTTTTAGAGGAACAGCAAGTTCAATCGCATGCTCCATCACTTCAGGTACAAGCTTTTCTAATTTTTCTACTTCTTCTTTTGGCACTTCAAAGATCAATTCATCGTGCACTTGCAGAAGAAGACGCGCTTGTAAGCCTTCTTCTTCTAAGCGATCCGCCATAATAATCATCGCTTTTTTAATAATATCTGCCGCACTACCTTGAATTGGTGTATTCATCGCAGTACGCTCCGCAAAGCTGCGCAAATTAAAATTACGACTCGTAATTTCCGGAATATAACGGCGACGATTTAATAATGTAGAAACGTATCCTTTTTGCTTCGCTTCTTGTACAATCTCATCCATATATTCTTTTACACCAGGGAAGCTCGCGAAATACTTTTCAATAAATTCCCCTGCTGCTTTTCGTGTGATTCCTAAGTTTTGTGAAAGCCCATAGTCACTAATACCATAAACAATTCCGAAGTTAACCGCTTTTGCTTGACGTCTCATATTCGATGTTACTTCATCTTTTCCAACCCCAAACACGTCCATTGCAGTTTTCGTATGAATATCCATATCATGCTGGAACGCTTCTACTAACCCTTTGTCTTTTGCAATATGCGCCAAGACACGCAGTTCAATTTGTGAATAATCGGCTGCATACATAATCCAACCTTCTTTTGAAGGAATGAACGCCTGACGAATCTTTCTTCCTTCTTCTAAACGGATCGGGATATTTTGCAAGTTTGGTTCTGTAGAACTTAATCGGCCCGTTTGCGTTAACACTTGATTAAAACGAGTATGAATTTTAGATGAATCTTCATGAACAACTTTTAATAATCCTTCAATATATGTCGAATTTAATTTTCCTAATTGACGATAGTGTAAAATTTTAGGAATAATTTCATGATGCTCCATTAACTTGTCCAGCACATCAGCTGACGTAGAATATCCTGTTTTCGTCTTTTTAATAACCGGTAGATTTAAATTCTCAAATAGAACCACGCCGAGCTGCTTTGGAGAATTAATATTAAATTCCGTTCCTGCAAGCTCATAAATTTCTTGTTCCATTTCCTTAAGCCTTCCAGCAAGCTCATCTCCCATACTACGTAAGCGCTCTGTATCAACCGTAACACCTTTCACTTCCATTTCAGCTAACACACGAGCAAGCGGCATTTCAAGCTCAGTAAATAGTTCATATTGTTCATTTTTTTGTAGTTCTTCTACAAATGTTTTTTGCACATCGTATAATACATGTACTTTTCGAGCTACGTGCTCCGCAACTATATCTTGCGCAGGAACCGCACGTTTTGCACCTTTTCCATACACTTCTTCATCAGATTTAACAGCATGCGTTTCTTTCATTTTCGCTACAGCACGGAAATCTTTGTCTGTATCTGCTGGATCAAGTAAATAAGCGGCAATTAGTAAATCAAAGTCAATCCCTTGAATCTCTATACCTTTCCACTTAAGTGCAACAATGGCACGTTTCGCATCAAACGTATACTTTCTCATTTCATCATCTGCAAGCCACTTCTTAAAAGCTTCAGATTTTAGCGCAACATCGCTCGGAATGAAATAACAGCCATTTTCATTTTGAATACCGAACCCTTGAATGTCAGCTTTATGATAATTGTCTTCTTGTACTTCCACAATAATTGCACTATCTTGCTGCAGCATTTCCTCTGTCACTTCTTCTACAATATCAAATGAAATATCATCTAATTCAGCTGGAGCTGTTTCTTCAGGAGTCGCACCGAGCTTATTTAATAGCGAAGTAAATCCTAAATTCTCGAACATTGGAATGACGTCACTTGCTTCATATCCTTTATATTCGATATCATCTACATGCACTGTAATTGGTGCATCGGTAATAATTGTGGCAAGCTCTTTACTCATAAACGCTTGCTCTTTATTCATCTCTAGCTTTTCTTTTAATTTTTTTCCGCTCACCTTGTCTAAGTTCTCATATACTGCTTCTACTGTTTCAAATTGCGTTAACAATTTGATTGCTGTCTTCTCACCAACTCCCGGTACACCTGGGATGTTATCAGATTGATCTCCCATTAAACCTTTCATATCAATAATTTGCTTTGGTGATAAATTATATTTTTCGAATAACGCTTCTTTCGTATATTCATCTACTTCTGTAATCCCTTTACGCGGAATACATACAAGCGTGGTATCAGAAACAAGCTGCAGTAAATCTTTATCTCCAGAAATAACTTTTACGTGAGCACCTTGTTCGTTCGCTTCTTTCGCTAGTGTGCCCATAATGTCATCTGCTTCATAGTTCTCTAACTCATAGCGTGGTACGTGAAACGCATCTAACAGTTCACGAATAAATGGGAATTGCTCTGATAGCTCAGGTGGCGTTTTTTGACGACCTCCTTTATATTCGCTAAATGTTTTGTGACGAAATGTTGTTTTACCCGCATCAAACGCAACCAGCATATGCGTTGGTTTTTCTTCTTCTAATATTCTCATTAACATCATCGTAAAACCATAAATTGCGTTCGTATGTATACCTTTGTCGTTATTTAAAAGCGGCAGTGCAAAGAAAGCACGATACGCGATATTATTTCCATCGACTAATACGACCTTTTTTTCCAAATTAGAAACCTCCCCATACAAATTTAAAACGATTTATATATAAATCCAAATTGAAAAACCGACATAAACCCTTTCTTTTTAGGAGGTGGAGAACACCCAGCCATGCATAGAAGCGGTCACCCCATGCCAAGTTAAAACAAAAAGAGAAAACGAGCGCAGGTCACCTTTTGTTCTTCATAGCAGTGACTTATATATTGAAAAATCAAAATGGATTTATATAGAAAGAAAAAACCGTCTTTTCCTTCTCTCTATATTAACACGACTAAGAGAGAGAAGAAAAATAACGGTTTTTCCTACTACATATATTTAATGTAAAATGGAGATGCTGTCACAATATCTCATGAATTAAAATAACCTTATCGTATTGATATAACACTTTGATATAAGTTACATAGAGATATTTCAAAAACAAAGATATTATAGTTTCACAAAAAGGGAAGTGACGAGAATAGAGCACCTATTCTCGTCCAAAATTACTCCTTGGATGAAGGGGTTTTCATGTATTATATTAACAGGACTTTATTAATATTTAATGAAGCTATTGTTAATATAATGTAAATATATCCCGTTCAAACGTTTACTATATAAATCCAAATTAAGAAACCGACATAAACCCTTTCTTTTTAGGCGAGAGAGAGCATCCGGCCATGCATAGAAACGGTCAGACCCTCTTCCTGCTCCATGCCAAGTTAAAGCAGAGAGAAAAAACGAGTGTAGGTCACCTTTTTCATATCAACGACTTATATATCGAAAAATCAAAATGGATTTATATAGCTCTCATCCAATAAAGTGAAACTTTAATCAGTGGTTTTTTCCATACCCACTGATTATTAGCCCTCACCAATCGGACTTTTACGGACAGCCCGACCCCCACCTAACTTCTTTTCCTTTGCTGAATTTTCAGGTGGGGGTCTTACTGCCCGCGAATAGTGGGATAAAGGTTTCACATTACCATTACTTCTCCAAATCCGATTTCGGTAAAGCAACTGTAAATGTTGTTCCTTCTCCTACTTCACTCTCTACAGTAACTGTCCCATGATGCGCTTCTACTAAATGTTTTACAATCGATAACCCAAGGCCTGTACCGCCTGTATTTCGACTTCTCGCTTTATCTACGCGATAAAAACGTTCAAAAATACGTGGGATTTCTTCTTTACTAATTCCGATCCCTGTATCAGATACTTTTATATAGGCGTTATGTTCATCTTCTAACAACTTTACAGAAACTGTACCGCCAGCTGGTGTGTATACAATTGCATTATTAACTAAATTGATAAAGATTTGTTTTAATCGACTTGGATCCCCTATCACTGAAGCACGTCTCAATACATCAACTTGTAAGGAAATTTCTTTATCTTGTGATTTATTCTCTAGCACCATTTTGATTTCTTCAAGCAATTCCTTCATCTCAACAGTACCCATATTTAACTTAAATCCTTGTTGTTCAATCTTTGATAGATCCAATAAGTCTTCGATTAAGCCTTGCATACGCTCGCTTTCCTTTAAAATAATGTTCAGGAAATGCTCGCAAAACTGCTGATTTTCCATCGCACCATCAAGCAACGTTTCAGAAAACCCTTTAATAGAAGTAATTGGCGTCTTTAGTTCATGTGAAACGTTCGCTAAAAAGTCTTTTCGCATTTGCTCTAGTTTCTTTAGCTCTGTTATATCGTGGAATACGAGAACAATCCCTTTCCATTCATGATTTGTCCCAATAATTGGTGCGCCATATACTTCAAAGTGCTTTCTTTCAATACCAAGTGGCAGCAACATTTGCTTTCGCACTTTCACTTCTGTCATAAAAATTTCTTCCACAAGTTCAATGATTTCTGCATGAAAAAACGCTTCATAATACAAACGATCTAAATACTCTTCATCCGTTACATGAAATATTTCTTTATACGAACGGTTTACAAGACTTATATAACCGCGGCTATCAATTAAGATCATACCGCTTCCCATATTTTCAATCAGTGTATGTAAACGATCTTGTTGCATTTCTTGCTCTAGCGTCATTTCTTGTAAATTACGCGCTAAAATATTGATCGCCTTACTTAACATCCCCGTTTCATCTGAATGACTTTCATAAGCACGTGCCTTATAATTCCCCTTCGCTAATTCAATCGCTACTTTCGTAACAGACTCTATTGGACGAATATATTGACCTGTAATTTTCACACCAAGAAAAACAACAACAAGACAAGCAATCACAAACCCTACAATGAGTAATCCCCACGTTTTTTGATGAACATCTTTCAAAGGAGCAATTGTACTTTTTATAATGATGTACCCTTGCTTCCCCTCTGCATCTTGAACAAACACCGCATGATGGAATACATTTTTATCATCTGTTTCCTTCGTAATCACTCTATTTTTTTGTTTTGCTGTTTCAGAGGAAAGTTCCTCAATTGTCGCTTGGTCGAATATAGGTTGCTTACCTTTACTATATTTGACTTTCTTCTCTTCATCAGTAAATATAACCGAAACCGGCACTTGTTCTTCTAATTTTTCAAATACGTTTGGCGCTTTTAGAACATGATCAATACCTTCTGCCTCTACTAATGAAGCAACATATCTTGCCTCTTTTACCGTTCTGTCTTTCGCATGATCGATGTAGTAATTCTCAAACACCGTTTCCAAAAGTACTCCTAGTCCAACTAAAATAAGAATAATAAGAGAAACAAATGTAAAGAGAAGCCTCGAGCGAAATTTATTCATCCCCCTTTGGCTCCTCTAATTTATAACCTAATCCACGAATTGTTTTAATGTACGCTGGTTTTTTCGTATTCTTTTCAATTTTATCCCGCAAATGACTAATATGAACATCGACGATTCTTGTATCGCCGGCAAAATCATAATTCCATACAGCACTTAGTAACTGATCACGTGTTAATACACGACCCTTATTCCTTGCTAAATATACAAGTAACTCAAATTCTTTTGGCGTTAGTTCTAGCTTTTCTCCTTGGAAATACGCCTCATAAAATTCAGGTAAAATTCTTAAATCAAAGATATTGATACTATTTTCATCCTGTACTTCTGAAACTGGTTCATCTTGCAATTTCGTACGACGTAAAATCGCCTTCACACGTGCAACAACTTCCCTTGGGCTAAATGGCTTTGTCATATAATCATCTGCCCCAAGCTCAAGACCTAACACTTTATCAAACTCATCATCTTTCGCTGTTAGCATTAAAATAGGTGTCATAATACGCTGCAAACGCAATTCTTTACACACTTCCATACCATCCATTTTTGGAAGCATTAAATCTAATATAATCAGATCTGGACGTTCCGTTGTTGCTTTATGAAGCGCAACTTCACCATCCATCGCTGTTATCACTTCAAATCCTGCTTGCTGCAAATTGAATTCAATTAAAGTTAAAATAAACTCCTCATCATCAACAACTAAAATTCGATTGCTCATTCTCTTCCTCCAAGTTATAGACTTGAAACCTTCTTCATCCTAGTATTTCCCCACTATTCCCATCATACTAGAAAACAATTCTCCTCTCAATAGAATTGTCCATTCACTAAGTTTGATTGTGCTATAGTTATATAGGAAAATATATCTAATAGAAAGCGATGGTACATATTCATGTTTAAAGCAGCTGTTATTTTCATTCTTGCCGGACTAGCTGAAATTGGTGGTGGATATCTCATCTGGAAATGGATACGGGAAGGTGGTTCCATCTGGTTCGGTCTAATGGGAGGAATCATTTTATGTTTATATGGTGTAATTGCCACATTCCAAGTATTTTCTAGCTTCGGACGTGTATACGCAGCTTATGGCGGTGTATTTATTCTCATGAGTTTATTATGGGGATGGATGGTTGATAAGAAAACACCTGATTTGTTCGATTGGGCTGGTGCAGCTGTTTGCCTTGTCGGTGTGTTTATTATTCTTTGGCCACGTGGCTAAAAACAGGTACCCATTTAACTTATATCTCCTTAAAATGTAATAATCAATATAATTAAATTTTAATATAAAGATTAAACTGTTAAGGAGCGGATTCAAAATGAATCGTAAAAATTGGGTATTATCTGGCTTCGCTTTATTATTTATAGTTGGTTTTACTGCCGGCTTTTCAAACTGGGAAACATTACAAACTGACATCTCTGATTTCTCAGAAGGGTTTGCAGAAGGTTTTTTCAGTTAAGTTATACTTACATTCGATCCTATAAAGTGAAACTTTAATCAGTGGGGTTTTTTTCATCCCCCACTGATTATTAGTTGAACGAATCGGGCTTTTACGGACAGTTCATCTCCCACCTAACTTCTTTGCTTTCGCTGAATTTTGAGGTGGGAGTGTTACTGTCCGTTAATGCGGGATAAAAAAATAGTGCTAACCTAGCATATAATAGGTTAGCACTATTTTTCATTACACTCTTACTAACTCATTATTAAAAATTATCCAACGCTTTTTCTAAAATAGAAGCTGATTTGTAAGGCGGCGCTACTGTTAGTACACCTTTCACAACCACTTCTTCTTTTTCATCATAAGCGAATACACGCATATCAATCGTATGCTCTTCCCCCACAACTGCTACAACTTCAAAATGAATTTGCAAAGTTTCATAATGATGTACAGGCTTCACAAAAGTCAGGTCCTTCCTAACAACATGACTGCCTGGACCTGGTAAATATTTCGTAACTGCCGTTGTAATCATACCCGTTAACATAATGCTTGGTACAATTGGTTTTTCATACGGAGTTTGGGATGCGTAATCATGCTGAATATATAATGGATTTGAATCATTTGTTAATCCTAAATACAATAACAGATCTTTATCCTCAATTTTTTCAGTGATAGATAACTTTTCTCCTACTGTAATCTCATCCATTCGACGACCAATTTGAATTTTTTTCTTTAACATGTTACAATCCCCCTCCAATTTTTATTTTATTATCCTACCAAAAGCAATATATTATCCGAAGCGCTACTATAATGAGGGCAATGTATATTATAAGTCTATGTTCCCATTGTAGGACACAATTAATGATAGCGTTTTCATATTATTTTAAAAAAATAATCCTCTAAATAGTAGAAAAAGATTCGGGGCCCCGAATCTTTTTCTAACATATATTTTGTATTAAACAAGAACTTTCATAACGTTACGTACAGATTCTACTGAACGATCTAACGCTTCTTTTTCTTCTTCACGAAGTTCTAATTCAATAATTTTTTCAATTCCGTTACCACCTAGAATTACTGGTACACCTAGGTAAAGGTCGCTATAGCCATATTCACCTTCAAGGTATGCGATAGCTGGTAATACACGGCGTTGATCTTTTAAAATCGCTTCAGTCATTTCAACTAAAGAAGCAGCTGGCGCGTAGTATGCACTACCGTTTCCTAGTAAACTTACAATTTCGCCGCCGCCTTTACGCGTACGTTCTATGATTGCTTCTAAGCGTTCTGCAGGAATTAATGTTTCTAATGGAATACCGCCTGCGTAAGAATAACGTACAAGAGGCACCATGTCATCACCGTGGCCACCAAGAACGAATCCTGTAATGTCTTTAACAGAAAGATTTAATTCTTGTGCGATGAATGTACGGAAACGAGCTGTATCTAATACACCAGATTGACCGATAACACGCTCTTTCGGGAATCCAGCTTCTTTAAATACAGAATATGTCATTGCATCAACTGGATTTGTTAACACAACAATAATTGCGTTTGGTGAATGTTTTGCGATATCTTTCGTAATACTTTTCATAATTTTAGAGTTTGTTGCTACTAAATCATCACGGCTCATACCTGGTTTACGTGCAATTCCTGCTGTAATAACAACAACGTCAGAATCAGCAGTATCTACGTAATCAGATGTGCCGATAATGTTAGCATCAAAACCTTGTACAGGGCTTGCTTCTAACATATCTAACGCTTTCCCTTTTGTTGGATTCTCCAGTTGTGGAATGTCCACTAATACAACATCTGCAAGCTCTTTTTGAGCTAATAAAAACGCTGTTGTTGCTCCGGTAAATCCTGCACCGATGACTGATACTTTTTTGCGTTTGATTGTCATACTTTCTCCCCCACTCTGAATTATGCGTTTTTGATTACTGCTAAGTCCATATTGTTAATAAGGGCATCAGCAAATTCGGAACATTTCACTTCAGTTGCGCCATCCATAAGACGTGCGAAGTCATATGTTACCACTTTTGAAGCAATTGTTTTTTCTACTGAAGCAGTTACTAATTTCGCAGCTTCATTCCATCCTAAATGCTCTAATAATAATACTCCTGAAAGAAGAACAGAAGATGGATTCACTTTATCTAAACCTGCATATTTTGGAGCTGTACCATGTGTCGCTTCAAAAATAGCATGTCCAGTAACATAGTTAATGTTTGCACCAGGTGCAATACCAATGCCACCTACTTGTGCTGCAAGTGCATCAGAAATATAATCGCCATTTAAGTTCATTGTTGCAACAACATCAAACTCACGCGGACGTGTTAAAATTTGTTGTAAGAAGATATCCGCAATAGAATCTTTAACAATGATTTTACCAGCTGCTTCAGCCTCTGTCATCGCTTTATTCGCTGCATCTTTACCATCTTTTTCAACAATACGGTCATATTCAGCCCAAGTGAATACTTTATCGCCGAATTCTTGTTCCGCAACTTCATAACCCCAGTTTTTGAAAGCACCTTCTGTAAATTTCATAATGTTTCCTTTATGAACTAATGTAACAGAAGAGCGTTTTTCGTTAATTGCATATTGAATTGCAGCACGAACAAGACGCTTTGTTCCTTCTTCTGAAATTGGTTTAATACCAATTCCTGATGTTTCTGGGAAGCGAATTTTGTTTACACCCATTGTTTCTTTTAAGAACTCAAGCACTTTTTGTGCTTCTGGAGATCCTTGTGCATATTCAATACCAGCATAAATGTCTTCTGTATTTTCACGGAAAATCACCATATCAGTATCTTCCGGACGTTTTACAGGTGAAGGAACACCTTCAAAATAACGAACTGGACGTAAACATACATATAAGTCTAACTCTTGACGAAGCGCTACGTTTAGAGAACGAATGCCGCCACCAACAGGCGTTGTAAGTGGGCCTTTAATCGCGATTAAATATTCGCGAATTTCATTTAACGTCTCTTCTGGTAACCATTCGCCTGTTTGGTTGAATGCTTTTTCCCCTGCAAGCACTTCTTTCCAAACGATTTTCTTCTCACCATCATAAGCTTTTTCAACAGCTGCTTCTAATACACGAGATGCTGCCGCCCAAATATCTGGTCCAATTCCATCACCTTCAATAAAAGGAATAATTGGATTGTTTGGTACATTCATAACACCATTCGTTACAGTAATTTTTTCTCCTGTCGTCACTGTGATAACCCCCATGTTTGAAATTTCATATGTGTGAAACTGAGGGAATAAACCCCTCAGTTCAAACCGTTAGTCAAATTAAAATATTCCAATCATTACATCTTTGCAAAAAAATCAGATTTTTGAAAGCGTATTTTCACTATCTAAATAGTGTTTTTAACTTATCGTTGTGCTAATGGAACATAGCGTTGATGCGTTGGTCCATTATAATCAGCACGCGGACGAATTAAGCGGTTATTTTCATATTGTTCTAGAATATGAGCTAACCAACCTGACATACGACTGATCGCAAAGATTGGTGTAAATAAATCATGATCAATTCCTAAACAATGGTAAACAGAAGCAGAATAGAAATCGACATTTGGTGGAAGACCTTTTTCTTTTGTAACAATGTCTTCGATTTTGATAGACATATTATACCATTTTTCTTCCCCTAAAAGCACGCATAATTTCTTAGACATTTCACGTAAATGTTTCGCGCGAGGATCACCGTGCTCATATACGCGATGGCCAAATCCCATAATTTTCACCTTATTTTGAAGTGCGTTATGAATATAGGATTCTACATTTTCTTCTTCGCCAATTTCTTTTAACATCTTCATTACATTTTCATTCGCTCCGCCGTGAAGAGGTCCTTTTAAAGCACCAATCGCTGCTGTAATACCAGAATATACGTCTGAAAGTGTAGCAACGCAAACGCGAGCTGTAAATGTAGAAGCATTTAATTCATGATCCGCATGAAGTACAAGAGCTTTATCAAAAGCTTCAATTTCCACTTCATTTGGTTCGCGGTTATTTAACATATAAATAAAGTTTGCAGCTAATGATAAATCTTTTCGTGGCTCAACCACTTCTAAACCTTTACGAATTCTTGCATACGCTGCAACAAGAGTCCCTACTTGAGCCTGTAATTTAACCGCTTTCAAATAATTAGACTTCTCATCCATTAATTCAGCGCTCTCATCGTATAATGATAACATGGAAATCGCAGTTCGTAAAACAGACATCGGATGTGCAATCTTTAAATCTACTTGTTTTAAATATGATAAAATCTCACTTGGAACTTTAGAATATTCAGATAGAGTTTCTTTTAACTCATTTAATTCCTCTTCATTAGGAAGTTTACGGTGCCATAATAAATATACCACTTCTTCAAACGTAGCATTTTCCGCTAAATCATCAATATTATACCCAACATACGTTAATGTATCATCAATAATAGAACTTACGGATGATGTTGTTGCTACTACCCCTTCTAATCCTCGAATAACAGTCATGACATTCTCTCCTTTTCCTGAAAATTCTCCCAACCTTGCTCCCTTATATCTGTTTGCTTCCCTTCTAAATTATGAACGCCCGTTCACTCTTTAGGCAAGCAAAATGCACGATCATGCAAATTTGTTGTGATGTTCCCATCTCGTTGTTCCATTGCTTTATCAAAGCATGAGCGTGAGTTTCTCTCCGAATCCTCACGCTTAGAACAATAGATGGTGAGGAAAACTAGTTTCGAAGAGTTTATGATAAAAACAACATAAAACAATGTCAGCAGAAAATTATTTTATGTTGTTTTTATTTTATCTGGTGTAAGTCTTCGTTGCTATGTAGCCTTTACATGTTTTCTAATTCTATTATAAACAATTATCTGACTTTTGTGAATGGAAAGAATTCAAAAATTTTATATTACTATAAAATTCTTCACTTAAACATCTGTATAATGTTCATCACAGCATAGGCAATTCCAGCTCCAATTAATGGTCCTACAGCAACTCCATTAAATAATGCAACTGCAATAATTGTTCCAAATACAAGCGCAGTTGTAATATGAGGATCGTTCGTTAATAACTGCACACCACCCTTTGCTAACAAAGCAACCGCTATCCCTGAAGCGAGCGCAATCCATGCATAATATGATTTAGCTGCTTCACCAAGCTGCTTAAATCCAATTTCACCCGTAGCGATCGGAACAAGAACCGCAATTGTAATAACCGTTACACCAAGATTAATTCCTTTTGTTTGTAAATATGGAAGGATTTTTTCTCCTAGAAACGTCCACTTTAATAAAAATAAAACGCCAACTGCTACAGTGAGCGATTGATTTTTAGCAATAAGTCCAATAATAAGTAGTATGAATAAAAATAACGTTGATTGACTAATCATGATTACACTTCCTTTCTGAAAATAATGAACCTGTTTACAAAGTAAATCGCTGTTAAACATATCGTTATACACGATATAGGCAAGAGTATTCATCAATCAATATAGATGATACAGCAGACCTTAAACGCTCTAAACAAGACCAAAATAAGTTGTTTTTATATTTACCGAGAAAGAAAAGCACACTTCTTTCTTTTCTTATAAGAAACCAGTAAAATAAAAAGTAGGTAAAGTGAGGCTCTCGTCAATCAGTACAGAGAAAACATTTACTATTGATTAGCCTTCACCGTCAAGCTTTTACGCGCCGATCACTTCACACCTTGAAGTAATTCATACTGCCCGCGAATAGCAGGATAAATCCATCATTCCACTATAACATAAATACAATTTGGAATGGGAGGTAAGCACCTTTGAATCGAAACTCACTGTATATCGTATTGCGACTTATATTTGTCATTTTAGCAATAACAATTGGGTTTTATGCGATTTTGTATGTTTCAGGTCTTATATACCCTTTTATCATCGCATTAGCTTTTGCTTATTTGATTAATCCAGTCGTAAATTTTCTCAATCAAAAACTACAGTTCCCTCGTGCCTTAGCGGTACTCGTCAGCTTAATTCTCGTGTTCGGTGCCATCGTCGGACTTGTTACATATCTTGTGACAGAAGCGATTTCCGCCACAACTTACTTACTACAAATCGTCACAGAGAAGTTTCCAGCAATTGTACAGTATGCACAGCAATTTGCACTCAATAATATTATGCCTTTATATGATGATTTAATTTCTAAATTTAATCACCTTGGTGAATCACAACAATATACAATTACACAAAACATTCAAAATCTAGGAACGGAAGCAACAAAACAAATGAAAGAGCTGTTAACCGCCATTATAAGTGGATTAACAAATTTCATCAGTGCACTCCCAACAACTTTAACAGTCCTCGTCTTCGTCTTATTAGCGACTTTCTTTATTAGTTTTGATTGGCATACACTCGCTCACAAAGTAAAGCGATTACTTCCAAATCGCATACACGGATACGGAAAGACTATTTTTGTTGATTTACGAAAAGCATTATTTGGATTTATAAAAGCACAACTCACACTTGTATCTATGACTACCGTCATCGTACTAATTGGACTATTAATTTTGCGCGTACCATACGCCATCACAATCGCAATCATTACAGGAATTGTAGACTTACTTCCTTATTTAGGAACGGGAGCAGTCTTTGTTCCTTGGGTTATATATGTATTTTTCACAGGGGACACAGCTTTCGCAATTGGTCTACTTATTTTATATATTGTTGTCATTGTTCAAAGACAAATCATGGAACCGAAAGTGTTATCATCCAACATCGGACTCGATCCATTACCAACACTTATTGCGTTATTCGTTGGGTTTAAGCTATACGGTTTCTTAGGATTAATCATTGGCCCAGTCACATTAGTATTATTAAACACATTGCACAAAGCTCATGTATTTCATGATTTATGGAAGTTTATTAAAGGCACACCATTAAAATAAATTTTCCACAATAGTCGTTGTTCGCAATAAAATAAACAAGGGAATTTCCTATAATAAATGGGGGATTCCCTTGTTTTTTGCATAAAATAATACGACCGAGAATACATTTGTATTTTTATTCTATTTTAAACATAAATATCAATCCCTTTTCTTCCTTTTTCTACAAATGAATAAATATACATTTTATATTTCGACAAAAAAATAACACTTACAACATTTCTGTTTCAAGTGTTATTTTTGTACAATAATTGTCGTGTTTCTTCTTATTTTCCGCTCTAACCATTTAATCATCATGAACTTAAACGGCTGTCGTGTTACCGAAAATATAAAAATAAACCCGATTACATCCGTCACATACCCTGGTGTCAAAAGAAGAAGTCCACCTATAAAAACAAAAATACCATCTAATACAGCATCTCCTGGCATTTCACCTCTATTTAACCGAAATTGAATCTCCTTTAATACTATAAGCCCTTGTCGTTTTGCTAAATAAGCGCCAAGTACACCTGTAAACACGATCATAGCAAACGTCGACCACATACCAATTAAATGACTAGATCCAATTAATACTGTTATTTCAACAGCAGGAATTAAAATTAAAAGAAAAAGAAGCCACTTCATTCCCTCATCCTCCTTCATCACACTATTTACAGGAAGCAAGATACTCACGCTACCCTAACAACAGCCTAATTAGACTCTCTCGATCTCCTCATGCCCTCAAAACAACCCACAAAACATCAAACAAAAAATGAAATCCCTTTCCCACTACCGAAGATTTCTTTTTTCAGAATGGTTTTTGTATTTAAATTAAAAAAAGAGAAGGACTCCGATCCTTCTCTCCATATTACTTCTTATAGCACTTCCGCATGTCCATTATAAACAATTCCGCGCGCCGCATCAACTGTTACTTCTTGGCCATTTTTTAAAGTCGTTGTCACACCGTTTACCCCAACGATAACCGGGATACCGATTGATACACCTACAACAGCCGCATGGCTTGTTAAGCCACCTTCTTCTACAACTAGAGCTGCAGCTTTTTCAATTGCAGGAATCATATCTTTATCAGTGCTTGTTGTAACAAGGATGTCACCTTTCGTTACGTTCGCTACAGCTTCTGCAGCTGTTTTCGCTACAACTACTTTACCTTTTGCAGCTTTGCGACCAATCCCTTGTCCTTTAGCGATTTCTTCACCAACAACATGGATTTTCATTAAGTTTGTTGTACCAGTTTCAGCAACTGGTACACCAGCAGTAATTACAACTGTATCTCCAAGTCCGATTAGACCTGCATCCATAACTGTTTGAATTGCAGTATCTAACATTTCATCAGTAGATGCTGCACGTTTTCCAGCCATAAACGCTTCTACACCCCAAACAAGCGCAAGACGACGGCCCACTTGCTCGTCAGATGTTACAGCTACGATTGGAGATTTTGGACGATATTTAGAGATCATTTTTGCAGTATATCCACTTTCTGTTGGAGCTACGATTGCAGCTACATCAAGAGCAAGCGCTGTGTGTGCAACAGATTGACTAATTGCATCTGTAATTGTTGGAGTGAACTCTTTAATACGCTTTTTGAACATATCTTCGTATTGCAATGATTTTTCAACACGTACTGCGATGTTCGCCATCATTGTTACTGCTTCTACTGGGTATTGTCCCGCTGCAGTTTCACCAGAAAGCATGATTGCATCTGTACCATCAAAGATTGCGTTCGCTACGTCACTTGCTTCCGCACGAGTTGGACGTGGGTTACGTTGCATAGAATCTAACATTTGTGTTGCAGTAATAACCGGTTTACCTAATACGTTACATTTTTTGATTAGACGTTTTTGTACTAGCGGCACTTCTTCTGGTGGAATTTCTACACCCATGTCACCACGAGCTACCATTAAACCGTCAGAAACTTCTAAGATAGAATCGATGTTATCGATACCTTCTTGGTTTTCAATTTTTGGTACGATTTGAATGAATTGTGCATTATGCGCTTCTAACAATTCACGGATTTCTAACACGTCAGCTGCTTTACGAACGAAAGATGCCGCGATGAAATCAACTTTTTGCTCGATACCAAAGACGATATCTTGTACGTCTTTTTCAGTGATACCAGGAAGCTTAATGCTTACGTTTGGTACGTTAACACCTTTTTTATTTTTCACAGTTCCGCTGTTCAATACTTTTGTACGGATGTTTCCGTCAGCTTTCTCGATTACTTCTAGTTCGATAAGGCCGTCATCGATTAGAATACGAGAACCTGAGTCTACATCCTCATAAAGACCAGCATAAGATACAGAGAACTTCTCTGCAGTTCCTAATACTTGCTCAGTAGAGATAACTACTTCTGCACCTGTTACAAGCTCAGCTTGTCCGTCTACGAAGTCATGTGTACGGATTTCTGGACCTTTTGTATCAAGTAAGATCGCAACTGTTTTACCAGTTTTCTTTGAAGCTTCACGAATGTTTTTGATACGTGCTCCGTGCTCTTCATGGCTACCATGAGAGAAGTTTAAACGAGCAACGTTCATACCCGCTTCGATTAATTGCTCTAATTTCTCAATACTTTCACTAGCAGGACCTATAGTACATACAATTTTAGTTTTACGCATATTGCACCTCCGAAAATTATGAAACCGTTCCCAAATATTCGATATTACGCCAATTAGATGGATAATTCTTTAGATAATTGATACATATCTTTATCAATCGTATGCTTTTGAGCTAACGCTTCGATAATGTCATGATCAACAAGTTTGTTATTTTGGATACCAACGCAGCGTCCACCTCTACCCTCAATCAACAGTTCAACTGCTCTTGCGCCAAGACGGCTTGCTAATACACGATCTTGTGCACTTGGTGATCCACCACGTTGTACGTGACCTAATACAGTTACACGAGTATCAAAGTTTGTTGCTTCTTCAATGTGTTTACCAATCTCAATCGCGCTTCCAACACCTTCTGCTACAACGATAATACTATGTTTCTTTCCACGCTCACTACCACGTTTTAAACGAGCAATAACATCTTCCATGTCATACTCTTCTTCTGGAATCAAGATTGTTTCTGCGCCATCTGCTAAACCAGCCCATAATGCGATATCACCAGCGTGACGCCCCATTACTTCAATAACATATGTACGTTCATGAGATGTAGCTGTATCACGAATTTTATCAATTGCATCAATAACAGTGTTTAATGCTGTATCGAAACCAATTGTGAAGTCTGTCCCAGGAATATCATTATCAATTGTACCTGGTACACCGACACACGGGAATCCTTGCTCTGTTAATTTTTTAGCACCTTGGTAAGAACCGTCTCCACCAATAACAACAATTCCTTCAATGCCAAATTTCTTTAATTGCTCGATACCTTTTAGTCGTACTTCTGGGTCTTTAAACTCAGGACATCTTGCTGTATATAATTTTGTACCACCGCGGTGGATAATATCGCCAACAGAACCAAGTTCTAATTTTTCAATGTGACCAGAAATTAATCCAGCGTATCCATGGTAGATACCATATACTTCTACATCATGGAAAATCGCTTTACGAACAACTGCACGAATGGCAGCATTCATACCAGGTGAATCTCCACCACTTGTTAATACACCAATACGTTTCATTTGTACTCACCTCATAAAGATTATTTACCTTATAATAAAATAACATGAAGAAATATAAAAATACAATGGAGAAGATGTGTCTTTTCACAATAAAAACGTGCATTCGCGAAATGGAACGCACGCTTTTCTTATTTTATCCAAATGGAAGCGTTTGAAAACGAAACTTGCCCAATTTTCATATATTTTTCATAACGTTTTTCGATTAATTCATCTTTCGAAATACCGTTTAATTGCCCGAATGTTTTTTTCAACATTAAGTCAATATTTTCTGATTGCTTTAGAATATTACGATGCGCACCGCCGCGTGCTTCTGGAATAATTTCGTCAATTACACCTAATTCTTTCAAATCCGCCGCCGTGATTTTCATCGCTTCTGCAGCTTCTTTCGCTTTTCCTGCATCTTTCCAAAGAATCGCTGCCGCTCCCTCTGGTGTAATAACAGAATAAGTGGAATTTTCTAGCATATGAATGTAATCTCCTACTCCAAGACCTAACGCACCACCACTGCCACCTTCACCGATAACAATGCAAATCACAGGTACAGTAAGCCCTGCCATTTCGAATAAATTACGTGCAATCGCTTCACTTTGCCCACGTTCTTCAGCAGCCTTACCAGGATAAGCACCTTTCGTATCAATGAAGCAGATGATTGGACGATTAAATTTCTCCGCTTGCTTCATTAAACGTAGTGCCTTTCGATATCCTTCTGGATGAGGCATTCCAAAATTACGACGAATATTTTCTTTCGTATCTTTCCCGCGCTGGTGCCCAATTACTGTTACAGACATGCCATCATATTTCGCTATGCCGCCGACAATCGCTGCATCATCGCCATATAGACGATCTCCATGACATTCAAAAAAATCAGTAAATAAGCGCTCAATATAATCGAGCGTTGTCGGTCGTTCTGCATGACGAGCAATTTGAACGCGGTCCCATACTTTCATATTGCCGTATATTTCTTCCTCTAAATTTTCTAGCTTGTCTTCCAAAATACGAATCTCCTCGCTGAAGTCCATCTGGGTGTTTTTCGTATAGTCTTTCAGTTCACGAATCTTATTTCTTAGCTCAACAACTGGTTTTTCAAATTCTAGCTCTGCCATATAGCCGTTTCCCCTCCTTGATGAACTTCTAAAATCTTACGGAGCGACTCTCTCATATCATCGCGATGCACAACCGCATCCAATTGACCGTGCTCTAGTAAAAACTCTGCCGTTTGAAAGTCTTCTGGCAGCTTCTCACGCACTGTTTGTTCAATTACACGTCTACCAGCAAAGCCGATAAGTGCACCTGGCTCTGCAAGATTATAGTCACCAAGTGAAGCGAAACTCGCTGAAACACCGCCTGTCGTCGGATGAGTCATAACAGAAATAAATAATCCTCCAGCATTGCTATGCTTTTTCAAAGCTACGCTCGTTTTTGCCATTTGCATTAAGCTTAAAATACCTTCTTGCATACGCGCACCGCCCGATGCAGTAAAGATAATAAATGGAACTTGTAATTCGTATGCTTTTTCAACTGCACGTGCAATTTTTTCTCCTACAACAGAGCCCATGCTGCCCATTCGAAAGCGAGAATCCATTACTGCAATCACAACAAGCATTTCATCAATTGTTCCTTCACCTGTCACAACTGCTTCATTTAATTCTGTTTTCTTGCGATCACTCTCTAATTTTTCTTCATAATTTGGGAACCCAAGTGGATTTAACGAAACCATCTCTTTGTCATACTCACGAAATGAACCTTCGTCCAATACACTATCAAGGCGTTCCCATGCATTCATAGGATGATGATAGCCACAGTTTACACATACTTTTAAATTTTTAAGAAGCTCTTTTGTATACATGATTTTCTTACATTTCGGACATTTTGTCATAACACCGTCCGGTACATCTCTTCGTACTTGTTCTGAAGGAATTGCAGCGTACTTTTTCTTTTTTACGAATAAATCTCTTAGCACAATTTGACCCCCTTTGTTGAGAGCTAAGGTTAGGAAGAAAATGTGGCTAACACCAAAAATCGATGTTAGCCTTGTCTTCTCAATCTGTCTAATAGAGGATGTTCAAACAGTCCGGTCAAGATAGCTACTCAGTTCTCTTTATCCTCTTTTTTTGAACACGCACTCATAACCTCTCTCTTTACGTTTAACTTTAACCGCTATGCGATAGATTGTTTGTCATAACGTGTCATGGTTATTTCGACAAATTTTATACATTACGAGTGAAACTGTATGTTTTCCATTAATTCATCATAAATTTTTAGCGCCTCTTCTTCTTTTTTCACGTATAACACTTCGTAAAGATTTCTATAGATTTCTATAGATTCTAGTGAAATTTCATAAGAAAGAGTCGCAACGTAATCATTTACAATTCTCCAAATTCGATATAGTAAATAATTGTCCACTTGTTCAATAAGTGTTTTGAAAAACATTTGATGAAACTCCTGAATTGAACTTCCGTCCTTTTTAAGAACTTGTTTCAACATACCTAATACACTAGAAAACGTTTCTTTCGGTAAATCACATACGATTCGAATAACATCTTTTTCAAGCAATTGTTTCGTCTGTAACAAATCACGAATTGTTTTCTGATCTTGTAATAAAAATGGTGCGATTAATTGAACAAGACCATTGTCATAGAAGTTTCGAATAAACGTTCCTTCACCGCGTCTTGTTTCAATTAATCCTACGAGTTCTAAAGCTCGCAATGCTTCCCGTACAGATGAACGCCCAACGTTTAAACGCGCACTTAACTCGCGCTCAGATGGTAAACGATCACCTGCGACTAAACCATCCTCTTCCATAATGGAACGGATTTTCTTTACAATTTCGAGATATACTTTTGTATTTGATGATGTCAATAGAAATTCCTCGCTTACTCTTTACCAATCAACGCTAAATTTTTTGTTTTCTCAGCGACTTCATTTGGATCTACTTGACGGCGAGCTACTCCTGTCTCCATCGCAGCTTTTGCAACATAAGCCGCCACCTGAGGCGCTACACGCGCGTCAAACGGAGCTGGAATGATATAGTCTACATTCAGCTCATCTGCCGCTACAAGCTCTGCAATGGCTTGTACAGCTGCCATCTTCATTTCTTCATTGATTTGCGTAGCATGTACATCCAGTGCACCACGGAAAATACCAGGGAACGCTAGTACATTATTTACTTGGTTCGGGAAGTCAGAACGACCCGTTCCAACAACAGCTGCTCCTGCTGCTTTTGCCAGTTCCGGCATAATTTCTGGAACTGGGTTTGCCATTGCAAAAATAATTGCATCGTCATTCATTGTACGAACCATTTCCTCAGTCAATGCACCCGCTACAGATACACCGATAAATACATCCGCGCCTTGCAGAACATCCGCTAATGAACCTTCTACACGATTTTTATTCGTATATTTTGCAACTTCATCTTTCACCGGGTTCATACCAACAGGGCGACCTTCATAAATCGCACCTTTTCGGTCACACATAATAATGTCGCGTACACCATAGCGATATAAAAGTTTAATGATTGCAATACCTGCTGCACCTGCACCATTTGCTACAACTTTAATGTCAGACATTTTCTTTCCAACTAACTTAAGTGCGTTTACAAGACCTGCTACTGTTACGATAGCTGTTCCGTGTTGATCATCATGGAATACAGGAATATTTGTTTCTTTTTTCAAACGTTCTTCAATGATAAAGCAGTTGGGTGCTGCAATATCCTCTAAGTTTACACCGCCAAATGTCGGCTCCATTAATTTTACAGTTTCAACAATTTTATCTACATCGTTTGTATTTAAAGCAATAGGGAATGCATCTACGCCAGCAAAGCTTTTGAATAATACAGCTTTA
The DNA here is from genome assembly GCF_949768135.1 of Bacillus sp. IT-79MI2. Taxonomy (NCBI): domain Bacteria; kingdom Bacillati; phylum Bacillota; class Bacilli; order Caryophanales; family Bacillaceae; genus Bacillus; species Bacillus sp. IT-79MI2. The sequence goes on along the minus strand of NZ_CATKPV010000095.1, from coordinate 61,961 downwards.
CCTTCCATTACTGGAAGAGATGCTTCTGGTCCGATATTACCAAGACCAAGTACAGCTGTTCCGTCCGTCACAACTGCTACCATGTTTCCCTTCATTGTATATTCATATACCTTACTTTTATCGTCATAAATTTCTTTACAAGGTTCTGCAACCCCTGGAGAATACGCAAGACTTAAGTCTTTAGCATTTTCTACTTTTACTTTTGATACAGTTTCTAATTTTCCTTGATGCACTTTATGCATGTGAAGTGCTTCTTCACGAAGTGTTGACAAACTATCCACTCTCCTCAAATTATTCTTGCTGATATCATTCTCTCCAAGTGGTCTGACCACGAATGCTATTACTATAATAATCGAACTATAGGGAAATTGTCCATTATATTTTCACTACGACATTTTCCTCACCGACTATTTCGCGAAGTGCTCCTAAACATTCTTCACTTGGATGAATTGACAAACTACGAGATAATTGTACCATTTTATGTTCCTTTTCATAATAAATTAGTACTTTCGCAAAACCTGAATAGTGAAACAATACTTTTGTAACTTGATTTAACAACTTCTTTTCATACTGCGATGGTAGTTTTACATAAATCGATGCTTCTCTCATTTCATTGTAAACATCCATTTGTTCTAATGGATAAAGACCGTTTACAATCCATTGTAATTTATGATTTCGTTGTTCAATCGTCCCTTCCACTAAAACAATTTCACCTTCTTTTAACCTCTCCGAAAAATGAATATACGTCTCCGGAAAGACAACCGCTTCCATTTCATCATTTTGATCACAAAAAGTGACGAACGCCATTTTTTGCAATTTTTTCGTCCGAATGACTTTTACACCTGTTACATAAACAATCGCACGCTGTACGTTTCGCTTTTGGCTCATCGCTTGCGCAAGAGACGGAATTTCTAGTTCTTTTACAAGCTTTGCATACTGCGCCGTTGGATAACTGGATAAATAAAAGCCAAGCGCTTCTTTCTCATTATTTAATTGTTCAATAAAAGATAGCTCTTCTCCTTGTACGTATACTGATTTTGGGACACTTTCTTCCCCCAATTCACGCGCAAGGCTTGCATACTCTAAAGCACCCTTAATACTGTTAAACAAAGTTGTTCTCGAAACTTGAAAATCATCGAAACAGCCAGCCCAAACAAATGCCTCTAAATTACGCTCCGTAACAAACTTTGCTGGCATACGAAGACAAAACTCAAATAAATCTTGAAATGGATTTCTTTCTCTTTCCTCGATCACCGCATTCACTGTAGCCATCCCGATATTTCGAATCGAAAGCAAACTATAGCGAATTGCATTCCCTTCTATTTGGAAATTATAACTACTTCTATGAAGAGACGGCGGTAAAACATAAAAACCTTTGCGCTTCGTTTCACGTATATATTGCACAATCTTATCTTCGTTACCTATCGCACTGGATAAGAGTGCCGTCATAAACTCTAAAGGATAATTCGCTTTTAAATAAGCGAGCTGATATCCAATCATACTGTACGCTACAGCATGGCTTCGGTTAAAACCGTAATTTGCAAATCTAACAATTAAATCATAAATTTGTTCTGCAGATGTTTCATCGTATCCATTTCGTAAACACCCTTGTACAAAATGCTTTCGTTCTTGATCTAAAATCTCACGGTTTTTCTTACTCACTGCACGGCGGAGCAAATCGGCTTCTCCGAGTGAAAATCCCGCTAACTGCGAAGCAATTTGCATAATCTGTTCTTGGTATACAATAACGCCATATGTGCTTTTTAAAATTGGCTTTAAATCTGAATGTAAATAATGAATTTGACGCTTCCCGTGCTTTGACTCAATAAAGGTTGGGATTTGTTCCATTGGCCCTGGACGATATAAAGCGTTGACGGCAACAATATCTTCAAACTCATTTGGTTTTAAACCGCGGAGTACATTCCGCATTCCCCCAGATTCGAGCTGGAATACACCTGTTGTATCTCCTCTTCCTAGTAATTGGAATGTCTTTTCATCTTGAAGAGGTAAATTCCGTATATCAATTTGTTTACCCGTTTTGTTCACAATAAATGTAAGAATATTTTCAAGTAACGTTAAATTACGTAAGCCTAAGAAGTCCATTTTTAACAGACCAAGTTCTTCTAACACTTCTGCTGGATATTGCGTTACATATACATCGTTATGTCCTTCTTGAATCGCAACACTTCCCGTTAATGGCTCCTGACTCATAATGACCCCTGCTGCATGAATAGACGTATGACGTGGTAAACCTTCTACACGCTTCGCAATTTCAAAAACACGCTCATGCAAGAGATTTCCTTGTACAAATTCACGAAGGGACCCGGATTCTTCATGTGCTTCTTTTAATGTAATCCCAATCCTTGATGGAATCAGTTTCGAAAATATGTCAATATCTCTCGGCGGAAGCCCCATTACGCGGGCGATATCCCGAATCGCTGCTTTTGCAGCAAGCGTTCCGAACGTAACAATTTGGGCAACGCGAAGTTGACCATATTTATCTTTTACATAACGAATCATCTCATCACGTCTAATGTCCGGAAAATCAATATCAATATCTGGAAGCGTAACACGTTCAGGATTTAGAAATCGTTCAAACAGCAAGTTGTACTCAATTGGATCGATATCTGTAATTTCTAACACATAAGAAACAAGAGAACCTGCTGCTGAGCCACGGCCCGGTCCTGTTAAAATACCATGTTCATGTCCGTATTTCATAAAGTCCCAAACAATGAGAAAATAATCACTAAATCCCATGCGAGAGATAACTTCAAGTTCATGATTCAAACGTTTCCTATGTACATCTTGAACCGCCCCATATCGCTTATTTAGCCCCTCTTCACAAATGCGGCGCAAATAAGCATCCGATGTTTCGTTAGATGGAACAGGAAACTTTGGCAATTGATTGACGTGGAAAGGAATTTCTACGTGGCAACGTTCAGCTATACGAACTGTATTTTGAAGAGCTTCTTCTGCATGAGAAAATAAAGCTTCCATTTCAGCCGATGATTTTAAATAATACTGGTCTGTTTTGAGCCTTGGTCTGTCTGGATCAGTCATCTTTGTTCCGCTCTGAACAGATAGCAAGCATTCCTGCACAAGCGCATCGCTTTGGTTCACATAACGAACATCATTTGTCGCAACGACTGGAATGTTTATTTCGTTTGCAAATTGTGGTAATTTTTCTTGCAAGAATAGTTCATCCTGAATTGCGTGATGCTGCAAACTCATATAAAAACTTCCAAACATATTTTGATACGCACGAGCTACTTCTTCAGCAATCTCGTCTCTTCCTTGTAGCAATAACTGTTCAATTTCCCCATCTTTTCCTGGAGAAATCGCAATCAACCCTTTTGCATAATGAGAAAGCCACTTTTTCGGAATCCCGCCTTTAGACTTAGTCATGATGGTGCTAGAAATTTTCAATAAGTTTTGGTATCCCATCTCATTTTCTGCTAACAGTACAAGCGGATAGGATCGCTCTTCTTCCTCACTAAAAACAGAGGCTGTTAATCCGATAATTGGCCGTATGCCATTCTTCTTACATGCTTTATAAAATGGAATCACTCCGTACATCACATTTTCATCTGTAATTGCAAGCGATGAAAATCCAAGCTCTTTCGCACGGCTTACAAGTTCATCAATTTTACAAGCACTTTTTAACAAACTATAAACGGTTTGACATTGTAAATGCACAAACTTCACTGTTGTACCCTCTCTTTATCTATTTGACTACTTTCATTATAGGTGATGAAGAAAGCGGAAATCAAAACATACTTCTTATACTTTGTCCATATATATGGAGGAGAAAGGGGAATGACGATGGATGTAAGACAAACTTTTTTCTCTCTTCTCATTACAACTTACTTTATTGCCTTTGGAGTAATGCTTGGTGGTTCTTTAATCGGAGGAATTGGAGCATTTCTTGTTGGAAAACCAGCTCTTACTGCCATAAATCAATTCGCAGAAAATTTACGTATTTGGGCACTCGTTGCAGCAATTGGCGGAACTTTTGATACATTTTATAGCTTTGAACGAACCTTTTTCGAAGGTGCCACAAAAGATATTGTGAAACAAATTTTACTTATTTTTTTCGCAACAGGCGGCATGCAAACGGGCCTTATTATTATTAAATGGATTACGCAGGATCATGTATGAGGGTTCCAAGCGCTACAATAGCAAAAAAGTGGTATTTATTTTTAGGTGGCGCTGCCGTTGGAGGAATTTTGAGTTGGTTTATTTTTTTGTACATATACGGCGTTTTTCAAGAAGATTATGCAAAAAAAATTGTGTTTCAAGAAACGGAAATTACAAGGCTAAAAAAGAATCTTCATGTTCTTACGGAAGATCGTACTAAATTAAATGAGGAAAATAAAAGCCTTTTAACGATCCAAGAAATTAAAATTGAGATTCCGAATCATGATAAATACGATTTAGACCGTGTTACTCTTGAAAATATGATTACTTCTCTTCAAGAAGACCTTCAGCACCTCGTAACAAAAAACGTTCAAAGCGTAGCAAAAAACAAAGAATTGTTAATAAAAGCAATTGAAAATAAAGTATACAAACATTATGACCGAAGCTACCGCTTTAAAATCGAAACAATTTCCTTTGATACTGTGCTCGAAATTAGCATCAACATAAAACAAGAAAAGTAGAGCTTCTGAGCCCTGCCTTTCTTGTTTTTAACACATGAAGTACTTGTTTTATTTACAGATCTCACACAAGTCCGTGAAAAGACGATCTGCTTCTTCCCAAGAAGATGCTTTCGCACCAGAAGCCATCGGATGACCTCCGCCGTTATACTGCATCGCTAATTTATTAATTACCGGTCCCTTTGAACGAAGACGAACGCGAATCACATCTTCCTCCTCTAGAAATAGAACCCAAGCTTTTAATCCATCAATATTGCCAAGCGCTCCAACAACACCAGATGCCTCTGAAGGAAGTACATCAAATTCTTCTAGTACTTCTTTTGTCAGCTTAATATAAGCTGCACCTTCCTCTGTCATCGTAAAGTTTTGTAAAATGAATCCATTTAAACGAGCGATTTTCTCTTTCGTTTTATACATTTCATTATATAACTCTGGAAAGTCCACTCCCATTTCTACAAGTTCGCCTGCATAGCGAAGTGTTCTTGCTGATGTATTTGGGAATAAGAAGCGACCTGTATCTCCAACAATCCCAGCTAAAATAAGACGAGCCGCTTCTTTTGAGATTGTTAAACCTTTATCTTTTCCGTAAGAGTAAAACTCATAAATAAGCTCACTTGTAGAACTTGATGTCGTATCAACCCACGTAACGTCCCCGTATGGATCTTCATTTGGGTGATGATCAATTTTAATAAGCTTCTTTCCTTTCATATAACGCTGATCACAAACACGCTCTTGGTTCGCTGTATCACAAACGATAACAAGCGCATTTTCATAAGTCTCATCATCAATTTCATCCATTACTCGTAAATACGATAAAGAAGGTTCATTGTATCCAACCATATAAATCTTTTTCTCTGGGAACGATTCTTGAAGAATGGTTCCTAACCCACATTGTGAACCTAATGCATCTGGATCTGGGCGCACATGACGGTGAATAATAATCGTATCAAACTCTTTAATCGCTGTTAAAATTTGTTCGTGCATATGTATAGTCTCCTTTTTATTGATTTCTACCTCTGTAATCAATTTTCTCACTTTATCCTTCATTATAACTGAAAATAATTTATCCATGTGGACAATTGCTTTATAATAATAGTTAGAAAGTTTCGATAATGTTTTTTATTTTCACTTATCATGGGGCTGAAACAGAATCTGACCGCTTCTATGCTCGGGCGGACACTCTCTCCCACCTAAAAAGATGGGGTTTCAGTTCAGTTTTATTCAGTTTATTTTCCCGCCATATCAGTCTCGGCTATGAAAACAAAAGGGATTCTCCACTCGTTCCCTCCCTTTGTTTTCACTTGGCATGGGGCTAAAACAGGCACTGACCGCTTCTATGCTTGGGCGGACACTCTCTCCCACCTAAAAAGATGAGGTTTTATTTTTAAATTTACCTAAATACAAAATAACGGAGGATCATATCATGCCAGTATTAGTCTTTTGTATTATCATCTCATTTATGTTGTATCTCTTCTATAAAACAAAATATTTTCGTACAAATCGTCCGATGGAAAAAGGATGGCTTGCTGGAAAATCCGCAATGGCGCTCGGTGTATTCGTTGCGCTATTTGGTGCAAACCAATTTTTCTTAGAACTCTCTACCGCACGTATTATCGTTGGCGTGTTATTTATCTTATTTGGTGGTGCAAGTATTTTTAATGGATTCCGTCAGTATAAACATTTCTCACCTCTTGCAGTCGAAGAAGCAGAAGCGTATAAAACAATGTAAAAAGCATCAGCATTTATGCTGATGCTTTTTACATTGTTTTATTTTTAAAATCATATATGCAACAAATGCAGGTGGAATATTAAAAGGACTTCCTTGCACGTGAAAATGTAATTGTTCTTCTTCAAAAGACATATTTTTATACAACTCTTGTTGTGAAAGCTTTGTTCGTTGTTTTTGCTCGTTTAGCCCTTCAATGTAAAGATACTGAATAGGTATCATGGCAAGAAAATAAAACAATGCAACACCACCAAAAAAGAGCAACTCTGATGACATAGTGAACACCATCCTTTTTTCTTTTATATACAAATTATCTGATAATTAGATTATACTACATTTCAATTACCAAATGAAGGGAATTATATATATATATATATCCATTTTTAATATCCCAACATATAAGTCGCTGCTATGAAGAACAAAAGGTCATTTTCTCCTTTTGGTTTCACTTGGCATGGGGCTGAAACAGGATCTGACCGCTTCTACGCATGGCAAGATCCTCTCTTCCACCTAAAAAGATAGGCTTTCTTTCGGTTTTTCAATTTGTATTTATACATAAAAAAAGCTGAATGAACCTCCCTATAAAAAAGGATTCTTCATTCAGCTCTTTTCCATACTTATCGATCAATCAGCTGTACCATTAACAGTGCTTTCCCAACAACCTCTCCTCCGTGACGCACTTCCACATCTACCTTTCCAAATTTACGACCGATTTCTAACACCTTTGGATGTACAGAAACAACATTGTCAATTTGAACCGGCTTTACAAAATAAATTGTTAAATTCTCGACAATCGAATCACTTTTTTTCTGCGCACGGATGGCGCGATTTGTTGCTTCTGTGACAACGGTTGTAAATACACCATATGATAATGTTCCAAATGAACTCGTCATTTGTGGTGTCACAGAAAATTGATAACTGTGTTCGTTCTTTGCTTCTTTCGGAGTCACAAATTGATTTGTGACGATATCCTCAATCGTTTCTCCAACTTGCGGTTGACGTTGAATCATTTGCAATGCTTGAAGTACATCTTGACGGCTAATAATCCCTTGCAATCGGTTGCCTTCATCGACAACAGGAAGAAGTTCAATCCCTTCCCATACCATCATGCGCGCTGCCGCTGCAACAGACATTTTCCCATTCACTGTAATCGGTTGCTTTGTCATCACTTTTTCAATTGGTGTTTCTTTTGCGATGCCAATCATATCTTTTGAAGTAACAATCCCTAATACCTTTTTATTTTCATCTACAATTGGATAACGCCCATGCATTGTTTCTTTATTATACGCATGCCATTGCGCTACTTTATCACTAGGTTTTAAATATAACGTTTCTTCAATTGGCGTTAAAATATCTTCAACGAGTACGATTTCCTTTTTGATAAGCTGATCATAAATGGCACGGTTAATAAGCGTTGCCACAGTAAATGTATCATAGCTACTTGAAATAATCGGCAACTTTAATTCATCTGCTAACTTTTTCACATGATCTTCTGTATCAAATCCACCTGTAATTAATACTGCAGCTCCTGCTTCTAATGCTAGTTGATGTGCATTCGTACGGTTACCGATAATTAGCAAGTTTCCTGCTTCTGTATAGCGCATCATCGCTTCTAATTTCATGGCCCCAATCACGAATTTATTTAATGTTTTATGTAATCCTTCTCTTCCGCCAAGCACTTGGCCATCGACGATATTGACCACTTCGGCATATGTTAGTTTTTCAATATTTTCCTTTTTCTTTTGTTCAATTCGGATTGTTCCGACACGTTCAATTGTACTAACATACCCTTTATTCTCTGCATCTTTAATCGCACGATAGGCCGTTCCTTCACTTACACTCAAATCTTTTGCAATTTGGCGCACAGAAATTTTATGCCCTACCGGCAGGCTATTAATATGTTCTAAAATTTGATTATGTTTGGTAGCCAAATGGTTTCACCATACTTTCTTTTCCCTAAATTCTTCATGTGTTGTATTTTTAGTATACTATATTTCCGAAACTGTTACACTGTACTTTTATGTATCTGTACTATTTTTTTTATAACAAAATGACTCTTACATTCCATCGGTCACATTCTTACAACAGTGTAATGCTATTGTCATCTCATTCGATAGTCTGTCCATCATTTCAAATGTACAATAAAGACAAGAAATCAAACAAAGGAGCGAATGAAAATGAAAAAATTTTTAGAAATTGTAGGTGCTGTATTTTTAGCTTTCGTTGATGGAAAAAAGGTTGCAGTGGAATTAAATGAAGCACCAGAACAAATATTACCAGAAAAAGTAAAAGAAACACCAAAACAAGCACCGACTTTCAAACCTATTTTACACACATAAAAAACCCTTCACTTGTCTTTTCAAATGAAGGGTTTTTTTATAGTGTAATGCTTTCTCCAGCTTCTAATACCTTACCTGTACTACATGTTAGTTTTTGGACAAAAAGGTGCGGATTTTGCTGGATGACTGGGAATGTATTATAGTGCATTGGCACAACCGTTTTTGCTCCAATCCATTCCGCAGCTAACACTGCATCCTCTGGTCCCATTGTAAAATTATCACCAATTGGTAAAAATGCTACATCGATATTATTAAGAGAACCGATTAACTTCATATCGGAAAATAAAGCAGTATCTCCCGCATGATACACTGTTTTTTCTTCTGCCGTAAATAAAATTCCAGCTGGCATTCCTGTATATGTAATCGTCTGATTTTCTTCATCAATATAACTTGACCCATGGAATGCTTGTGTAAATTTCACTTTTCCAAAATCAAACACATGTGAACCACCGATATGCATCGGATGTGTATTCACACCTTGCCATCCTAAAAATGTTGCGAGTTCAAACGGTGCCACAACAACCGCATTATTTCTCTTCGCAAGCGCTACTGTATCGCCGACATGATCACCATGACCGTGCGATAAAATAATCGCATCTACCTTGACATCTTCAGCCTTTAAATCTGTTTTCGGATTACCTGTTAAAAACGGATCAATTAAAATAACCTTTCCATTCGTTTCAATCTTTACAACTGAATGCCCGTGATAAGATACTTTCATTATTACATTCCTCCCTTATTCACATTCACACCTTTTATTCTACATGATTTCATAATTCCCTGTCTTTTCAAACAACGATTTACTTGTCATAACGCTTTCATCCGATGTAAAGTTATATATGTAACTCAAATCTCGGAGGTGCAAATCTATGAATACTAGATTAGAAAACTTAATGCAATGGCTACAAGAACAAAACGTGGAAGCTGCATTTTTAACTTCTACACCAAACGTCTTCTATATGACAAACTTCCATTGTGAACCACACGAAAGACTACTCGGTCTATTTGTATTCCAAGAAAAAGAACCGATTTTAATCTGTCCTAAAATGGAAGAAGGTCAAGCTAGAAACGCTGGCTGGGCACATGAAATTATCGGATTTACTGATACAGACAAACCATGGGATATGATTGCAAAAGCAATCGCAGATCGCGGCATTGATGTAAATGCAGTGGCAATTGAAAAAGAACATTTAAATGTAGAGCGCTATGAAGAATTAACAAAATTATTCCCGAAAGCATCTTTCAAATCCGCTGAAGAAAAAGTACGCGAACTTCGTTTAATTAAAGACGAAAAAGAACTTTCTATTTTACGCCAAGCAGCTCACATGGCAGACTACGCTGTTGAAATCGGTGTAAATGCAATTGAAGAAAATCGTAGCGAATTAGAAGTGTTAGCAATCATCGAACATGAAATGAAGAAAAAAGGCATACATAAAATGTCCTTTGACACAATGGTATTAGCAGGCGCAAACTCTGCACTGCCACACGGTATTCCAGGCGGAAACAAAATGAAGCGCGGTGACTTCGTACTGTTTGACTTAGGTGTAATCATTGATGGTTACTGCTCTGACATTACACGTACAGTCGCATTTGGCGATATTTTAGAAGAACAAACACGCATTTACAACACTGTACTAGCTGGCCAATTACAAGCGGTTGAAGCTTGTAAACCAGGTGTTACACTTGGCGAAATTGACAATGCTGCTCGCTCTGTTATCGCAGATGCAGGTTACGGAGAATTCTTCCCGCACCGCCTTGGTCATGGACTTGGAATTAGCGTACACGAATATCCAGATGTAAAAGAAGGCAACGAATCTTCATTAAAAGAAGGTATGGTCTTCACAATTGAACCAGGTATTTACGTACCAAACGTAGGTGGCGTTCGTATTGAAGATGATATTTATATCACAAAAGACGGATCAGAAATTTTAACAAAATTCCCGAAAGAATTACAGTTTGTGAAATAAGAAAAAGGTAGCGACTGCGCTACCTTTTTTAAATATCATTTTTCTCTACTATCTCAAACTTATTAACAGTCATTTTCCCTGGATAACTTTCAAGTATCTGAGAAGACCATACTCTTATTTTATATCCTGATTTCAACTGTTTATATGCATTTTTATCACCCAAACGTAGAATCGTATCCGCTGGGATGTTCATGTGTTTTTGTTGATCCACATACCTCTGCAACTCTTTTTTCGTGTCGAATTTTTTATTGCTAGCGAAATATACAGTCGTATTTTTCACTATAACGTATCCTTCCATAGCACCTTGTTCTGTTTGTTGTTGCACACTCGCCGGCTCATTCTCAGTTTGCTCATTACGTGTACATGCTATTAATATTACGAAAGAAACAGTAAATAAAACATACACACACAACATCCATGTGTTTCTCTTCATTTCATGCCTCCATTATAGAAACTTCATTAATCAATCCTATTTCTAACATTTTTTGTTCGTCTCTAATCGTTTTTTTGAAATCCTCAATAAATGATTGATTTGTTGAAGAAAGGTATTTATTTCTTGTATATTCTCCGTTTCTATCATAATATTAAAATACAGAATTTTCTAAATAAAAAGGAGAGATTACATGCAACAACTTCAAAAACAATTAGAAGAAATAAAAGCTAATCATTACGCTATAGATTCCACTGTAGATATTCATGATTTAAGTTCAAAAATGCTTCAATATATCGGTGTACCAGATGGCTATTTACGAGATAAATTAATCTATACGACCTTTTATCATCTCATCACAAACGATCATATTACACACAGGCATTTACAGAAATTATTGTCCCAAAGTATAAGCGAGCAATATTTATTTTACAAAATTAACACTGACGATACAGACGCTGTATTTACTCGATCATTTACAACACTATTAATTGCTTTAATCATAAACGCCGATACAAAACATAACTTTTTATCACAGTCTGACATATTAGATGTGAAAGACAAATTAATGTTATATATGGACCAAGAACATGATTTCAGAGGTTATGTTAACGATCAAGGCTGGGCTCATAGCATCGCTCATGTTTCCGATACATTCGATGAACTCGTTCAAAATCCAAAACTTGAGGCCTCCTATTACCCTGAAATACTACAAACCTTGTTAGAAAAAATAAATGTACATACAATGTATTACAAGTATGAAGAAGATGAGCGAATTATCACTCCTATCATTGCCATGCTGAAAAATGGTTTAGTTGAAAAAGAACTCATCTCAGCTCTTCATTCTTTAGTAAATCAATTACAAGTTCAAAAACCTGAATTACCTATCGAACCTTATGAAGCGTTATATGGAAATATAAAATCGCTCTTGCGTAGCTTGTTTTTTAGATTACGAACACTTTCTATATGCAAAGAAACCGAAAACGAGGTTGAAAATTTATTAAAGGAATTACGCCAATACTACTAAAAAAGAAGGCCACTCAAAAAGTGCCTTCTTCCATTTCACTAATATTTAGTTGAAACTTTACAATCCAAACTGAGAAAAGATGTACAAAAATCGCGATAGCCATACATGTCCCACTTAAAAAAGTTACAATTGGGTGCGAGTATGAATGTCCTAAATAATAAGATGCTCCTATGAAAAACATTGTTATGTAGATGTAGATTGCTCCATGTATTTGCTTCATATAGGCCCCCTTTTCTCCATATTATACCATAAATTTTCAGATTATTCTAATTAATGTTTTGTAATCAATATTTCTCAACTGTTACACCTCTTACAGCTGCTTTTATATACGGTGAACTTTGTAAATTTTTTAAATTCTCTGTCTTTCCTGTTACGACTACGCCGTAGATTGGTAGGTCCTTTGATGGTGTATTTTTAATTTCTTTATAATATTGATTAAAATAATCGTTTGGTATACCCTCACTATTCTCTGCTAAATACTTCATTTGATCCAGAAATTCTTTTGAATTTCTTGTTAAATCATTTTTAATATTTTCTCGCGCTTTTGCATAACTCCCTTCAAAGCCAAATACTTTTATAGCCATTTCAGCATTTAATACCGCACCACTCTGAGGATCCTTTAATCCTACATACGTATCGGCCTTTTTTTCATTATATGTATCAGCCCAAAACCAAACAGGTTGTATACCTTTTGGTAACATCTCCACAATTTGCTCAGCCGTATATGCTTTATCAAAAGATAACGCTATTTCCGCAACTTTATTTTGCAGCTCTCCAATGTCCTTTAAATCATTCACATAATTTTCATACGTAACGAAAGGCAAGTAAAACCTCATTTCCCTTTGCATTGTTTGAACATTATAATCTGGTAACTTAATAGTCTCTCCCTCTTTATTTACCTCTTCCTCATCTAACCTAACAAGTTCACCATTATAGTGCATCATCCTATAATTCCATACACCTGATTCATACATCTCATTTGCCCATTTCACTGGTTGTCCCGCTATATTTTTATAAGAGTTATATATGATGGTTCGACCTATCATACTATTACTTAAATTAACACTGCCACTAAAGCGTATATTCGGTCCTTGGACAGTATGTAACGCAGCCACTTGTCTTTCCATCCTTTCAAAAGTTTGTTGTGAAAAATATGCTGTTCCTAAAAACAGTCCTACGATAACTACAACAGACGCACAAATAGAAATAATCCAGTTTCGCAAAAGTTGTTTCCGCTTCGCTCTCTTCATCAAAACCTTCATCTGCTTCTCATCCATATCCAGCTCAAAGTCCTTCCGACTCATCATTCTTCCTCCTATACAATTTCTTAAATTGATTCCGCGCACGGTACAAACTTGTTTTCACTGTTTCTTCTTTCATACTTAATAAAACGGCAATTTCTTTATAAGAGAGTTCATACTCATATTTCAGCAATAACATATGCCGATAATCTTCTGTCATCGTCTCTAGTATTTCTTGTACTTCTCCTTGAAGCTCACTTGTCAAAAGAACTTCGTCTAATGATTTTTGACTAATAAGAACAACTGATTCAATCGCAACTGGATTTAATCGTTTTTCTTTCCGGTATAAATCACGATGCTGATTAATCGCAACGCGGAATAACCATGGTGTTAATCGTTCTAACGGTATTTCCTCCATAAGCAGAAGAGCTTTATACAACGTATCTTGTACGATATCTTCTGCTTCCTTTCTTTCTGCGCCGATCTTAATTAAGTATCCATAAACAGCTTTTGACTTTTCTATCAATAATGATTCAAACGTATCATAACTCATTCTGCTCTCCCTTCTACATACTCAACGTTTGAGAGCTTAAAATGTATACAACTTTCCCCAAAAAAATTTTTGCAAACAAAAAAGCCCATCTATTTTGATGCGCTCTTTTCGTTCCATACAAAGAATACCATTCTATTACTTCATCGCTTCTTTGACAACATCTTGAATCATGACAACCTCTGTTTCCATATTAGCAGCGGGCGCTTCCTCATCAATACATTCATACCAAAATTCCAAATGCTTTTTATCAACTTCGTGCCGAGAAGCTTCGACATCTATCCCGCCTTCCCCTTGCACAGAATACCAATATAAATACTCTTCTCCATCTCTTATTTCCCGGAAAATTGTCTCTACATACATTTTCTCGTCGTTTAATGTCAAAAGCACTTCTTTCATATGGTCATTTAACATCTTCATCCATTCATCAACACGGTGACTTTTCCCTGACTTCACTTTGAATCTTGTTAATTCAACATTCATGTTTTATCCCTCTACTTTCTTACGTACATATAAAACATATTCCACTGGATGATCAAAACCTAGTTTACTAGCAAGTCTTTGTGAGGGTATATTATCCACATTACAATCCCAGCACGGCGTAATACCATTTTGTATGCAATGTTCTATAAAATAAGTGGCGACTAATTGAGCAAACCCTTTTCCTTGATAGTTTGGATGTGTTGCGATGTCAATTTCAGCAAAACGATTACTCCTAAAAATCGAGACGCATTCAGCTACTACTTTTTCATCTTGCAGAATACAAAATCCAAAACCAGCCTTCAAGAACGCTTCTTTTGAACCCCAATATTCTGTATAATACTGTTCCGTAAATTCAGTACTTTTTTCGATTATGTTTCTATCAATCCGCATAACCTTGTATGTAGAATCATCTAATTCTCTTTTCCTATCTTCGAAGATATCTCTCTGAAATAGAATTTTTTTTCGAGGAATTTTTCTAAAAGAATCCTTGAAATGATTTTCAATAATGCTTTCCCACTCTATGCTAGAAACAAATAATGAGAATCGCTTCTCCGTTGTTAAAACGTCATTTTCAATATAAGAAAACAAAGTATGTTGAAATTCCTGATCATGTGTATCTCCAAACAGGTAGTAAATTCCATTAACAGTCACAATCATTCCCACTGTTAATCTCTCATTTACAAAAATCTCACCATCTATTATTCGATTGCATACTGCATAGGCAAAAGTAGATGTCTGTTTGTTCTTTTCTAAAACCGGAAGAACCGTATGATATTCTGCTAACGCTAACTTTCTCATACGTTCTCCACAATAACCGTATCCGCATCTAAGTTTTCAAAACAAAGATTAACAGTTCGCTGTAGTGCCCTCGTTCGGTGAATGGTACCTGCTGGAATTAAAATCGAATCATTTGGTTTTAATACAGCTGTATCCTTATCTTGAAAATCGATAAGCAATTCTCCCTCGAGTACCATAAATAGCTCATCCGAATTGGAGTGAAAGTGCCAATCATATTCCCCTGTAAATACCGCAATCCGTAAACAATGATTATTCACATTTGATACAACAAAATTTTTGTGCCCTTCTGTAATATCTTTTGTAAGTTCTAATAGGTTTACCTTCTCCATCGTTATTCCCATCCCCTAATCCATTTACTATTTCCCCCAAAACCATCCAAGTGCAATAATCATCATACAAATCCAAAAGCCGATTGTTCCAAAATCAATATCTTTTTCCTGTTTTTTCTTCCTTACCTTTTTTACTTCTTCTTTTAACTCTTGTACACTTTGTTCTAATTTAACAATTGCTTCTTTCATTTCATTCAGTTCACTTTTCTCTTGTACTTTTTCTTCTGACTCTTTTGCTAAGTTCATTGCTATGCACCCTTTCCGCAACGTTCTATTCCATTCTAGCGCTCTCATTTTTTAATCTATTTTTATCCCGCATTAACTGGAAGCAAGTCCCTCAAAAGTTAGGGGGATGACTGCACGTAAAAAGCCCGATTGGTGAGGAGTAACCATCAGTGGTGGATGAAGTCCCTACTGATTGAAGCTTCATTTTATTAACGTCATTCTTCATCATTCTGAATAGTAAAACATTTCATAGCAAATTAATTTCAGTTTTAATCTCCACCGCCTCCACAATCTCCTCCTCCACTATCACCTGAACTACTACAATCGTTATCGCTATAGTTTACAAATCCACTTGATGAATTGGAGGAATAAGAAGAGCGTTTCCTTTTCTGCTTTCTTTTCTTATCTTTTTCACTTTCACGGCTTGGCCATATTGTATCAAACAGCACAAAAAACATACCCACTGCTACCATTAAAGCAATGACCCCTAAGGTTTCTTCCAAAAATTCAGGTGTTATTTCTAATTGGTAAAATCCCCCTAACAGAAACATGCATACAATTACATAAATGATCATGCTAATATATCTTGCTATTTTCTCTATCCTAAGAGCCAATTTCTTTTCAAACGATATATTCTGTTCCTGCTTTTTCTTTATATATTTCTGCTGTTTTATCTGTTTTTTCTTCCTACTCTTTCTCCCCATGACATCACCTCTTTTATTTTCCGCATACAATTACAAACTACCATATGGAGAGCTCTGCAAACAAGAAAAATATACCAATTAAAAGGTTTTCAAAATAAAAATACTCTCTAAATCTAGCTATGTAACAGTAATGTTCCCTTTACTTTTTGTAAAGTTACATTTACAAATTACCTGAAAAATGGTTAAAATCAATGTAATAAATTTGCACAAAGGAGAAATTGTGGATTTGGCCACAAATAAAGTAAAACAATTCCGCGTTGTTAGAGACATCACCCAAGAGCAACTTGCTTCTGCTGTTAACATCACCAGGCAATCCCTCATCGCCATCTAGAAGAACAAATATAACCCCAGCTTAGAATTAGCCTTAAAACGATGTGAGTTTTTTGATCGTAAAGTGGAGGATTTATTTCAATTAGATAAAACTGGGGAGGAATAATAGTGAAAAATAATTCTACTCAACAAACAGCATCGTATATTACCATTCTTTTATTAGGAACTGTATTCTTTTATTTTGATGCAGGCCTTGAAGTGAGCCTTATGTATGCTGTAGGGTTTATCATCTTCTCATCGGTGTTTGGACTCTTAAGGAAATTATTCTTTAAGAAGAATACAGGAGCAGGAGAGTATCCATTACCAGAGATGGACGAACGAATTGAAAAGTTGAGTTTGAAACTTTATGCTCAAATTTTTGGACTGTCTCACTTGATTGGTGCAGTGATACTATTTGTTTTATATATAACCAATAAGAATACGATGATACGAGTAGAATATGTTCTATATTACGTGATAGGAGTTCTTTTCTTCACAATGATGTTCGGCTTGAAAATTGTAAAGAAACTAGACCAATAAGTGATAAAAAAGGAAGCAATTAAAAAATATTAACAACAATCTCTTGTATTTTTCTTTTTCAGCAAAGACAATCCCGGACTGATAGAACATATTATATGTATGTTCCGCCGCCAAATACAAAAAGACCCTCCTTATACAAGGAAGGCCTCACAATCATTTCTATTATGATAAAGCAGGAGCTTTTTCAAGAAGCTCTTTCGCATCAGCGTATTGTAAGCCGTGAGCTTCTGCAACTGCTTCGAATGTTACATAGCCGTCTAATGTGTTAATACCTTTTAATAATGCAGTATTGCCTAGGCAAGCTTGTTTGTAGCCTTTGTTAGCAATTTGTACTGCATATGGTACTGTTACGTTTGTTAATGCAAGAGTTGATGTACGTGGAACCGCACCTGGCATGTTTGCAACTGCATAATGAACAACACCGTATTTTTCATAAGTTGGGTTATCATGAGTTGTAATGCGGTCAGTTGTTTCGAAAATACCACCTTGGTCGATTGCGATATCTACTACAACAGAACCTGGTTCCATTGATTTAATCATTTCTTCTGTTACAAGTTTTGGAGCTTTTGCACCTGGAATTAATACCGCACCGATAACAAGATCAGATTCTTTTACAGCTTCTGCAATGTTATATGGATTAGACATTAATGTTTTGACTTGATTGCCAAAAATATCATCTAATTGGCGAAGACGTTCTGCACTTAAGTCGATAATTGTTACGTCAGCACCTAAGCCCACCGCGATTTTCGCTGCGTTTGTACCAGCTTGGCCACCGCCGATAATTGTTACTTTACCGCGTTTTACCCCTGGAACGCCTGCAAGTAAGATACCTTTGCCGCCTTTATTTTTTTCAAGGAATTGCGCACCGATTTGTGCAGACATACGACCAGCTACTTCACTCATCGGTGCAAGTAGTGGTAAAGAACGATTGTCTAATTGTACTGTTTCATAAGCGATTGATACTACTTTGTTGTCAATTAATGCTTTTGTTAATTCTGGTTCTGGAGCTAAGTGTAAGTATGTGAATAAAATTAAACCTTCGCGGAAATAACCATATTCGCTTTCTACTGGCTCTTTTACCTTCATAACCATCTCTTGATTCCATGCTTCCTCAGCAGTTTCAACAAGTTTCGCTCCAGCTTGTACGTACTCTTCATCTGTAAAGCCAGATCCTAAACCTGCACCCTTTTGAACAAAAACTTCATGACCATTGTGTATTAAATGTACAGCACCAGCTGGCGTCATTGCCACGCGGTTTTCGTTGTTTTTAATTTCTGTTGGAATACCGATACGCATTATTAATTCCCCCTTGAGTTATGAAATGACCCCTGAATCATTTTTTAAAGCGCTTTCTACGCTCTTATATTCTAACATAATATCTCAATATTTGACAAAAAATAATGCGAGTTTTCCGATAGATTTTGCCCCGCATTAACGGACAGTACTATCCCCCTCTCAAGATGAAAAAGCCCCAAAATTAGGTGGGGGATACACTATCCATAAATGCCTGATTGGTGAGGGCTAACCATCATTGAGGGATAAAACTCCCCAATGATGGAAGTTTCACTTTATCTATTTTGGTCGATATCGGTGAATAACATCAACTGCCCCTGTTACTTCTATAATTGTGCCTGTAATCATATCGGAATCTTCTTCGCATAGAAACGAAATTGTTCGAGCAATATCTTCACCTGTTCCAGATCTACCAATTGGTGTTCTAATGTCTTTCATCGTACGCGCCTGCTTAATTGTCGCCTCTTTCATTTCACCAATAATATCTCCTGGACAAACCATATTCGCTGTAATGCCATATTCCGCTTCTTCATAGGCAACTGTTTTCGTTAACGAAACAAGTCCTACCTTTGCAGCCGCAAATGCAGAACGGTACATCCAGCCAGGTGCACTATCTGCCCCTTGAAATCCGTAATTGATAATGCGACCAAAATGCTGCTTCCTCATAATGGGAACGACAAGTTTTAATAAACGGAACACTGCTGTTAAATTCCCTTGTATCATTTCATTCCATTCATCTTCTTCATAATCAATTAACTTTTTACGTTCAAACACATAAGGACCTGCATTATTAATCAAAAAATCAATTTTGCCAAAACGGCTAATTGCTTCTTCTACTATTTTATGTAAATCTTCTTTTTTCGTGACATCTGCTTGTACGAACTGCAGACGTTCTTCTATATGTTTATACTTTTCTTTCATTGTTTCTACAGCACTTATATCGCTATGATATGTTACAGTTACTGAATATCCTTTAGCTAATAAATTCTCTGTTACTTGCTTTCCTAAACCTTTCGTACCGGCCGTAATGAGCGCGTGTCTCACAAACATGCCTCCTTTTAAATTGCTATACTTCATATGTAACAAGTTCTCCCTACAATTACAACTAAAAAGAATTGGAACAGAGTTTTCAAAATTCTGTAACGTTTCTGGCAAGCACGTTACCATATTTTGTTTTATAATTAAGTTGTAAAAGCTTATAAAAACGAATTGGGAGGAATCTACTATGAATAATACATATACAAATATTTTAATTGCAGTGGACGGTTCCAAAGAAGCAGAAAAAGCCTTTAAAAAAGCAATTCAAGTCGCAAAGCGCAACAACGCAACATTAACAATCGCTCATATCGTTGATGTAAAAGCATACTCTGCTGTAGAGGCATATAGCCGCGCAATCGCTGAGCGTGCAAATCTCTTTGCAGAAGATTTATTAGAAGACTACAAAAAGACTGCAACTGAAGCTGGCCTTGAAAAAGTAGAAACTGTATTAGAATTCGGTAATCCAAAATCTAAAATCTCAAAAGAAATTGCTCCAAAACAAAAAGTAGATTTAATTATGTGTGGTGCAACTGGTTTAAACGCTGTAGAACGATTCTTAATCGGTAGCGTCTCTGAACATATTATTCGCTATGCAAAATGCGATGTCCTTGTTGTTCGTGGTGAAGAAGAGCAAGGTGACATTTAATAAATAACGAAAACACCAAGTCTTATGCAGATTTGGTGTTTTTTATTTTATGTATTTTCCTATGAAGACAAGCTAAGATTACCATAACACTCGCAAATAAAAACAGTGGAAGAAACTTTTACGACCATAATCCCCTCATTAGTGTAGCCACTACCAAATACGCCTCATAATCCATCCCTTTCTTTTACTTATCACCACACTAATCTACATAATTTAGAAATCAAAGGATAGAATATATCCGTTCGGTTACGCTAAGAAAAAGATGAAAAGGGGGATACTACATGGGAGATCACGAACGAATTATTTTAGATGTAAATGATGAAGAACTTGAAATGCTCGATACGATCTGTTCGCATTTTAAAGAAACACATGGCGTTGAGCTGAGCCATGGTGCATTACTCCGTGATTTAATGGATATTGAGTATATTCGTATTACAGAAAACAGACATAAATATGAATAAAAAGCTCCTTTAACATTACACTTATTAGAGGATATACGTTCCATATAAGTGTAGCTTTGAAATAAAGTCGTACTGTTTATAAAAAAGATGTACCGTTTTAAAGAAAGTTATACCGTTTACAAAAAAGTTGCATCGTTTTATTCCTTTTCGATTAAAGAATTCTAAGTGAGTGTTAATCAAACTTTTTTATAAAACGAAATGTTCATTCAAGAAGAAAAGAAGCCATTTTGATTATTCTTTTTTTATTGAAAGTCAAGCAATTGAATGAATATATTTATATTTAAATGATTTTATATAATGTCACACATTTTTAGGCCGAAACAAAAAGGATAGGAAAGCAGAAATAAAAACTGCTATTTCTATCCTTTTTTGTACTACAAATGACCTCATTTACACAACAACATTTTTAGTATGTTGTTCAACTAACGCATGCGTTAGTTCAATAATTACTCGCTAATCGAATCTGCTGTTTTTACAAGGTCTTTAATAGTGTAATCTTTTGTAACATCTGGTGATTTAATTAAAGAAATCCCACGATAAAGTCCATCTTTTTTCCAACGAATAATTTTCGTATTTTTACTATCCTTATCAATAATCACTTTTGTTCCATCTTTTAATTTTGTTGTTTTTTAATCTTCTTATCACTTTTTCATTTCAATCTCAATTCTCTTTGCTAAGTCAGATGATACTTTATTGAAATACTCCATAATTTTCTTTCTAATATCATCAGATATAACTTTCAAATCACTAGTTAAATTTTCGACAAGATGTTCTTTTTCTATTTGAGTTAACCTCGTATAGAATTCACCAGCCTGCCCAAAATCGTCTTGCTTTGTTATAGAAGTTCTTTCTAGTTTGCCTTCAACATATCTTCCATCACCACTTGTAATTTGATTAGTTGATGTCCAATTTTGCTGTTGGTTAACCGGTAATTTACGAAATTCAGCTCCAATTCTTCTTCTTTGAGAATCACTATAAATATTGGCACGGCCCTGCAGTATTTTATCATCAGATAATTCTGCGCCGTCTAGTAAATTAGAAGGGGAGAAGGCGACTTTTTCTACTTGCTCCATATAATTATCAGGATTTTTATTTAATACCATTTTGCCTACTGGTATTAGGGGATACTCTTTTTCATCCCATACTTTTGTATCGTCTAAAGGATCATAAGAAAGATTTGCTTCATCCTTTGGGTCCATGAGCTGGACATATAATCCATATTCCACCAGTTTACCACCCGCAATCGCATCGTATAAATTTTTACCAGCGTAATCAGGATTTTCAGCGGCTAGTCTACTTGCTTCTTCGCGACCAATGTATTGTACACCTTCAAATGGGTACCAATGGTATTTAACGTACTTTCTAATACCTTGAGCATTTCTCCAAACATATGTATTTACACTATGTCCTGGAATGTGGCGAAGACTTTTTACCGTACCAGCATCAGAGTATAAACGTACAACAAAATGAATTGATTCAGGCGCTCTTGCTACAAAGCTCCAAAACCTATCAGGGTCAATTAAATTATTTTTTGGTGAAGGTAAGAATGCTTTAATAAATTCCGGAAATCGTATCGCATCACGAACAGAAAAGACAGGAATGTGATTACATAAAAGGTCAAAAACACCTTCTTCTGTATAAAATTTTGTAGCAAAACCACTTACATTTCTAGATGTATCAGGTGTTCCTTTCGTACTGACAGCTAACGAAAAGCGAACCATAACAGGAACTTTCTGATTAAAATTTTGTAAAAAACTCAGTTTTGTATGTTCGGACATCGAATATATCGTTTGAAAATAACCAAATGCACCAAATCCTTTTACATGAACAGGTCTTTCTAAAATCTTTTCATGAATAAATTCTTGTAAGGTTTCGTGTAGTACACCATCTTGTTCCAGTACAGGTCCCCCAGATCCGATCGTCTGGGAATGAAGTTTAGCTGGCTCATTGGAGAGGTATCGATTCTCATAATGGCTTTCCTCTAATAAGGTTTGCCTCTGTTTATGATGCTTTTCATTCATTATTATAGCCTCCAAAATTTAATTTTCATCAATCGTTACTAAATATGATTTTTAAGGCTCGAATATGTATCTTCTTCTTTTATTTTCAACATTCATTAGAAATATAGTTTCTTAAAGTTAGTAGCATTTTTCAGGGAATTGCAATATAAAGTGAATTTGAACCGATGTGTAAACAGACCGCTAGTTAAAGAAAACTCCTATGCAGTGGACCTTTTTGAACAGGTAGAATTATGAAAAGATGAAGATGAATATGAAGAAGGAAAAGCTTCTTTAAATAGAAGCTTATTTTTGTGTGATAAAAGGAACAGAACTTTTTTAAGCCTTTCAAATAAATGTAAGAGGTTAAGTTACGCCCTGAATTTATTTTCAGAACTTAGATTGCCAGACAATATAGGTTTTGCACTTGACTTTGTTAAGTGTGGATTTAAAATAAAGTCACGATGTTTCTAAAAAAGATGCGATGTTTTGAAGATAGTCGCGATGTTTGCAAAAAAGTTATGATGCTTTGCCCCTTTTGAATATAGCTATCTAAAGGGATGTAACAAATTTGTATTTTAAGATTTATGTTGTTTAGTCTAGCTCACTGATTGTGAAGTAAACAACTTAAATGTGACTTAAAAAACTTAACCGTGACCTAGAATTTTTCTATATAACTGATCTCTTTGAGAAAATATATATATTTGTTCAACCACCGGGCGCGATTTTGGAAGATCGAAGGTAGAAAATGATTAAACTTTTTTATAAAACCATAACTTAAAACTGCTAGAGAATAATCCATTTTGATTAATCTTTTTTCAAAATGGATTATTCTTATTTACCATATAATATGGGTTTGTAGAGTGTTTTTGATTAAACTTTATTTCAAGCCAACAATAAGAACGTATATCCTTTTTTTCATAATAAAAAGACATTCATTACGTGACAAAATCACCTTACTGAACGTCTTTTCAATCACTTTTATATGATTATCTTTATGCCTTTTTAACAAATTCAGATTTTAATTTCATAGCTCCAAAACCGTCAATTTTGCAATCAATATCATGATCTCCATCAACCAAACGGATACTCTTCACTTTTGTACCTATTTTTATAACTGATGAAGTTCCTTT
Source organism: Bacillus sp. IT-79MI2 (assembly GCF_949768135.1). NCBI lineage: Bacteria > Bacillati > Bacillota > Bacilli > Caryophanales > Bacillaceae > Bacillus > Bacillus sp. IT-79MI2. The sequence goes on along the minus strand of NZ_CATKPV010000095.1, from coordinate 38,070 downwards.
TACTTTCAGGTCTTTGATTACTGTTACAGCATCACCATCGTTTAAGATATTTCCATTTGCATCTTTAACAACCTTTTTACCTTCACTGTTTTCAGTTTCTGATTCTAAAGCCCACTCATGAGCACACTCTGGACAAACAAAAAGACTTCCATCTTCATAAGTATATTCTGAATTGCATTTCGGGCAGTTTGGTAAGTTTTGCATATTTTTTTATTTCCTCCATTATAAAAATCACTTTCAATTCCCTTTCTTATATCCTCGTAAACATAACAATTGCGAACTTGAAATTCACAAAAAACAGGGATGTTCCTTATATACTGCCATAGTATTTCCAGATTGACAAGCCAGCTTTACATGAACATGTTTTCTAAAAAATAAAAGGAGAGTACATCGTATCATGCGCTCTCCTTTCCCCTTTAACACACTTATTATTTTTTCTAGTAATAAAAAAGAGGATACTCTGCTCCTTTATGGAACTTAGTATCCTCTCATCCTTATAAATTTACGGTTTCTCCCACTAGCACCTTCGCTTTTTCCAGCGCTTTTTGAATTTGTTCGAACCCTGTCCCACCTGCACTATTACGACGTTTCACCGCTGCATAAGGAGAAAGAACTTCATATAAATCCTCTTCAAATGACGGACTCATCTCTTGATATGTTTCTAGCGGTACATCTAATAAATAAATTCCTTTTTGCGTGCAATGAAGAACAAGCTTTCCGACAATTTCATGTGCCTGACGGAATGGAAGTCCTTTGCTTGCTAAGTAATCAGCAATTTCTGTTGCATTAGAGAAGTCTTGTTTTACGGCTTGCCCCATTTTTTCTTTGTTTACAGTCATTGTTTCTAGCATACCAGCCATAATGTGCAGGCAGCCTTCTACTGTTTTAACTGTATCAAACATACCTTCTTTGTCTTCTTGTAAATCTTTGTTATAAGCAAGCGGTAAACCTTTCATTACCGTTAATAAACTAAATAGGTTGCCGTATACTCTTCCTGTTTTACCACGGATGAGCTCGGCCATATCAGGATTTTTCTTTTGCGGCATAATGCTGCTTCCTGTTGCGTACTGGTCACTCATCTCAATAAATTGAAACTCCTGACTACTCCATAAAATGAGCTCTTCACAAAAACGTGATAAATGCATCATTAATATGGATGAATTGCTAAGAAACTCTAATATGAAATCACGGTCACTTACCGCATCTAAGCTATTTTCATAGATTCCTTCAAAACCGAGAATCTCTGCGCTATACGCACGGTCAATCGGAAATGTCGTCCCTGCAAGCGCACCTGCGCCAAGCGGAGAAATATTAATGCGTCCCAGTGAATCTTCATAACGATTTACATCGCGCTCTAGCATCCAAAAGTATGCAAGCACATGATGAGCGAACGAAATTGGCTGTGCACGTTGTAAATGTGTATATCCCGGCATAATCGTTTCAATATTCTCTTCTGCTTGATGAACAAGAACCTTCTGCAATTTCTTCGCAGCCTTTATGATGTCCTGCACTTTTTCCTTTAAATATAAGTGCATATCTGTAGCAACTTGATCGTTACGACTTCGGCCTGTATGAAGCTTGCCTCCTACTTCACCAATTTTTTCAATTAACATCTTTTCAATATTTAAATGAATATCCTCAGCTTGGACAGAAAACGCAAGCTTATTTTCTTTTGCTTCATCTAGTAAATGTTGTAAACCTTTTTTTATTTTCTCTGCTTCTTCTTTTGTTACAATTCCCTGTTTCGCCAGCATCGTAACATGCGCAATACTACCTTCAATATCTTGATTCGCTAATTGCTGGTCAAAGGAGATGGAAGCTCCAAACTCCTCGACCCACGCTTCTGCTTCTGCTGTAAAGCGACCTCCCCAAAGTTTGCTCACGCTTCCACCTTCTTTTGATTCACTTGGCTGTATACTTTTGTTGGAAGACCAAATAAAGAAATAAAGCCAACTGCTGCATCATGGTTAAATTCATCATCCACTGTATATGTCGCTAATTTTTCATCATATAGAGAGTATTCTGATTTACGTCCTTCTACAATTGCATGACCTTTAAACAATTTCACACGTACTGTGCCTGTTACGGATTTTTGTGTTTCTTGTAAGAAAGCAGCAAGTGCTTGTTTTAAAGGTGAGAACCATAAACCGTTATAAATTAATTCTGTTAATTTTTGTTCAATCATCGGTTTAAAATGAGCGACTTCTTTTACAAGTGTTAAATCTTCTAATTCTTTATGCGCTGTAAGTAACGTCATTGCCGCTGGACATTCATACACTTCACGTGATTTAATCCCAACAAGACGGTTTTCTACATGATCAATACGTCCAACACCGTGTTTTCCAGCAAGCGAATTTAACGTTTTGATAAGTTCTGAAAGTGAATAAGAAGTGCCGTTTAATGTTGTTGGTACCCCTGATTCAAATCCAATTTCTACAAACTCTGGTTTATTCGGTGTATCTTCTAATGCTAATGTCATTTCATATGCATCTTCTGGAGGTGCTGCCCATGGATCTTCTAAAATTCCACATTCATTGCTACGTCCCCATAAGTTTTGGTCAATGGAAAACGGACTATCTAAATTGATTGGAATCGGTACATCATTTTCTTTTGCATACGCAATCTCTTCTTCACGTGACCATTTCCATTCACGTACTGGCGCAATCACTTCTAAATACGGATTTAATGCTTGGATAGAAACTTCAAAGCGAACTTGGTCGTTCCCTTTTCCTGTACATCCATGTGCAACAGCACTTGCCCCTTCCTGCTCCGCGATTTCTACTAGTTTTTTCGCAATTAACGGACGTGATAACGCTGAAACAAGTGGATATTTTCCTTCGTATAATGTATGACCTTGCAATGCCGTCAATGCATATTCATTCGCGAATTCTTCTTGAACATCAATCATGTAAGATTTAGTAGCACCTACTGAAATGGCTTTTTCTTTTACAAACTCTAAATCTTTACCTTCCCCTAAATCTAAACAAAGTGCAATGATATCATAATTTTTCTCTTGTAACCATTTAATTGCAACGGAAGTATCAAGACCTCCGGAATATGCTAACACAACTTTTTTCTTCTCCATTTTCATATCCCCCTAAAGAATAAATATTCATTATCATTAATATTAATTCACACTTTAACACCTTTCACAAAATGAATCAAGGGATATTAGCAAAAAAAATTCTAACAATTCCATCGAACTTCTTTCTTTTTTTCGATACAATGAAAACAGAAAATGGGGGTGTCTATATGGAACAATATTTTATATACGATGAACACCTAGGAATAGAAGTACCTGACTTACAAGTAGAATGGGAAGATATCCCTGAAAAAATGCAGCATGCTATTTTATTAAAGTGGGAACAAATTCGCGGGAAAATACCTGATCGTATAAAAGAACTTGAATATCATATTAATCAAAAACAACATCGTTTAAATAACGAAGAAAACTTTGAAATTTCCTGTAGCCTCAATTCTGAAATCGCTGATCTTGCCTCCATCATTAACGATTTATGGCTTTGGTATCGCCTTACTCAAAATGTATCTGAGGGGAAAGCGCATCAATAATAAGCCAAATAAAAAAGCATCTACAAATAGATGCTTTTTTATTTGTAATTCCATCCTTTTTCATATGAGTCTAATAAATTCGGTTGATTCAAACGATTAACCGATAAATCTCTTCTTTTCTTTCATAAAAAATTTCTCGCATTCAAAAGTTTTTTATTGTATCATGATGCACATGTACAGGAATAGGAAAAACGTTCCAAATTAGATGTATATTAAAAACTAGTAATTTAATAAAACTAGCTATCTATTTATCAGGTAAATACAGAAAGGATTGTAAATATGAAAAAAAAGCTTCCAATTATCATTTTATCTAGTGCTTTATTGTTATCTCCCATACATAGTTATGCAAACACAGAAATAAGTAAAACTCCCCTTCATACAGAAGACCATTCCAAAGCAACCGAACAAACAAAAACATTAAAAACAGATGAATTCATAGACGATATTTCAAAAAAAAACGATGTCTCAACTGACAAAAAAGAGCAAACTCAAGAAAATAATGTAACTACCGATAAAAAGGAACAAACTCAAAAAAATAATGTAACTACCGATAAAAAGGAGCAAACTCAAGAAAATAATGTAACTACCGATAAAAAGGAACAAACTCAAGAAAATAATGTAACTACCGATAAAAAAGAGCAAGCTCAAGAAAATAATGTAACTACCGATAAAAAAGAGCAAGCTCAAGAAAATAATGTAACTACCGATAAAAAAGAGCAAGCTCAAGAAAACAGTCTAGCTCCCGCTACAAAAGAACAAACTCAAGAAAGTAAAACTGAATTAAATACAAACAAGGAAGAGAAAAACAAAAAAGAAGGATGGATTAAAGAAGGAAATGCTTGGTACTATTACTCAAATAATGAGAAAGTAACAGGATGGAAATATGACCAAGGTAGCTGGTATTACCTACATGGCAATGGTGCTATGGCTACTGGATGGACAAAAATTAACGGCTCTTGGTATCTCCTTCAACCTAATGGTGTAATGACCACTGGGTGGTATTTCGATGGCGTTAACTGGTTCTATCTTCATAATGCCGGGAATATGGCTACTGGATGGACAAAAATTAACGGCTCTTGGTACCTTCTTCAGCCTAATGGTGTAATGACTACTGGGTGGTATTTCGATGGCGTTAACTGGTTCTATCTTCATAATGCCGGGAATATGGCTACTGGATGGACAAAAATTAACGGCTCTTGGTACCTTCTTCAATCTAATGGCGTAATGACTACTGGATGGTATTTTGATGGAGTTGACTGGTATTATCTTCATAATGCCGGGAATATGGCTACTGGATGGACGAAGATTAACGGCTCTTGGTACCTTCTTCAATCTAATGGCGTAATGACTACTGGATGGTATTTTGATGGAGTTGACTGGTATTATCTTCATAATGCCGGAAATATGGCTACTGGATGGATCCAAGATAGCGGAAAATGGTATTACTTATATGAAGATGGAGTAATGAAAAAAGAATCTGTGTATTTAGATGCTCCGATGATTTTCCAACTACCTGAGCTACATAATGGATGCGAAGTTGTTTCAATGACAATGATGCTAAAATATCACGGACATAATGTAGACAAGCTAACACTAGCTAAACAATTACCTGTTGATTCTACACCCATGATAAAAAGTGCTGGATCTATTTTAACGTGGGGAGATCCTTCAGTTGGATTTGTTGGAGATGTAACAGGCGCATCTCCTGGTTATTCTATTGACCCCGCACCATTAAAAAGATTATTAGATCGTTATACAAACAGCGGTATCGATTTATCAGGCTCTGATTTTTCTAAAATTGAGCGTTTATTAGCACAAGGAAAACCGGTTGTAACTTGGATTACAGCATCTTTTTCACATCCGGTATCCCCTCAGAGTTGGAAAACCTTATCAGGGAAAGTTATACAAGCTGACTTTGATATGCACGTAGTATTAGTCACTGGGTATGATAATGATTATGTATATATTAATGATCCTCTTAGACGTGGCAAAGGGGCTAAAATTCTAAAAAGTAAATTTATCAGCAGCTACAATTATATGGGTAAAAAAGCATTAAGTATGTAGTGAATACAAACAAAAAGAGATAAAATGAAATTCATTTTATCTCTTTTATTTTGTAAATTTACTCATTTATACCATATAATGAATAAAATAGATTTTGAAAGGAGCATCAAATTCATGAATGCTTTTGTCATTATTATTCTCACTTTTCTTAGTGTAATTAGTTGGGAGGCTTTTTTTAAAGACAAAACAGATAAAAGCAATACAAATCAGCAAAAAGAATAATTTTGTCTCGCCATGATTCAAAATTCCACCTTATGTTCACCCCCTATTCCTTATTCATAACTTGTCGTCACTCTCACGATTACTACCTACTTATTACTTATGAATCCTGAACAAACAAGACTATTCTACAAAAATATATAAGAATGAAAATTCAATCGCTATAAAACCGCAAATTATGTAGGTTTTTCTTCGTTTATTGTCGGTTTCCATCCGCATACATTTTTTGAAAGTATGATATAATAATATAAAATCTTTTACAGAAAGGATTTAGATATCATGATCGCTCGAAGGAGCATGTGGCATCGAATTGACGAATCTTACACGTAGCGTATTTTTTCAGCTCAGATCCTTTAGTCTAGCGAAAAAAATACGAGAGTGGGGAAATTATGATTGCCCGAAGGATAATTTGGCAACGAAAAGACTCTTCTTACACATAGCGTTTTGTTTAAGTCCCATTGATAATTGCTAAACAAAACAAAGAAGAGGGCAGGATTGCTAAATAACAAATCCTACTCCAAGTTTTGTTTAGTCGTTTTTAGACTTAAACTAAAACGAAAGTAGGGAGAATTGATGGACGAGAGGATTATTCGTTATTTCTTCAGCGACATATAGCATAGTTAGTTTGATGTAAACTAACTAAAGGCTACATGGGCTCGTAGTTAGTTTACAAGATGAAAAGAACTACTAACTACGGAAAGAAGGAATAACGATGAGGAACATCCAAAGTCGACAAATTATTAAAGAAATTTTTATGGTTTTAATCGGTTCATTTATTTTATCAGCAGCACTATATCACATTCATTTCCAAAACCACTTAACTGAAGGTGGCTTTGTAGGAATTGCGCTATTTATCCAAAACTTTTTTGATATTTCACCGTCAATTTCAACTGTATTGATGGATATCCCGGTCATTTTATTATGTGCTACATTTTTAGGTAAGAAGATGGTTGGTTATTCATTTATGGGTTCGATTTCATTCGGAGTGTTCTATTCTTTAATGGAAAATTTCTCTCCATTTACAGTAGATTTGTCAAATCATTTATGGATAGCCGCAGTACTTGGCGGCGCGCTAGCTGGGATTGGACTCGGTTTTATATTACGATTTGGTGGTGCAACCGGCGGAGACGATATTTTAACAATTGTACTAAGTAAAAGAACTCACTTTACAATTGGGCAGATTTTCTTCGTCTTTGATGCGATCGTACTTGCACTTTCATTATATTATTTAAATTGGACAGAAATTGCTTTTACTATTCTTTCAATTGCCGTGCAGGCAAAAACATTGGATTTAATTTATTATCCAAAAACAGAAAAGAAAACAGTATCTATTCCAATGTCAAAACAACATGCAACAAACTAAAAAGCGAAAGGCCTCTGCCTCTCGCTTTTTTCATGCTCTTTTTTCTTTCTCTAATATGTAACGAACTTGGTAGAATCTATTTGCAAACTCTGTTACATTCCGCGTTAGACGATAATTCACCGTAGAGCCAATCGCTATTCCTAACACAGGAATACCTTGAAAGAGTTTACGACGAAGCGCATAAATAGAAAAAGTCTTCAAAATTTGTTTTAACACCACTTCTGTAGAAGCTGGTTTTAACACTTTTTCTTCCCCTTCATAAAAGAACAAATCTTCTTGTTCTAACTCCTGAAGCAAGTTATACCAAGCATATTGCTGAAGCCTTGTTGGCAACAACGCAGCATGGAATACTTTTAAAGCGAGCATCATTTCATAAGGCTTGTTCACATCATGACCAAACGATGTTGCAATAAGCTGAACCGCCTTTACATTTAACGCAATCATGACAGGGAAATCAGCTGTCAATAATAACAAACCACCTACTCCGGTTGCTCCTCCCTGCACGAAAGAATATAAACGATGACGCGCCGTCTGCTGCTCGGCTATATATGTTAATTGATCTATGGATAACTCTTTCAATTCTTCCAACTGTTCAATCGATTCATCAAACAATCGTGCCGTTCCTAAAATACGATTCCGTGCATCAAGTTGTGATTGTGAGCTTTGAATCAATGCATGGAGATGGAATAACCCTCCGTCCGCTTTTGCAAAAAACTCTTTTCGCTTTTTCTCTGGAACTTTCGCAACTGAAGCATGCAACCACTTATCAAACATCTTTTGAAAATCGGTAGACTCCTGTTCTAACAATTGCGTTTCCCAATTTTTAACCTCTTGTAAAATGGCTTGTTCTCGCTTTGATCGCATCGTAACAACCACCTCGCTCAATTTTTTTCTATTGTAACATATTTCCGGTTTCTCTTTGTAAATCTGATAGACTAAACATATATTTATCCAGTACATGGGGGGATTATATGTACCCACGCGCAAAGGCATTTGGAATTGTACTTCACAACGAACGAATTCTCGTTCAAGAGTATCTTACGGAAAGCGAAACGTATTACAGACCACTCGGCGGTTCTATTGAATTTGGAGAGAAATCAGATGAAACAGTGATTCGTGAATTTAAGGAAGAACTTAATGCACAAGTAGAAATTACAACTTACTTAGGATGTCTTGAAAATATCTTTTACTCAAACGAAGAAATCGGCCATGAGATCATTCAATTGTATTCTCTTCATTTTGTAGATACATCGCTTTATGAGATCAAAACAATTCCTATTATAGACGGAGAACCCAATACATATGCGACGTGGATTCCGATTACAGCATTTCTGAACCAAGAAAAAGTATTGTATCCAAATGGACTAACAAAATTTGTTGCCACAAAAAGAAAAGACGGAATCCTATAGGATCCCGTCTTTTTTACATATATTAACCAATGTTTCCAAGACGTAATACGTCACGAGCAATCATAACTTCTTCGTCAGTTGGAATTACGATAATTTTTACTGGAGAGTGTGGGAAGTTGATGAATGCTTCTTCGCCATGAATGTTGTTACGTTTTGGATCGAAGTATACTCCCATAAACTCAAGGCCTTCTAATACACGTTCACGAATTAGAGCACTGTTTTCTCCAATACCAGCTGTAAAGATGATTGCGTCTACACCTTTCATACGAGCTGCATAAGAACCGATATATTTATGAATACGTCCTACGAATACATCTAACGCTACTTCTGCACGGTGGTTTCCTTCTTTTTCCGCTTGTTCGATGTCACGTAAGTCACTAGAGAATCCAGAAAGACCTAGCATACCACTTTTCTTGTTTAATACATTCAGAACTTCTTCTACAGATTGTCCTGTTTTTTCCATAATGTATGGAATTAACGCAGGGTCAATGTTACCAGAACGTGTACCCATTGTTACACCAGCAAGTGGAGTGAAGCCCATAGAAGTATCGATAGATTTTCCGCCTTCTACAGCAGCAATACTTGCACCGTTACCTAAGTGGCAAGAAAGTAAACGTAAGCTTTCAAGTGGACGACCTAATAATTCAGCTGCGCGCTGTGTTACATATTTATGAGAAGTTCCGTGGAAACCGTATTTACGAACGCCGTATTTCTCATAGTATTCATATGGTAAGCTGTATAAGAAAGATTCTTCCGGCATTGTTTGATGGAATGCTGTATCAAATACTGCAACTGCTGGTACGTTCGGAAGTACTGCTTGGAACGCTTTAATACCAACAACGTGTGCTGGATTATGAAGTGGTGCTAATTCGCTTAAATTTTCAATTTCTGCTAATACTTCGTCAGTAATTACAGCAGAATCATCAAATTTTTCACCGCCGTGTACAACACGATGACCAATACCACTAATTTCATCAAGAGATTTCAAAATTCCATTTTCAGTTAATTTGTTAAGAAGCATATTAACTGCTACTCCATGATCTGGAATATTTGTAACTTCTGTTTGTTTTTCACCGTTCACAGTAATTGTGAAGATACTATCTTCTAAACCGATACGTTCTACTAAACCTTTTGTTAATACTTTCTCACTTGGCATTTCAAACAATTGGAATTTTAATGAAGAGCTTCCTGCATTAATCGCGATGATTTTTGACATCTAGTCTTTCGCCCCTTTTTCTCTTGGTAGTTGTGTGGATGAGACCACAAACCGCTCGATTTTATCTGATTAAATTTACCAAATATGAAAACGTTTCATTCTCAGTAAATTTTATACTCACGAGTTTAATTTAAACATCGTCCGACATATATTTCAAGTGAAAAAATTGTAACACCAAGAAAAAATATATATTACAGATTTCAAAAAAATTCAGTTTTATCTTGTATACATTAAAAGTTCCTACACATAACACAAAACTGTATTACATTAATCAATACCTCTGTTACATATGTTATGACTTATGTGTTGCAAACCAGCTATTTAATTGAGTCATTATATTCTCCATCGCCTTCATATTGGAAAACTTAGGTAATTCCACTAATAACGCCTGTTTTGGCATCGTTACATCCGGCCCCTTCTTTTGGAGAACAAGTATACTTTTTGCATTTTTCTCGTTTTTAAACATGGAAACAGGAAGCTGTAATAGCCCTTGAATAAAGCTTGTTTCTTTAATAAAAGCATGAAGTTTTGGTGCTTGATCACTTTCAAAAATGAAGTTTGGTACTAAGAAGAATAAATAGCCGCCTTCTTTTGTATGCTTCACACTTTGTTCAATAAATAAGTGATGTGCATAAGACATGCCTTCATCTGCTTTTAAAGTATATTCACTTGCACCGATTTCGTTTGGATAATAACCGATCGGTAAATCGCAAACAACAGCATCTACTGGGTCAATATAAAGCGGCGCTAGTCCATCTTGATTGAACAACTCAATTGCTTGCTTTTGTAAATTCGCATTCACTAAAGCAAGTCTAACAAGTAAATCATCCACATCTACACCAAATCCGCTTATCGTTGTACCTTCTTGGGCACCATTAAAAATTGTCGTCATTAAGTTCCCTGTTCCAATAGCAGGATCTAAAACAATAATTTCTTTTTGATCCTTCATAAATTTCTGGAACAAATAGTTCATAAACATCCCAACTGCATCAGGCGTCATTTCATGATTGGCTTGTATGCCATCTTTCATTCCTTTTAAAATGGCAAGCTGAAATGCTTTGCGAATTTCCTCGCTTTTATATGTTTCTTCATTAAACTTACTATATTCACGATTCAACCGTTCAATTGTTGATTCAGATAATTCTTCTTGCAGAATCGCCCCTTCAAACAGGTTATCCCCTGTTTCCACAAGCGCTTCTAAATATGTTACATCCAATTCTTTACGTAAAATTACGGTAGAAGAATCAAAAATAGAAAATAATGTTTCTACTGTCTGACTCACATACATTCCTCCTTCTGTCAATTACACATAACTTATATCATACCATAAAGTGAAACTTTAATCAGTGAGGAGGTTTCTTCATCCCCACTGATTATTAGCCTCACCAATCGGGCATTTACGGACAGTTTATCTCCAACTAGCTTCTTTGTGTTACTGCACCTTAAGGTAGGAGATTTACTGCCCGTTAATGCGGGGTAATCTAATTTTCCCCCAATAGAAAAAGCAGCCTCTATGTCATGAGACCGCTAAATTATATCAACGCTTTTTCAAATATATCGACCGTTCGACAATATACAACACGCCTGACAAGAAAAAACGACCTCTATAAGAGGTCGTCTTCATTACTTCGCAGCTTTTGCTGCTTCTAATGCTGCTTCATAATTTGGATGACTTGTACCTTCGCTTACGTATTCTACGTAAACTACTTTGTCGTTGCTGTCTACTACGAATACTGCACGAGCAAGTAAACGAAGCTCTTTCATTACTACGCCGTAAGCTTCACCGAATGAAAGGTCACGGTGATCAGAAAGTGTTGCTACGTTTTCTAAGCCGTTTGCTGCACACCAGCGTTTTTGAGCGAATGGTAAGTCCACACTAATTGTTAGTACTTTTGCGTTCTCAATACCAGCTGCATCTTGGTTAAAACGACGAGTTTGTGCATCGCATACACCTGTATCGATAGATGGTACAACACTAATTAATTTCACTTCACCTTTGTATGTTTCTAAACTTACTGGAGATAAGTCATTTGCTAATACTTGGAAGTTTGGCGCTTGATCGCCAACTTTAACTTCTGTTCCAACTAAAGTGATTGGGTTACCTTTAAAAGTTACGTTTGCCACTTGAAAATCCTCCCTTATTTAAACAAAATATGTACACTGTAAATGATAGTTTGTCCCTATACAGAATGCAAACAAAATCGCTTTATTTACAAAAAAATAAAAAAGCTAATCAACCGATTAGCTTCTTTTCGCTGTTAGATTTCAAATTCTGGTTCATCGCCTTTTCGCTTCTCCATCATTTCCTTCACTTTATCAACAGCTTGTGGTGCTAACTCAATGATTTTATCAATCACATGTGTCTGTTTATCTAAATGTAACACTTTTACGCCTTGTCCATTTATAACGAGAAAAGCAACAGGGTTAATTGAAACACCGCCACCACTCCCGCCTCCAAATGGATGACGACCAGAGCTCTCTACTTTTCCAAATTCGCTCCCACCAGCAGCAAACCCAAAACTTACTTTAGAAACTGTTAAAATGACGCTTCCGTCAGCTGCTTTAATTGGGTCGCCAATAATTGTATTTACATCAGTCATTTGTTTTAAATGCTGCATTGCAGTTGTCATTAAACCTTGAATTGGATGGTCCATTTTATCCCCCTATGCTTGTACGGATTTTTCTGTTATACCAGATCTTTGTTTTCTCATAAACAAGAGTAATTTCACTCCTGTTGTTACGGCACGATATATACGAAAGGAAGCTGTTAATTCACCTTTCGATGCAAATCCCTTCCCTTGAAACACAGGTGTAATCTCAAACTCCGGTATATCAATAACATGCGTATATTGTCCCAAGACCCCGGCTGTCATTCCTTTTATTCCCCATGCGTATCCAGTGACAATTCCGGTGCTAGCTGCATCACCCGTTCCAATTTGTGAATGCCATTTCCAGCTATTGATTTTCACTTTTTTAAGAAAACCTTTAATGATAGTATGGATCTCTTGAAGCCTTTTTATCAGTTCCCCGATACTATCAAGCTGCGCCATGATTTTATTTTCCATACCGCCATCTTTCTCTGCCTTTTCAATTTTTTGTCCAGTCTTTTTTTGCTGTTTTTCAATTCTTTCCAGCACATCAAATGTATATCGAATCATCCATATTTTCACTTGAAATAGACATTGTTTCTCCATTTCTGAATATAAAAACGTCACTTTAAGCGATAGTTTCGACAATAGTATAAATAAAATGAGCAAGAGAAAAATGCCAATTCCAATTACAAGCCATTTCATACGTACCATCCTTTCACTCCATATCCATTATCGACAGGTTCAAACAGGATTAAACAATTCGCAATAAAATTGAATATAGGAATTTTTCTAAAAACAAAGAGGGATTTTGACATTTTATATCGAAATATATTATTTGAGCATACCATCAGAATTTTTTCTAGTGGAGCACAACGCTAAATTTGACTGCAATGGAGGGATACACAATGGCAGATCGTCGCAATTTATTTTTCTTTTATGGTGATGACAAAGCTACGCTTGTCGAAAAAATGAAGCCAATATATCGTATTTTAGAGGGAAATGGATTTACCATATTAGATCATCCAAAAAATGCAAACGCTATCGTCAGTGTTGGAGATGACGGCACCTTCTTACAAGCCGTTCGTAAAACAGGGTTCAGGGAAGATTGCTTATATGCAGGAGTTTCTACGAAAGATGAAATTTCTTTCTACTGTGATTTCCATATTGACCATGTCGATACAGCCCTTCAAGAAATTACACAAAATGAAATTGAAGTGCGAAAATATCCAACAATCCAAATAGATGTTGATCAGGGGACATCTTTCCATTGTTTAAATGAGTTTTCTTTACGCTCTAGTATCATTAAAACATTTGTAGTGGATGTGCATGTTGATGATTTATATTTCGAGACATTTAGAGGAGACGGTCTAGTTATTTCTACACCGACAGGAAGTACAGCATATAATAAGTCATTGCATGGTGCGGTTGTTGACCCATTAATTCCATGCTTCCAAATAAGCGAACTTGCTTCTTTAAATAACAACACATACCGTACACTTGGATCACCGTTTATCTTAAACCATGAACGTACATTAACATTAAAGCTTACTCCGGGCGGTAATGATTACCCTGTTATCGGCATGGATAACGAAGCGCTTAGCATTAAACAAGTGGAAAAAGCGGTCGTTCGTTTAAGTGATAAACAAATTAAAACAGTAAAACTAAAAAATAATTCGTTCTGGGAAAAAGTACAGAGAACGTTTTTATAGAAAAAAGAGTGCTGAGGGGTTTCCCAGCACTCTTTTTTCATGATTCACATGTCGTTTTTTTGCAGAAACATTCATATCTTGTGTCGAAACACCAATATTATTTCTGATATACAATTCGACCATCTATTATAGTTATAGTAACTTGAATATCCTTTATTTCCTCTGCTTCAACTTCAAATATGTCACGGTCCATGATAGTAAAATCAGCTTCATATCCTTTAACAATTTTACCACGCTTATTTTCCTTACCAATCGCATAAGCACTTCCAGCCGTAAATAAGGAAACTGCTTCATATACCGTTAATCTCTCTTCAGGTATGTAACATGTTCCATCAATAAAACTTCGCCGCGTGACTGCACTATAGATTCCTAAAAACGGATTTACTTGTTCAATTGGCGCGTCTGATCCACCGCAACAATGTAATCCCACGCCGAGTAACGTTTTCCAAGCATACGCATAACGAAGACGATGCTCTCCTAATTTTTCAATAACAGATGGAAAATCAGATGAGACAAATACAGGCTGAATATCAATAATAGCTTGCAAATGCTTCATCCGCTGTATTAACTCTTCACGAGCAAGCTGACAATGAATAATACGATCACGCAGCCCCTCTGCCGGAGGATATAACTCCAGTGCATCAATTACATATTCAAGGGATAAATCACCGATTGTATGAATCGCAACTGGCATCCGTAAATTACGTGCTTTCTTCACTAATTCCGCGAGCTCTTCACGAGAAAAAATAGCTACTCCATTTGTTTCCTTCGCATCTTCATATGGCTCGCTTAATAGTGCTGTTCGTCCGCCAAAGGAACCGTCTGAAAAAATTTTCATTGCGCCAAATTCAATATAGTGCTCGGTCCCATAATATTTGCGTTCATGTGCGACTTCATGGTGTACAAGCAAATGAGCTTTAAATGGCATTTCCTTTATTACGTGTAAAAATGCATTATACGTTTTTTGAAAACCACCGTAATAATTTAAGTCTTCTGTATGCCCACCTACTAATCCATATTTCCAGCAATCTTGAATGGCTGTTTGTAGCGCTCTTTGCAAATAAGCTTCATCAATTTCCGGCTGGACATGCTTAATTAATTCTTGCGCTTGTTCATACAACAGGCCTGTTAGTTCTCCGGATACTCCACGCCCAATCTTTCCACCTTTTGGGTCTGACGTTTCTGCTGTTATATTTGCTTTTTCGAGTATGTAAGAATTCACCCATGTCACATGACGACAAACACGCTTTAATAAAATGGGATGCTCCTTAGAAAGGGCATCTAAATCACGAACGTGGACGCTTTTGGTATCTGTGAAATTATTTTCATTCCAGCCTTCGCCAATAATCCATGTACCTAATCTTGTTTCTTTCACTCGTTCAGCTACAAGCTCAATCATTTCCTTATAAGACGTACAAGCGGATAAGTCTAAACGGAGCAGTCGTTCTCCATGCCCAATAAGATGCATATGACTATCCACAAGGCCTGGAATCATCGTTCTCCCCTCTAGATTCCGCACCTTCTCAGACTCATAACGACTCTCTAAGTCCTTTTTATTACCCGTATCTATAATCACCCCATCTTCTACATAAACAGCTTCAACCATTTCGTTCTCTTCATTCATTGTATAAATATGTCCGCCGAACCAAATCTCCCCCATCTTCTCACCCCTTTTCTTTTAGTCTACGAAATTTAAGTGTAGAAAAAAAGCACCACTGTACAAACATGGTGCTTTTCCAAAAATTAATTATGATCAGCTGGAACTGTTGATACTTGCCATTCTACATTAAATTTATCTTTTACTTGCCCATACGCCGGGCTCCAGAAAGTTTCTTGAATTGGCATGATTACTTGACCGCCATCTTGCAATTTTTCAAATACTTCTTTTGCTTTTTCTGCATCACTTATTCTAATAGCTACAGTTACTTGTGATCCAATTTGGTACGGTTGTCCTGGGAATGTATCAGAAATCATAAGGTCCGTATTACCGATTTTTAAATGTGCATGTAAAACGCGGTCTTTCACTTCATCTGGAACAGCGAATTCTGGATTTTCAGGCATTTCTCCAAAAGTCTGAATGACTTCAACTTTTGCATCCAATGCATGTTCATAAAACTTCACTGCTTCTTGTCCATTACCATCCAAAACTAAATACGGATTAATACCTAAAATCATAAAAGGCACCTCTTTTTCCAATTTTTTAGTAGTCATTTCACACTACAAACAGAACGTACGTTCCTATAAATAATATCATAATCTTACATGTACTTGCAACAATCTAATTCCATTTTTTCTTACTTTAGCCCTAATCCCATTTCTTGTTTTCTAAGTTCGACGCGTCTAATTTTTCCGGAAATTGTTTTTGGTAGTTCGTCTACAAATTCAATTTTGCGAGGGTATTTATATGGTGCTGTTAATTCTTTAACATGTTCTTGAAGTAAAGGAATCAGTGTGTCTTCTTTTTCTTGTACATTTTCTCTTAAAACGATAAATGCCTTTACGACACTTCCGCGGATTTCATCTGGACTTGCCACAACAGCACACTCTCTTACATACGGATGTTTCACAAGTGCATCTTCAACTTCAAATGGTCCAATTGTATAGCCAGAGCTAATGATAATATCATCCCCGCGCCCCTCGAACCAAAAATAGCCTTCTTCGTCTTTTTTCGCTTTATCACCTGTAATATAATAATCACCGCGAAATTGCATAGCTGTCCGCTCATCATCTTTATAATATTGTTTAAAAAGTGCTGGCGTTTCAATATGAACAGCAATATCACCGACTTCTCCTACAGATACAGGTTGTCCTTCTTCATTTACAATATCTACATGAT
Organism: Bacillus sp. IT-79MI2; assembly: GCF_949768135.1. Lineage (NCBI taxonomy): Bacteria > Bacillati > Bacillota > Bacilli > Caryophanales > Bacillaceae > Bacillus > Bacillus sp. IT-79MI2. The sequence goes on along the minus strand of NZ_CATKPV010000095.1, from coordinate 21,093 downwards.
TACCTGGCGTCGGTTTTCCCATTGATCCTGGCTTAATTTCCATTCCTTTCATAACGCCAACGAGCAACGTATTTTCTGTTTGTCCATACCCATCCCTGACTGTAACGTTAAAATGATTTTGAAATGTTTCTATTACCTCTCGGTTCAGTGGCTCTCCTGCAGATACAGCACTATGTAAAGCTGTTAAATTATATTGCTGTAAGTTCTCTACTTTTGCCATTAAACGATATTCTGTCGGCGTACAGCAAAGCACATTCACTTTATTATCATCTAATAATTGCAAATATGTTTTCGGTTCGAATTTACCGTGATATACAAATCCTGTTGCGCCTGAACCGAGTGTTGCTAAAAACGGGCTCCAAATCCACTTTTGCCATCCTGGACTTGCCGTTGCCCATACAACATCATTCTCCTCTATTCCAAGCCAATTCGGAGCGCTTGTACGCAAATGTGCATATGCCCAAGCGTGTGTATGTACAACGCCCTTTGGATTCCCTGTCGTTCCTGATGTATAGGATAAAAAGACCATATCTTCTCGGTCTGTCTTTGCGATTTCTAATTCATCACTTTCTGTTTCTAACGCATCTTTTAAATTAATCCAACCATCTACTGACTGCTCGCTCAGTACAAATTTTCGAAGGGACTCCATCATCTCTACATCTTCAAATTGTTCGATATACGGTTCATAACTGACAATTGCCTTTACTTCTCCATGCCGTAAACGATATTCAATATCTTTTTTCCGAAGCATTTCTGAACTTGGAATAACCACAAACCCTGCTTTAATTGCCGCAATGTACGTCATATACGCCTCAATTAAGCGTGGCATCATAATGAGAAGCTTATCCCCTTTTTGCAAACCACTCTTTATAAAAGCGTTTCCAATTTTATTCGCACCTTGTATTAATTCAAGGTATGTAACCTCTCGTCTATTCCCTTCGTCATCTTGCCAAATTAAAGCCAGCTTCTCTTTTTCATTTGTATATTTTTCTATCTCCGCAACTAAGTTATAAGACGTTGGTGCTAACAATTCTTCTCTATTCATAATTTCATCCTCCTTTATCTATGCCTCCCTTATATAATAAAGAATTTTCAGTAAATTTTGAACCCTCTTCTTTTGACAAATTTTTTAATAACTTTTCGACAAAAAGAAGGAGCGGGAAAACCCGCTCCTTCTAAGCCATCGTATATGGGATTATTTATGGAAACCGCCTAATTGTTGTTCAGCTAGTGAAACTAGACGTTTTGTAATTTCGCCACCAACAGATCCGTTAGCGCGAGATGTTGAATCAGCTCCAAGTTGAACACCAAACTCTTGAGCGATTTCGTATTTCATTTGATCTAATGCTGCTTGAGCACCAGACACTGCTAATTTGTTTGTGCTTGCCATATGGTATCACCTCCTTGTGAGTATAGAGTGTGATAAACCATAGGACTTCATACATATCTAATGATGGTAATTTATGGTTTTAGAAAAGATCTTCAAATTGTTCTTCTTCAGCCACTTCTACTGTTTGTAATACCATCTTTTCTGTATTCGCAACAACGGATTCAATAAGTGGTGTAAAGTCATATTTTGATTCAAAGCGATTTGCTTTTTCACGCTTCGGTTTTGTCGATGGACTTGCTGGTGTGAATACTGTACAGCAGTCTTCATACGGACGAATCGAAATATCATATGTTCCAATTTCATTTGCAATTTTAATAATTTCTAGTTTATCCATCGTAATAAGCGGGCGAATTACTGGATAGTTTGTAACCTCATTAATCGTATGCATACTATCTAACGTTTGGCTCGCTACTTGTCCAAGACTTTCACCCGTTGTTATCGCAAGTGCATTACGCTCCTCTGCAATACGTTCTGTAATACGCATCATCATACGGCGCATAACTGTCATAGAATAACTAGATGGAATTTCCTTATTAATTGTTTTTTGCACTTCAGTAAACGGAACAAGGTGAAGCGTTACACGTTTACAATACTTCGTTAACTCTTGTGCTAAATCGATTACTTTTTGTTTTGCACGCTCACTTGTAAATGGCGGACTATGGAAGTGAACGGCCTCCACTGATACACCGCGCTTCATTGTTAAGAAAGCAGCTACTGGGCTATCGATTCCACCAGAAAGAAGTACCATTACTTTTCCGCCAACGCCAACTGGTAATCCGCCAGCTCCCATGCGCTCACCACACATAATATAGCTATAACCGCTGCGAATTTCTACACGAACATTTACATCTGGATTATGAACATCTACTGTAATGTCTTCTGTATTATCTAAAATATAGCCGCCAATCTCCGGAAGCAACTCCATCGTCTGCATCGGGAAGTGTTTATAAGAACGGTGTACTGTAATTTTAAATGTTTTAACATCGCCTTTTACTTGTAAGAAAGCAGCAAGCGCTCCTTTTTTAATGTCTTCTAATTCTGACGGTACTTTCATTGCTAAGTTAAACTTATGAATACCAAATACATCTTTCAACTTCTCTGCAATCGCCTCATGATCTTCACCATTTAACTGAATGTACATGCGATCGTGTGTTGCATCGATTTTGATATTTGGGAATTTCTTTAATTTAAATTTAACGTTATCTTTTAACGTGTTTACAAACTTAGAACGGTTTTTTCCTTTTGTCGTCATTTCTCCATAACGAACTAAAATATATTCATATGTCATCATATTTCTTTACCTCATCACTTCATATAATTTTGGCAATGTTTCTTTTATAATTTCTTCAAATTGTGTTACTTCTTCCATCGTATTTTCAGGTGCTAAACTAATGCGAATCGCACTCGCTGCTGCAGCATGTGGTATTCCCATTGATACTAACACACGACTCACTTCATTTGCTTTTGAGGAACAAGCTGATTTGGTTGATACATATACGTCACGTTCTTCTAGAGCATGAACCACTACTTCTGGTTTCAACCCAACGAACGATACATTTAAAATATGCGGCGCCGCATACGCAAGCGATGTATTAATTGTTACATCTTCCATTCCCTCTAAGAAACGTACGAGTTCTGCTTGCAATTTCTGTAAGTGGTCACTCTTTTCTCTCATATGTTCCATTGTCATACGTAGTGCCTTTACCATCGCGACAATACCAGGTAGGTTCTCTGTACCCGAGCGATAACGCAGCTCCTGCTGACCACCTGATAAAATTGGATCTAATCTTACACCATCGCGTACATATAAAAGCCCTGTTCCCTTTACGCTATGAAATTTATGTCCAGATATCGAACAGAGATCAATATGAGAAGCATATAAATCAAGTGGTACTTTTCCAATTCCTTGTACATGATCCACATGGAATCTTATTTTTGGATAGTTCGCTAGCAATTCACCAACTTCAGAAACAGGTTGAATCGCCCCTGTTTCATTATTCACATGGATCATGGAAACAAGGATTGTATCCTCACGAAGCGCTCGTTTTACATTTTCTACTGATACAATACCATGTTCGTTTACAGGTAAATAGGTAACATCAAAGCCGAGCCCTTCTAATTGTTTATATGCTTCAAACACAGACGCGTGTTCAATATTTGTTGTAATAATATGCTTACCACGAGAGCGATTCTTCATCGCTATTCCTTTAATCGCAAGGTTATTCCCTTCCGTTCCACCCGATGTGAAAATAATCTCGGCAGGCTTAACATGAAGAAGCTGCGCTGCAATCGTTCTCGATTGTGTTAATAAACGCTCCGCTTCTCCCCCGAGCGAATGAATAGAAGAAGGATTCCCAAAATATTTCCCTGCAACCGTTACGTAAGATTGAAGGACTTCTGGATATGGTTTCGTCGTCGCACTATTATCAAAATAGATCATCGTTCTTCCCCTTTCAGCGCTGTCACATCGTATAATCATATCACAAATACGTGCAATTACGCTAAACATACTCAAAGGTTCCATTTTTCAATACAGAAGTATACTTCTATATTTTGAAACGAAAAACACTGCTGTATTCCGCTATTCATTATAGCAATATCGCTCTAGAATTTACACAGATCCAGTGCAAAAAAAACAAACCCCTTTTTCATCAAGGGGTTTGTTCATTATCAACAAATTCAGCAATTTTTTGTACAACACCAGGTTCAAGTTGTTCCAAAACAGAAGCTGCTTGTTCTAAAGCTGCATCATATTCATATTCGCGGAACAATCTCTCTGCATTCTCTAAGCTTTGCGCCAAATCCACATCATGACTACGGTAGCGATTACCATATTGGATTAGCTTTTCTACTAAGTACGCTTGTCCAATTAACTCCTGCGTCTTTTCATATACACCGTTTACCATTGTATATGCTTCTTCTAACATACTATTTACAACATTCATATTTAGTGGTTTTAATTCTAACTGTTCATATACACCTTGTATTGCCTCTTGTCCTCTTTGTAAATCTTCCATAATGCTTTCTGGAAGACCTGGTAAGTTAGACTTTTGCATAAAACGTTTCGCTTCTATGATCATATTGCGCATTTCATTTAATTTCTCACGCGCTTCAAATTCTTCTTTACGCATCATTTGCAACATATCTTTATACTCTACATGAAGTACCTTCAATGTTTCACATTGCTCATAAATCTCTTCCAGTTCTTCACGAATAACAGAGAATGCAATATCTTGCTCTGCAACACGTAATTGCAATACTTCAAAGCGTTTCATTAAAATATGCATTTGTTTTTCAATCAACTTTTGTGATTCAATGTCTTTGTCTTGCAGCTGATAGCTTTGTTTCACAAATTGCGTTTCGGATTTTGTCTCAATTGCTTTTTCATGAATTTCCTCTAAATCTTCGTAAATACTAACTGACGTTTTCTCTACATAATGCTTCGCATGTACTTCTTGTTCTAATTGATCATACAACATATCCAAACGCTTTTTTAAGCCTTCTATTTTCTCGTTTACTTCTGTTATATGAAGCTCTTCTAAATCAATCAGACATGTTTGTAGTTGTTTGTTCATATCCCGTACTTCTTTAGGGATTTCTAAATGATTTAATACATACCCTTGTTTTTTCATATCATCGTGACCTTGTAATAAATCATCCAATTGTACCAGTAATGTTGCTTGACACTCCACTAATAAATCAGGAATTTCATGAACGATAATTTCTAAGTTCGCCAATCCATCTTCCAAACTTTTTACAATATCACGTGCCTTTAAATAATCACCGTTTGCCGTTGTCTCGTCAAACTCTTGAAACTTCGCTGATTCTATATCAAGTAACTCTTCAATTTTCTGTTCGGATTGTCCAAACATATGACGATGAGCCAGTACACTCTTTTTCATACTACGATATGTATCACGTAAACCTTCAATTTCCGAACTATTTTTCTCATAGCTCTCTAATAATTGCTGCAGCTCATTTAAAATCTCCGTAATGCGGTTATCCGCTTCATCTAAATCACGAATGGATTCACTCATCAAACGCTTTGCTTTTCGGAAGGAAAATTGTGAGGCTGACTTTTGGGCATTTTCTAATGTTTTATCAGCTTTTGGCAGAAGGTTTGCAACAATTTCATCCCATTCTTCACGCCACTTTCCAAACAGTTCCTCTGTTTGTCCAGTCATATTTAAATCCTTAACCCGTTTCAATTCATCTGCAACAGGTTTATCTTTGACTTCTTGTTTCCACTGCTCAAGTGCTTCAATATCTTTATATAAACGATTTCTTATCACGAGCTCTATCATGAGCAGCACTAGAATAGAGCTTACTACGATGATAACGATCGTCAGAATAGAATCCATGCAAAATAGCCTCCTACTTATATCTCTTTTTTTGTCCGTTCCGTTTATGAAATGGAAGGCATTATGTATAAAAAGGGAAATCCCCTATATTTAACAACTAACAATGTACTAATCATACCATGTAATGACGTGTTTTTGGCCTAATTTTTTTTAAAATTTCTTGTTTCTTTTGTTGCGTTTGTAATATTCCTTCTAAAAATTTCTCGATTTTCTTTTTCCATACTCCGCTGCATTTATAGACATTTACTGTAAAGACTGTAATAAAGATGCATCTTCTCTATGGGATATAAAATAAACCACTCTCGTTAACGTTGGCTCCACATGTATAATACGAATCCCATCTCGCACTGCCTGCTCCACTGCAATTTCTGGCAACAACGTAATACCCAGGCCAGCCCGAACCATCGCAAGCATCGGCTCAGCGTAGGATGGCGATAGTAGGCGTAACGCCCATTCCTTTGAACATTGTCATAATCATTTTTCTAATGTCACAAATTTCCGGATAAATAATGAGCTTTTCATGCTGCAAATCTTTTATTTGAATCGTATGTTCATCTTTATAGGCATGTTCATTCGAAACAACACAAACAATATTTTCTCTTCTTACCTCTTTTACAAGCTTTGCTAACGTATACAAACTTGATTTCTGTACCACCTCTCCATACAATCGTCACAGTTCGCTTTGAGCTATTTTATATGTCGATTATCGCAGGAGTTATCGCCGTCTTTTGTTGGAATACGGGCAATCGATATATTTCATCCATTAACGGTATTTTATTTATGAATTTAGTTCCTGTACTGGCACTTATCGGATCGATTTTTCGAGGCTATAAAGTTGAAGTAATTGGAGCGATGATTACCATTATCGCTTTACTATGCAACAACTTATGGCAACGAAAGCAAGAGCGTATTCAAGAAGAAATCACTTCTTGAAAAACACGTCAAAAAATATCCCCACCTAAAATATGGCGGGGGTACTTTACATATGGACTGCTCTCGGTAACGGATAATACATATGCGTTAAACATAATATTTGTTCCATCCATTGCTCTACTTCTTTCGTATACATTTCCAAAAAGAATGTTTCTGATGGAAACGAATGCAGTACCTCCGATATATATTGTGGATATAAATACGGCATGTTTATCATGCCCTTTAATTGCGTCATAAACATTGTAAAAGACACCTTTTGAAACTCTTGCTGCATTTGTCCCTGCTTAATGATTTGCTCTATATAATATCTTTCTTTAGAAAAATAAACAGTCATCACTTCCCGGATTAACGTTGTATCAATTGAAAGCTCTCGGTAAAAAAATCGAGTAAGTTCCCTATGCTCAAACTGATAGCGTAAAATCCCTCGTACAATTTGATTCATCACTTCTTTAGCTGGCAAATACTCTCTTTGTTCAAATGACCTTTCAATTACCTCGATATAGCCTTCTAAAAAATCAGTTATAAGCTGCTCTAATAAACCTTGCTTTCCAGCAAAATAATATGAAATATTAGCCACATTCACATCCGCCCGCTTTGCAATATCTCGCACCGATGTTCCATCGTACCCTTTCGTATAAAACAATGAAATTGCCGCATCAATTACCTTTTGTTTCGTCTGCTTCATGCGCTCACTTCCTCTCACCCTGAACAGCTATAATGTAAATTTCTTGACTTTTAAGACAAATTCCTTTAATTTTCTATCGACAAAGTCATATGAAATACAGCGTGTTTTGCTATGATTTTACATTTCTCGATAGAAAGGGTGATGTTTCCATGTTTACAAAAAAAAGTTATGCAGGATCACGTGAGCAGCAATATGAAACAGTAATTAAACAACTTGATGCATTATTAACTGGTGAACCAAATGTAGTCGCTAATTTCTCCAACGCTTCGGCTCTTCTAAACCAATTTTTAGAGCGTGTTAATTGGGTTGGCTTTTATGTAACAGAAGGAACTCAACTTGTACTTGGACCATTTCAAGGAATGCCAGCGTGCGTTCGTATTCCTTTTGGACGCGGTGTTTGCGGCGTAGCAGCTGAAACAAAAACAACGCAGCTTGTTGCAGATGTTCATCAGTTCCCTGGGCACATCGCTTGTGACAGCGCTTCTAATTCTGAAATTGTTGTACCGATTATAAAAGAAGACAACGTCATTGGTGTACTCGATATTGATAGTCCCGAAAAAAATCGTTTCGACGAAGTGGATCAGCACTACTTAGAGAAATTTGTGGAAACGCTCCTAAAACATATGTAAAAGATGCGAGCCATCGATTTCGTAAATCGATGGCTCATTTTTTCATTCCCCATTCACATGAGAAAATGCATTCGATTGCTTCAGGAACGCGTACGCTAAATCCGAGACAATATCCTCCCATGATTCTAATCCAACAGATAAGCGTATTAAATTATCAGAAATGCCCATTTCATGGCGTACTGCCGCTGGAATGACAGCGTGCGTCATCGTTGCTGGATGTTGCACTAACGTCTCTGTGTCACCAAGACTCACCGCAATTGTAATAAATTGCAATTCATTCATGAATGCCTGTGCTTCTTCTTTTCCACCTTTAATCGTAAATGAAATCACACCGCCTCCGCGCTTCATTTGAGACGATGCTATTTCTCCTTCTGGATACCAAACTGCCTCAACACTTTCGTGATTTTTCAAAAAGGCCACGACTTTTTCCGCATTATCACAGTGCCGGTCCATTCGTACAGCTAACGTCTTTAAACCACGCAGCAAGAGCCATGCATCAAAAGATGCCATAATTCCCCCGATATCTTTTCGAATCGGCCGAATTTGTTCAGTTAGCTCCTTCGTTTTACAAACCGTCACACCAGCAACAACATCGCCGTGACCGCCAATATATTTTGTAGCACTATGAAGAACAACATCACAGCCTAGTGTAAGAGGCGTTTGTAAATATGGCGAGCAAAATGTATTATCGACAATGACAAGCAGTTCATTTTGTTTTGCAACTTTGATAACCTTCTCTAAATTGATAAGCCTCATTGTTGGATTAATTGGTGTTTCAACAAATATCAATTTTGTATTCGAACGAATTGTCTCTTCAATCTCTTCTTCTGTTTCCATATCACATAATGAATGAGTAATCATAAATTTCTCTTCTAGTACTTCTAAAAAACCATACGTACACCCATATAATCCATTCGAACAAATGATATGATCTCCAGCACGTAAAAATGCAAGGAGCGTCGCCGAGATTGCTGCCATCCCAGAACCAAATGCTAGTGCCGATTCACCCCCTTCTAAAACAGCCATACGCTCTTCGAACAATTCCACAGTCGGATTTCCAAGTCTCGAATAAATATAAGATGGATCCTGCCCAGCAAAACTCGCTTCTCCTTGCTGCGCTGTTTCAAATGTATAAGTTGAAGTTTGAAATAGCGGCGGCGTTAAACTTCCTTTATGCATCTTAGACTCATACCCGTGATGAATAAGCGCTGTTTCTATATGTTTCTTTTTCATACAAACATCCCCCTTATATTTCTATTTTATGTAAGCGTTTTCTATCTGTTGCTATCCTTTCTTTCATGTTGTTTTAAATTCCTTCTTGTAATTTCCAAACTTTACATGTATAAAACAAAATGGAAACTCGCTTGACGAAATCCCATTCAAAAGATATAATAGCGTTTGTGTAAAATAAAAAGGCAGCCTTGTAATGTGAGTTTATTGTTTGTATTTTGTTCCTCTTGTGTGAGGTGTATCTCGTAACTCCCTGCTGCTGGAGCGAAGGTACATGAAAACAAAATGCGCATAAATGTCGATTACGTCTGTTTTTATTTTACGAAAATAAAAACACTTAAAGGAGGAGTCAACTATGGCTCGTTATACAGGTCCAGCTTGGAAACTGTCTCGTCGTCTTGGAATCTCTCTAAGCGGCACAGGTAAAGAATTAGAAAAACGCCCTTACGCACCAGGTCCTCACGGTCCTAACCAACGTAAGAAACTTTCAGAATACGGTTTACAATTACAAGAGAAACAAAAACTTCGTCACATGTACGGCATGACTGAGCGTCAATTCCGTCGCACATTTGACCAAGCAGGTAAAATGCCAGGTAAACACGGCGAAAACTTCATGATCCTTCTTGAAGCTCGTCTTGACAACCTAGTTTACCGCATGGGCTTAGCTCGCACTCGTCGTGCAGCTCGCCAATTAGTAAACCACGGTCACATCATGGTTGATGGTGCTCGCGTAGACATCCCATCTTACCGTGTAAAACCTAGTCAAACTATCAGCGTTCGCGAAAAATCTAACAACCTTGTTGTTGTTAAAGAAGCGATCGAAGTTAACAACTTCGTACCAGAATACTTAACTTTCGATGCTGACAAATTAGAAGCTACTTACACTCGTCACGCTGAGCGCGCTGAGTTACCAGCTGAAATCAACGAAGCGTTAATCGTAGAGTTCTACTCTCGTTAATGACGTAAAGCCGATCCTTTGGATCGGCTTTTTTCGTTCTTATAGCACTTATTAAAAAAGGATGATAACGAAAGCGAACGCTATCTTTATCATCCTTTTTTTAACTTACTCTTATATATAAAATAAAGTTTATTTATCTTCTTGTTTCTCCACATACACATAAGCATCTTTAGGATTTTTATGTACATCACTTTGTGTATTCTCCGCAAGCTGACTAGCATTTAGCAAAGAAAAGATGATGAGCGCTTCTAGTGACATTTTCTTTTACCACTCCTTTCTTTTATCTTATACATATATCATACTCCTCACTTGTGATTTCCGTATGAACATAGAAAGAAGATTAAAACAAAAAGGCTTTGAGGAGTATGTCTCCCCAAAGCCTTTTTTTATAAACCTGTATTGATTAGTAACGAATTAAGAAATATTTCTTTTTACCGCGGCGGATAATTGTAAATTTACTTTCAATACGGTCTTTTTCTGTTATAACATAATCTAATGCTTGTGTACGCTCACCGTTTACGTAAATTGCACCATTTGTTACATCTTCACGCGCTTGGCGTTTTGATGGTGAAATTTTGCTTTCAACAAGCAAGTCGATTAATACTGTATCTTCTGCACTGCGTTCTACAGATGGTACATCTTTGAAACCTTGCTCAATTTCGTTTGCAGTTAGTTCAGCTACAGAACCGCTAAATAATGCTGCAGAAATTTTAATTGCTTGCTCTAATGCTTCAGCGCCATGAACAAGTTTTGTCATTTCAGAAGCTAATGCTTTTTGTGCTGCACGTTTTTCTGGTGCTTCAGATACTTGTTTTTCTAGCTCAAGAATTTCTTCATGAGATAAGAACGTGAAGTATTTCAAGTATTTTACAACATCGCGGTCGTCTGTGTTGATCCAGAATTGGTAGAACTCGTAAGGAGTTGTTTTCTCTGGATCTAACCAAATTGCGCCGCCTTCTGTTTTACCAAACTTCGTACCATCAGATTTCGTAACAAGCGGAATTGTTAAACCGAATGCTTTCGCATCTTCTTCTGATTTACGAATTAATTCAAGACCAGCTGTAATGTTACCCCATTGGTCACTACCACCGATTTGCAGACGGCAATCGTGTTGTTGATATAAGTTTAAGAAGTCGTATGATTGTAAAATCATGTAACTAAATTCCGTAAATGAAATACCAGTCTCTAAACGAGATGCTACTGTATCTTTTGCTAACATATAGTTTAAACCGAAGTTTTTACCGATGTCGCGTAAGAATGTAATTACATCTAAGTTACCAAGCCAATCATAGTTATTAGCCATCGTTGCTGGGTTTTCTACATTTTCAAACTCTAAGAAGTTTGAAAGCTGATTTTTAATACTTTCCGTGTAGTAAGCAACTGTATCTTTCGTATTTAATGTACGCTCTGCTTTTTTACCACTTGGGTCACCGATCATACCAGTACCGCCACCTACAAGTGCGATTGGTTGATGACCAGCTAATTGGAAACGACGTAGCATTAATACCGGTAACATATGACCAATGTGTAAGCTATCTGCTGTCGGATCAAAACCACAGTATAATTTAACGCTTTCTTTTTCTAATAATTGTTGTAAACCTTCAGCATCTGTTTGCTGATTAATTAGCCCGCGAAACTCAAGATCTTGTAAAATACCCATATTCTACATACTCTCCTTTAAATTAAATAGAGCGTGAAATGTGAAAACATAAAAAAATCGCCCCTCAAATAAGGGACGATTTTGATCATCGCGTTACCACCCTAGTTGCAGGCAAAAACCTGCCACCTCATTCACATAACGGCTCAGCACCGTCTTTTCCCTTTTGAATACGATTCAATCGAAAAAAGATGCTCTAGGGGCGTAATTCGCGATCATCTATGTGCTGATTTCCACCGACCATCAGCTCTCTAAAACAGGGAAATGATCACTACTTCTCCCTTTCCACGCTCAGTTATTTATATACTTTTCTTTATACCATCATTTATATAGGCATGTCAAATAGAGGCGTGAGTTTCTTAGTCTTCCATTCCTTTACAAAGTCGCAATGAATATTGTAATAAGGGAGAGGATTGGAACACCAACTAATAGTGAAACATGAAACACAATCGATAAATCATTTCCAATAGTCGCTTCCACAGGATCTTTTGCTGGGGAGGCAAGGAATCCAAGTAATCGATCGAAGCGACTTACCGTTTTTGGAAAATTCAGTATTTCTACATGGTCGCTATCTAAATGCTGCTTTAATTTATACTCTTTTTTTAAGGGATTTTCACTCAATTTCATCCACCTCCAGCAATTGTTTCAATTTCTTTATACCATTATGAAGTCTCGATTTCACTGTTCCTACAGAAATACCTAAAACCTCTGCAATTTCCTTTTGCGGCATATCATGATAATAAGAAAGAATAAGGACCGCCCTTTGCTCTTCAGGAACTTTCAAAATCGCCTCTCTTACGGTGAGCCGGTCTTCTTCTGAAAATTCCTTCTCCTGTATTGGTACTAAAAACGGTAAAAGAGAGCGCCACTTTTTTCTTCGATTCAATTTATTAATCATAAGGCGATAACCGATTTGAAACAAATACGTTTTAATTTTCCCCTTTTCAATCTCATACATATGCTTCTTACGTTCTAACGATAAAAATGTATCTTGAACGAGATCTATACTCAATTGCTCATCACGGTTAAATCGATACAAAAATGTATATAGCGCTGGTTTCATTAAAACATATAGTTTTTCTCCAGCTTGCTTATCCCCATTTTGATACGCAAGCATGAGCTCTTCCTCACTCCCAATCTGCGCCATGTTTTTTAATCTCCTTTATTCCTTTTAAGGTTAAAGAAATTCGGCTAATTAAGTACCCACTTGCTACAAGTGTCCACACTTGTGATTGATTCGTAAAAAACTGGACGTATGGATTTTGAACCGTAAATCCGCTCGAGACTAAAATATTTAATACTTGTACGCATATGCACGCATACACCGCAAGACAGACAGAAATTGTATCAAATACATTCCAGCGAAAATATATTTTTGTTTTTGTAAAATCAATTTTATATCCGTTTGTTCGAACGATATATTTCCTATCAAAAGGTATCACAATTCCAAGAATAACAATCATCATAATAACTACTACAGCACCTGAAACAATAAATCCAATTAGCATGTAGGTCGCCTCCTAATCTATCATGTCATAAACTTATACAACCGACAGAGGCAAATGGTTCAAAAGAATTTATTTTATTTTTTTAATTATTCTCGCAGGATTCCCACCAACTACAACGTTATCAGGAACTTCCTTCGTTACAACTGCACCAGAAGCAATCACCGCATTATCTCCAATCGTAACCCCTGGGTTAATAATAGCTCTTCCACCAATCCAAACGTTATTCCCAATTGTTACTGGTTTCCCAAATTCCTTGCCACTGATACGTTCAATGGGATCAAGTGGGTGTGTTGCGGTGTAAATGTGAACTCCTGGAGCTAACATACAGTTCTCACCGACTGTGACTGGACAGACATCTAAAATGACGCAATCAAAATTAGCATAAAAGTTTTCTCCAACATGAATGTTATAGCCGTAATCACATTTGAAAGAAGATTCAATATGAATGTTGTCTCCTATGGATCCAAACAATTCTTTTACTAGCAAACTACGTTCTTCAGATTTTGTTTCCGGTGTTTCATTTAATTTTCTTGTTAATATACGAGCCAGCTCCCTGTCTTGTACTAATACTGGATCAGCCGGTACGTACATTTCACCTTGTATCATTTTTTCTTTTTCTGTTTTCATAATAGCATCCCCTTTAACACGTATATATAAGTTATTTTTCTTATGATAACACAAAAAAGAAAGGTCTGAACGAAATAATACGTTCAGACCTTTCTCTGTTAATCTTCCATTGTTGATAAATCGCCTGTTGGCAAGTTTAACTCCCATGCTTTTAACACGCGTCGCATAATTTTACCACTTCTCGTTTTCGGTAGTTTATCTCGGAATTCAATTTGTCTTGGCGCTGCATGAGCTGCTAAGCCTTTTTTCACAAATTGACGAATCTCTTCTTTTAATTCATCAGATGCTTCATAACCTGCGCGCAGTGCGATAAACGCTTTAATAATCTCACCGCGCACTGGGTCTGGAATACCGATTACACCAGCTTCTGCTACCGCAGCGTGTTCAATTAATTTACTTTCTACTTCAAATGGACCAACGCGCTCACCAGAAGTCATAATGACATCATCAATACGCCCTTGGAACCAGAAATATCCATCTTCATCCATATAAGCAGAGTCACCTGATACATACCAATCTCCTGGCATGAAGTAAGATTCATATTTTTGCGGATTGTTCCAAACTGCGCGCATCATCGATGGCCAGCCCTTAGCAATCGCTAAGTTCCCCATTGTATATGGCGGTACTTCATTTCCTTCGTTATCAACAATCGCTGCTTTCACACCTGGAATTGGTTTCCCCATTGATCCGGGGCGAATTTCCATACAAGGATAGTTACAAATAACTTGTGCCCCTGTTTCTGTCATCCACCATGTATCGTGAATACGAAGGCCAAATGCGTTCATTCCCCAGCGAATTACTTCTGGATTTAACGGCTCACCAACACTTAGTACGTGACGGAGTGCTGATAAATCGTATTTCTTAATCGCTTCTTCGCCAGCTCCCATTAACATGCGGAATGCTGTTGGCGCACTATACCAAACTGTTACACCGTAATCTTGCAGTGCTTCGTACCATGCCTCTGGACTAAAACGCCCTCCTAAAACGACATTTGATCCACCTACTAACCACGGTGCAAAAATCCCGTAAGCAGTTCCTGTTACCCAACCTGGATCAGCTGTGCACCAATATACATCGTCCTCTTTTAAATCGAGCACCCATTTTGCAGTTTGATAATGCTGCACCATTGCATTTTGCGCATGAAGAACACCTTTTGGCTTCCCTGTAGAACCGGACGTATAATGAAGAATTAATCCATCTTCACGGTCTAACCATTCGATTTGTAGTTTGTTAGAAGCTTGTTCAAATAATGGATTAAACGCAACAAGTTTTCCGCCTTCTTCTACATTCTCTCCAACAAGAAAGACTGTTTTTAACGCTGGTAAATCATTAAGCGGAACACGCTCTAACAATTCAGGCGTTGTAATTAACACTTTCGCTTCGCTATCTTCTAAACGATCGCGCACCGCTCCTTCCATAAATGCTTCAAATAACGGACCAACAATTGCTCCTAATTTCACTGCACCAAGAAGTGCGAAATATAATTCTGGTGAACGCGGCATGAAAATAAAAACGCGATCTCCTTTTTCTACATCACCATAGTTTTTCAGGACATTTCCCGCTTTGTTGGAAAACTCCTTCATTTCTTTAAATGTATATTTCTCTTTGCGCACTCCATCTTGATAATAAAGTGCCACTTTATTTTTTCGATCAGATTTCGCATGTTTATCAATTGTCTCATATGCCATATTTACTCGGCCTGTTTCATACCAAGAAAAGTTTTTATTAACCTCCTCCCAGTTGAAACCTGCATATGTTTCTTCATAATCGGGCAAATTATTTTCTCCTTTAATAACTGGAAGCGTTTCTACTTTCATACTTTACATCCCCCTCCTATGTATTCTATTATCTATTATAATGATATTATTTAAAATTTTCAGTATATTTGTTGATTTTTAGACAAATTTTTACTGACAAAATTCGATTCACATCGCATATATTATAAAGTACGATAATATATAGTAGATTCACAAACCCTCAAGGTGGTGAGCAAAACATTGATTCATAAAAAAATATATAATGCAAGAAACTTAAAAACAACGCAAGGAACCTTAATCATTGAAGGTCCTGTATCTACCCATAATCTTGAAATGTGTGAATTTCATCCAGACTTAGTTGCCTTTCGTCCCGCTGATCAACAATATAAAGCGATTGTCGAAATTTCTAAATTACCAGAAGCTCGTCTCATTATCGCAAGACATGACCAAACAATTGTCGGATATGTTACATATTTATATCCTGATCCGCTAGAACGATGGTCAGAAGGAAACATGGAAAACTTAATTGAACTCGGAGCAATTGAAGTCATTCCCGCATTCCGCGGATGCTCGGTTGGAAAAAATCTATTAGAGGTTTCGATGATGGATGATCATATGGAAGATTATATTATATTAACGACTGAATATTATTGGCACTGGGATTTAAAACAAACTGGTTTAAATGTTTGGGAATACCGTAAAGTAATGGAAAAGATGATGAATGCCGGCGGACTAGAGTGGATGGCAACAGATGATCCAGAAATTTGTTCCCACCCAGCTAACTGTTTAATGGTTCGTATCGGCAACCGCGTCGATACAAATTCCATCCAAGATTTTGACCGTTTACGCTTTAAAAATCGTTTTATGTATTAAGAAAGGGGCATATGGAATGATTGTAGAAGAAATTATGAATCATGATGTAATCGCACTGCACCCAGATGATACGATAGAAACAGCACTGCGCACATTAAATGCGAAAAGCATTCGGCACATTCCCATTGTTAATCATGAGAACAATGTAGTCGGTATTATTTCTGATCGCGACGTACGCGATGCGAGTCCGTCGATTCTTGATGAACAAGTTTCAATGGATACACTTAAGCAACCGATTAAGCTAATTATGAAACAACCGGTAATGACATGCCATCCTCTTGACTTTGTAGAGGAAATTGCAACACTATTTTTTGAAAATAAAATTGGCTGTCTTCCTGTTACAAAGGGCGGAAAGCTTGTTGGAATCATATCAGAATCCACAGTATTACATACACTCGTGAAACTAACAGGTGCCCATCAGCCAAGTTCACAAATTGAAATTCAAGTGAAAAATGAACCTGGTATTCTCGGAAAGGTAGTTGCTATTTTTAGTGATTTACATATTAATATTGTGAGCGTTCTCGTCTATCCAGCAAGAGATGAGAATGATAAAGTACTCGTTTTCCGCATTCAAACGATGAATCCTCTAAGAGTGATCGAAACATTAGAGCAAAAAGGTTATCATGTCTTATGGCCAAACATAATGGGGATGCAGGCATGAAGAGTGCCTTCATTTATTCAGATGATTTTCGGGGCTATTCCTTTAGCCCTGAACATCCCTTTAATCAGCTTCGTGTTACACTCACCTACGATTTACTAGAAAAGAGTGGGCTGATTCACCCTTCTCAAGTTATTCCACCGCGAATGGCAACAGATGAGGAGATTGCTTTCATTCATACAGAGGAATACATAAATGCGGTAAAACGTGCTGGAGAAGGAAAATTAGAAAGATCAATCGCCATGTCATATGGTCTTGGAACAGAAGATACACCGATGTTTCCAAATATGCATGAAGCGAGCGCATTACTTGTTGGCGGTACATTAACGGCTGTAGATGCCGTTCTTTCAGGTCAAGTAAAGCACGCATTAAATTTAGGTGGTGGCCTGCACCACGGATTTCGCGGTAAAGCATCTGGTTTTTGCATTTATAACGATAGCTCGATTGCTATAAAATATATGCAAAAAAAATATGGATTGCGTGTTTTATACATTGACACAGATGCCCATCATGGTGATGGTGTACAATGGTCCTTTTATGATGACCCTAACGTCTGCACCATCTCACTACATGAAACTGGGCGCTATTTATTTCCTGGAACCGGCGCTGTAAACGAGCGCGGTCAAGGTGTTGGCTATAGTTATTCTTTTAACGTTCCACTCGATGCCTTTACAGAAGACGAATCTTTTTTACAATCTTATCGTACCGTGGTAAAAGAAGTCGCAGCTTACTTTAAACCGGATATCATTTTAACGCAAAACGGAGCCGATGCACATTATTACGATCCTCTTACTCACCTTTGTGCAACGATGCAAATTTATCGTGAAATTCCAAAGCTTGCTCATGAAATCGCTAATGAATACTGCGACGGACGCTGGATCGCCGTTGGTGGTGGCGGCTATGATATATGGCGCGTCGTTCCAAGAGCATGGGCACTCATTTGGCTCGAAATGAACAATATCCAAAACATCTCAGGTTATCTTCCCCCAGAATGGATTGAAGCTTGGAAAGGACAAGCACCTATTGAACTTCCCCTCACATGGGAAGACCCTAACAACATGTATAGCCCTATCCCTCGAAAGCCAGAAATTGAAGAAAAAAATGCATTAACAGTGGCAAAATCCCTTGAAATTATTCGGAATAATACGAAAAAGGCTTTATATTAAATGATAAGAATAGGGGACTTTCTCCTATTCTTTTTTATGAAAGGTGATATTTATGTGGGAACAAAAACGCTTACATACAAAGCGTGGTACTTTTGAAGTATTTATAAAAGGCGATGGTGAACCACTTTGTGTTACACATCATTATTCACAGTTTAATGAAACTGGTGATTATTTTGCAGAGAGCTTTACTCGTACTCACCGTGTATTTCTTATTAATTTAAAAGATGCTGGTCATTCTGTAAAAGCTACACAGGAAACTGAATTGAGCTTGAGCGAAGCAATTGAAGATTTAGAAGCACTAAAAGACGCATTGCAATTTTCATCATGGCATTTCGCTGGTCATTCTACAGGCGGTATGCTTGGACTCCTATATGCCGTGACTTATCCAAATTCTTTACAATCCTTAATCGTTGTAGGTGCTGCTGCTAGTAACTATACAGAAACATCCGATTGCATTTACCATCCGAATCATCCACAATTTCAATACATGCAAGACATTATGGAAGAATTGAAACTCCCTAATCTTACTCCAAAAGAGCGAAGTGTATTATCAGCTGAACGAACAAAATTATCTTTATATGAGCCAGAACGCTATAAAACATACTTCTCGAAACCGATTTATAAAACAATGGCTGTAAGTCGGATGAACGCTTTCGCTAACGAATACCCACAATTCGACTTAAGAGATCAGCTTTCATCTATTACAGCAAAAACATTAATCATTTGTGGAAATCATGACGTTCAATGTCCAGTGCAATATTCTATCGAGATGCACAAAGGTATACCTGGTTCTATCTTTATTCCGTTTGAGCATAGCAACCATTATCCTTTTTTAGAAGAAAGCGATTATTTTTCGTCTATTATTAAAACTTTCTATAAACCATTACAGCATGAAAGCAGCAAGTACTAAATCACTTGCTGCTTGATCATATTTCCAGATAATCGTTCATAACGAGCGATATGTGCTTTTACTCTTGCAACTAATTCACTTGAACTGAACGGCTTTTTAATATAATCATCCGAAGTGCTTGCAGTAAAAGAGTACTTCGGGTATATCAAAACTTTAATCTTTGTTTCCTTCTAATACGTATGCTACAGTATAGTTGCTATACAACTATACAACTTATAAAAATCCATAGCAGGGTGGGAAACTATATGAATAAACCTCGAATTGGTATGATAGGGCTAGGTAGCATCGCACAAAAAGCTTATCTTCCAACTCTTACAAAAGAAACAGATTGGATATTTACAGGAGCGTTTACACCAAATGCTGAAAAACGCAAACAAATCTGTAAGCAATATCGTATTCAAGACTTCACTAGCTTACAAACTCTCGCTTCAGAATGCGATGCAATGTTTGTCCATAGTTCCACTGCAACACATTATGAAATCGTTTCCGAACTTCTTCAAAAAGGAATCGATGTTTACGTTGACAAACCATTAGCTGCTACGGTCGAGCAAGCAGAAAGATTAGTGGAACTGAGTGAAAAACATAATCGTAAACTAATGGTTGGTTTTAACCGTCGATTTGTCCCTATGTATGTTACAGCAAAAGAACAAGCAAATGATATTTCATGGATTCGTATTGAAAAACATCGCACAAACAAAGTTGGTCCATATACATATGACTTTACAATGCTTGATGATTATTTACACATCGTCGATACAGCACGCTGGTTAGCAAATGGTAATCTTCGCGTTGTTCATAATATGCTGCAAACAAACGAAAAAAATGAACTCCTTTATGGCCATCATACGTATACAAGTTCAGCTGGTACATTACTCTCTACCGCTATGCATCGCCATGCTGGTACAAATCTAGAACAAATCGAACTTGTCACAACAGGGAAAATCATTCGTGTAAAAAACATGAATGCGCTAGAGGTTGAACAAGATAATCGCATTACACAAAGCGGTTCACCTTCATGGGGAACGACATTAAAGCAGCGTGGTTTTGAAGATGCTGTGCAGCATTTCATCAATTGTGTACAAGGGGATACAAAGCCACTAGTTGATGGAGTAGAAGGATTAAAATCCCAACAAATGCTAGATTCATTACTACAATCTACCGAAATGAAAATCACATAATTTGGATTTTATAGAAGGAAACGGATACATTTTTCAGAATTTACTTTCATTCCCATTTCCCCTTTATTTCTATCAAAAACTTCTATAGAATATGTTGATAGGAATTATAAGTTTCATACTGAATCGTGGAAAGGATGGAAATTATAAATGTGGAACGAGTTTAAAAAGTTCGCTTTAAAAGGGAATGTTATGGATTTAGCTGTCGGGGTTGTAATCGGAGCTGCTTTCGGGAAAATCGTAAGTTCTTTAGTAAAAGACATTATCATACCATTAATCGGTATGTTAATGGGTGGTATCGACTTTACAGGTTTAAAAATTACATTTGGTAAAACAGCTATTATGTATGGTAACTTCATCCAAACTATCTTTGACTTCCTAATCATCGCAGCTGCTATCTTTGCATTTATTAAAGTTTTCAACAAGCTAACATTCAAAAAAGAAGAAGAAAAGAAAGAAGAAATTCCAGAACCAACAAAAGAAGAAGTACTTCTTGGCGAAATTCGCGACTTATTGAAACAACAAAACGCTTCAAAAGACAACGCATAATTGAACGGATAAAAAGCATGCCCACAT
>NZ_CATKPV010000094.1:0-7152 GCF_949768135.1 Bacillus sp. IT-79MI2 | reverse complement strand
GGCTGCAAAGCGCTTTTTCAAGAAAGCTTTGCGGTCTTTTCATGTTTCTAAACCTCGCGTGATAACAGTAGATAAGAACCCTGCCTATCCTGTAGCAATTCAAGCATTGAAAGAAGCAAAACATATGCCTGAAGGCATAAAGCTAAGACAAGTTAGATATCTCAATAATATAGTGGAACAAGATCATCGTTTTATTAAGAAACGTGTGCGTTCTATGTTAGGGTTCAAGTCTTTTGGTACAGCCACATCCATTCTTGCAGGAGTGGAAGCTATGCATATGATTAAAAAAGAACAGATTGATTTACGAAATCAGTCTGTTCAAAACCAGAAAGAATTCATCCATCAATTGTTTGGACTAACAGCATAAAATACAATTCCACTAGAAATATATGCGCTATATTCTCTTTTATTTTATCTTTGCACCAGAACCCAATTGTGTATTTTATTAATTTCTTATTATGTAAATATAGAGATTTAATTTATAATTGTAAGGTTCTAAAAATTACATATTTTGAAAGGAGATGCCTGTATGAGGAGAATTATAGGTATTATTTTATCATTCTTCTCTGTTTGCATATACCTATAATTTTACTAATATATTATGATATAGATGTCGCTTTAAAGCGTTTTATACGAAATGAACAGAAGGATTTTTGAAGGAATAAAAATGCAATAACTCGTTTTGCTTTCGTAATTCACACAATTTTCAAAATTATAATCTTCAAATGTTAATATTTGTTATATAATGAACTTGTCACACCAGTCTTCAAGTAGTTTCCCTGTTATGTCTGTTAAGATAGTTTGTTTGTCCCTTATTAACATTATCTCAAAAAGAACTTGTAGTGATTCCTACAAGTTCTTTTTGGTTTAAGGGTTAAATGTGGATTTGAAATAAAGT
Source organism: Bacillus sp. IT-79MI2 (assembly GCF_949768135.1). Taxonomy (NCBI): domain Bacteria; kingdom Bacillati; phylum Bacillota; class Bacilli; order Caryophanales; family Bacillaceae; genus Bacillus; species Bacillus sp. IT-79MI2. The sequence goes on along the minus strand of NZ_CATKPV010000094.1, from coordinate 6,254 downwards.
TACGATTTTTTGAGGGGGAAAAGTAAATGTTTGTAAAAGCAGAAAGATTATTAATACGAAAATTTGAGTTCAAAGATTGGCAAGCTGTCCATGAGTATACATCAGATATCAATGTTATGAAATACATACCCGATGGGGTGTTTACTGAAGAAGATACAAGAAACTTTGTGAATGAAAACATTGGTGAAAATGCTAAGAACTTTCCTGTGGTATTAATAGATGAAAATATCCTGATTGGTCATATTGTTTTTCATAAATATTTTGGTGAACATACTTATGAGATTGGTTGGGTGTTCAATCCTAAATATTTCAATAAAGGATATGCTTCTGAAGCAGCACAAGCTACATTGAAATATGGGTTTAAGGAAATGAAACTACATAGAATTATAGCTACATGTCAGCCACAAAATACCCCATCATATCGAGTGATGGAGAAGATTGGAATGAGAAGAGAAGGCTATTTCAGGAAGTGCATACCACATGGAAATGAATGGTGGGATGAATATTATTACGCTATTTTAGAAGAAGAAGAATGTCTCAGAACGCATCATTTAAATCAAAATCTCAATTGAAATCATGCTATTGGTTTTTGAGAATCTCTTGGCGTATGAAATCGTTAAAATGTGGGCGGTACGCCATGGCCATCAAGCTAAAGTTTTAATGTACCCCCAAAATAAAAATTTTCTTTCACTACAGTTAATTACTTTGAGAAGTCAGCGGATTTTTTCATTTTAGGGGGATTTTGTTTTGTTAGCTTGATAGTGATGGGGTATCGCCAGCATTTTGGAAAAAACTACGCTAGTCAAAAGTAAAACCGTTCATCAGAATAGCTTTACTTTTGACATAATTCTCGTTAGTGGAAGTCAAACTAAAAAAACCTTATTCAACTCGCATTGAATAAGGCTTTGTGTTTCTCTTCATTTTTTGTTTTGCACAAAAGCATCAATAGCTTCTATAGCTTTTTCTGCCCCACCGCTTTTTTGAAAACTTTCATTAATTTTTTTGATACCCTCTTTATAGATTTCGTTGGTCAGCACTTCTTTAACGGCATCCTTTAACGTTTCAGGTTTCAAATTATCTTTTGATACTCTGTAGCCGGCACTAAGCTCTGTCAGACGCTGCGCCACTGTAGGCTGGTCCTTGTCATGCGGGATAACAACCATTGGGATATTGAAGTGGATCGATTCATTCACGCTGTTCATACCGCCATGGGTAATAAAGACATCCGTGTGCTCGAGTACCTTTAATTGCGGTACATATGAAGAAATGATAAAGTGCTCGGGAGCTTCTTTAATTTTTGTCATATCTACTCTTTCACCGGCAGCGATGACAACTTTTCCTTTGAAATCAGAAAATGCATCAATACATGTATTAAAAAACTCCTCTGTACGGTCAAGAACCGTCCCCATCGAAATATAAAGGACTTGTTCATCCTCTAATGCTTCAAAGGGAAAGCTACCCGTATAAGCCCTCTTTGGGAATGTCGGTCCGATAAAGATATTTGAATCATCGAATTTTTCGCTATTAGGCTGAAAATACCGGCTCGTAAAAACAATCGTTAATTCCGCCGCATTATTCATAAACTGAGCCGAGCTCTCCGGCTCTACGCCATAACATTCTTTCATTTGTACCATTAACTTTTCAGCTTCTTCATCAGGTTTAAATCCGGATTCTGGAGATAAAGGCATGTTTTTAAGAAATTCTTTGGGAAACAAAAAGGATGCTGAAGAGCAAACTCCCGGAATTTGCAAGTAATCTCTCACCAGTTGCCCTGCTCCAAATTTTTCATAAAATACAAAGTCAAAATCAATATCCTGAGATAACTGTTTTGTGATATCTAAAGCGTCCAATGAAGTTTTAATTTGAATTTTCAGAAAGTCATTTAAACCGGCATTCGAATACCGATCAATGGATGCTTTACTCAATAAATCAGGCTGAAGATGAACCGTTGCGCCAACTTTTTCTAAACGTTCTTTAAATTTTTCAGTTGTAATATAGTGAACACTGTCTCCTCTTTCCGCAAAAACTTTTACAATGCCCAAAGTAGGATTGACATGCCCTTCTGCTGGAAAGTTAATCATTAAAATGTTTGCCATCCGAATAACACTCCTTGTCTCAATACTTGCAACATATTAACTCTCTTACTGCTTTTTCTTTGACTATTAAGGATACAAATAATCCCCCGCTGCTCTAGCCATTGATTCTACCTGCAAAACCAGTTCAGAAACCCCTTGAACCTTAAGCTTTATATTTCATCCCCCATTTGTTAAATATTAATTAAATGATAACAAAAAAAGGAATTTTTAAATCATACTTAATAATGAAACTGATTCATACTTTAGACCTATTTTATTTATATAAAACCCGATATCGGAAGTAAATTTAAGTTGTTTTTAGAGTAGGTATAGCTAGTATAAATTCCTGAATTGCGCGCCTGAATTCTTCTTTGTTTTCTAAATAAGGATGATGCTTATCTTCTAAAATAGCAACGGACATATTAGGAAAATTAAATTTTTTATAGTGATCTGGTCCAACAGCATCATCATACTTGCCACTAATTACAAGAGTTGGTACTGAAATTTCAGTTGTGATTTGAGTATAATCTTGAAAAAACTCAGGATCTGCATGTACATATTTACGAAAATCAGGGCGGTGTTTAAGTTCTTTATCTAAGCTTTCTAAGACTTTAAAGTTTTTTCTATCCGTGAACTGTAAATCATAATACTTTCCCATTTCTAGCAGTTTTTCAGCCATTGCAAAGAAGTCTTTATAGAAAGACTCGATTGACTCATAAGAGTTCAAAGCATTATCTTCTTCTAACCAGCTTCTTCCTACATTCATTTGATGCAGGTTTGACTCTCGCTTGTTTAGTGTACAATTAAGCAAGATTAAACTTAAGACATTGTCAGGGTGTTGTTTGGCGTAGTTAGTAGCTAAAATACCACCAAATGAGTGTCCCATTACAATCCATTTATCTATCTTTAATTCTTGCCTTATTTCCTCAAGATCTAAAAGTAATCTTTTTAGTGAGTAATCTCCTTTCGGAGCGAGTGAAGAGCGACCACACCCCCGCTGATCAAGATAATGCATTTCCATAAAACTTTCCAAAAGAGGGCCACCTGTCCGTTCAAAAGAGTAACTCCAATAACCAGGACCTCCATGTAAGAAAATACAAGGTAATCCTTGTCCATCTTTGCTTATATGTAAGGTAGTACCATCACTTGTCATTAATTTTTTCATTTTATGAATCCTCCTTAAAGTGAACTCTTCATTATTAATAGTTCGTGACTGTTTATTGGAAAACCTATCTTAAAAACCTGTATATCGTATTCATGCTCGGTTAACATAACGCATCATTATCAGTAGTCAACAATGAATAGAATTTTCGTTATGGGGGGATTTGGATTTTTTAGGTTGATGGGCATGGGATCCCGCCCACATTTTAACCATAAAAAGCTTCTAAACTTTAAAAATCCACATTGATTTTACAGTAAATCAATATTTGTTTGGTAAAATTTAGAGTGTAATATACCAATAAATCCAACCTAAAAGGAGCCGAAATTATGACGCATTTTCATTCTGATTTATATGAAATATCCATGCCAGGTTGTCAGGAATTAATGTGGTATCCTGTGGAAGTTAAACGAGGAAAGCAGATTTTTACGTTCGAAATTTATCGGGCATGTGATACTATATCAGTATTTTATATGGATGAATTGGGAAGGAAACGAGCTGTTGTAGGTATGGAAGAATTAGAAATGATGTTGGTAATAGAAGAAGATAAACAACGTTTTCGGAATTTTGTAGGAGATACTAAATGGGCTATATTGGATGGTATGTGTTTGGAAAGAGGAATGACGAAAGAAGAAATAGCAGCGTATTTATATTTAAAACAAAACGTGTTAGACAAAATGGAAAAAGAATTAGAAGTATAAAGGTACCGTTCCTGTTTTAGGATATGAAATTTCGTTAAGTTGATGGTGATGTGGTGCTAGCCATTTATGAAAAAGCTTTTATGTTTATTTGCATATTTTTAAATTGAATTTATGTATTATAGTATTGTTATACGAAATAAAGTAGGTGAAAAAATTATGTTTAGTAAACAAAATTTTTTAAAAAAGACATTCATAATATTTTCTGCAATAGGGGGATCTTTTGGAATCCTTTCATCAAATGTTGAAGCGGCTCCCAATCCATCTGCTTATTTAGCAACACTTCAATTTGATGGAACGGATTGGATGGATACGGGAGAAAAAAATTTCCCTCACGCTTTTCGTTTCCATTCTTATGATAACGATATTGAACATAACAAAGAAAATGAAGTTCGTTTCAAAATTGAAAATGCCGTTACTGGAATAGGATCAACAGGATTAACAAATCGTGGTCCAAATAATCAACAACCAGCTGTCTATTTTCATATTGCTAAAAAAGGCGAATATGAAATATATGAGTATTGGCTTTATTATGCTGATAATGATTGGATTAATAACCATGAACACGATTGGGAAAAGTATTTTGTTTACTTGAAAAATGGCGTTCCAACACACTTGCTTATATCGAGTCACAACGGCTATAAAATAAAGTCATGGTCAGAAACCCCAAAAGATGATGGGCATCCCTTAATTGGTGTTGATGGAGGAGCTCATGCGATGAAATGGGATAAAGAAGATGGAGTTCAAATTCGTTACAATGGAGATATTACAAAAAATAATGGACGTCTTGATGAAGGGGATCAAACGAATCAACCGTGGGTTCTCTATAGTAATGATCCAATTGATGATGTAACAAAATATTTAGCTGCTCCTGATACGTTTTATTACGGTGATCCAGCTTATCTCCTATATTCAAACGAATATAGCGATCCTCGCCAAGCACCTTGGAAACGCGAAGAATGGGATAATCCACCGCTTCCTTAAACATAACGCTCATATGAATACATATAAAAAGAATAGAAAAAGTCTATTCTTTTTTGTTTTTCATTTCAAATTTCGGTTCTGGTGCAAAATAACATTTGTTAAATAATTAAGAGTTTACAAGAGGTACATTAAAATAACTTACATGTTTTAGGAAGGGTGTTTAGTATGGAAACAGTACAGCTAGACGGACGTAATTTTACAAGTGAAGAGATACTACATAAAACATTAAAGAAAATATTAGATTTTCCGGACTATTACGGAGAAAATGCTGATGCATTGTGGGACTGTTTAACAGCTTGGGTAGATCTTCCCTTAACATTAGAGTGGGAATCTTTTGAAGAAAGTAAAAAAATGTTAGGTTCATATGCAGATTTAATTTTAGAAACATTCCAAGATGCACAAGAAGAAATGCTAGGACAATTTTTTATTGTTGTAAAATAATAGATGTAATAAAAAGCGCATGTCCAAATTTGGATATGTGCTTTTCTATTTTGAAATAATACCCAACTTTCTTCTTTTTCAACTAAAAGATCTAATAAACTCATTGCTACAATTGCAATCATGTTCCAAAAGGTATGAAAATAATTTTAGGTTTATACCGAAAACAAAACACACCTTTAGGTACACATTAGCTATAAGAATTTAATGATCAATTTTACAAATTATAAAAAGTCATGAACTTAGTTTTACTTTCTATTATATACAAGTAGTTAGGGGGCAATATCATAGGCTAAAGCTTGTTCCAAATATTCACCTGCAACTTTCTGATAAGTTAAAAAATATAACAACAAAACGTTTAAAATATGATAAAATACAATTACATTTAAAAAAGAGTAGTGGGTTCAAGTTGTTATTTACATGAACTCCAAAGAAAAAAGCCAAATTCTGTATAGATTTGGCTTTTTTCTTTTTACGCATTTGTAGCTAAAAATAGCATGGTCTTTAAATCCTTGTTAGGGGCAAGAATTTAAAGAAGAGTTTAGCTTAATTATGATTTTACATAAATTATATATTATAGTAAATTGATATTGTTTATGTTGAATATTGTAAATATTCAGGGATTTAATCCTTATATTATTTATGCACAAAGTTATAATTAGTGAGTTTTAAAAAAGATACAAAATGTTAAAATCATAAAACCCAGTGATATCAGTACGTGTGCATGATATCACTGGGTTTTTATTTGGATATTTAACGGTGTGTTTTACAAATTATAAAAAGATGTAAACTTAGTTTTACTTTTTACAAATGAACCGTCCTAAAAAGTGAACGAGCGTTTACAAAGGTATACATTTATAAACAGATGTAAACTTGAAATACAGAAGCATTTGCATATGT
>NZ_CATKPV010000093.1:0-7241 GCF_949768135.1 Bacillus sp. IT-79MI2 | reverse complement strand
AAGTCAATTAGAGTAACCCTATACTTATTTTGACACTAACGTATCAAAATCCATAGGGGTCTGCGACGCTTTTCGGCCTTGCCGAGCCATGCTTAGCATGGCAAAAACAAATCTTGGGCTTTGCCCAAACCCACTGGGGAACACTTCCCCAGACCCCATCTAACAAACTCCCCCAACCCCCTCATTTTTTGAGGGGGCTCCCTCGCCGGTAGGCAGGGTCAAAAGGTACCTTTTGACAACCACAAGAGGGTCTGGGCGTAGTGGGTCTGTCAACTCCTTAATGCTCCTTCACTTCACTATCGTTTCGTTTTGTCCGCTTACCGTTGACAGACACGAAAGGATATTTTCTCATTAATATAAAGAAATATTCATGCTACTATATTCTTAATAATTACATAAGGAGCTTCAATTAAATGAACAAGAAAAAAATAGGTTTATTAATTTTAGTAATCATTATTCTTTGGTTTGTATTTCCTCTTTCACCTTATTTAACAGATTTAAATCATACAGAACAAAAGTTATATGATAAATTACAAAAATCCCAAGATATTTATACACTAAAAGAGCAAAAACCTAAAACAGTAGTAAGATTATATTTACATTCAATACAAGAAAAAAATTATGAAACAACTTATCTTTTCTATAAAAATGATGAAAAAATGACCAAGGAAAAGAAACAATTTTTAAAAGAGGCACCTGAATTTCATGAAACAATTCTATCATCTTTTAGATTTGCAAGATCATCTGTAGTAATAAACGAAGATTACAAGGATTCCGCAGTTATTAATATGCCCCCATGGATAGGTACAGACATTCAATTCTATATGTATCAAAAAAATGAAACATGGTTTATATACGACGTTCCTTTTCAATAATTGAATAACATATCTTATTCAAAAATAGCCTATTAAGTTTTTTCAGAAAGTAGGAAAAGATAAATGAAAAAAATAGTGTTAGGAATATTGTTTATATTTGTAAGTGTGTGTATCTATTTTGTTTTAATAGAACCTGAAGAAAAAATAAAACTAACTTCTGATACGATTTCAAAGATAAAATATCTAGAAACAGATTCGGTTGCTGAAGGTATTATTAAAGATTATGGTCAAGATGCAAAAGATGTATTTCAAAAACTAACTAGTTCAAAAAAGGTTGTATCAAAAACAGATTTTTGGAAGAAAAAGATTTTCGAAAACTCTTCTAATATTTCTCAGCGTACTATTGATTTTTCATTAGATAATGGAGAAAAGATTACATTTGAAATATTGGCTTTTGATATAGAAGGACATAATAACGAATCGTATATTCGACATACAGGAGATTCTACTATTTATCACTTAAATGCAGAGCATACTGAAGAGATACTGATGCAATTTACTAATCGTTAATATTGATAATTATTTTAGACCTAAGATCATACTGCTAAACACATCTATTAACACTATCTTGAAAAGCACTTGTGAAACTATCAAAAGTGCTTTTTATTTTTCATTAAAACGAATGTAAACTTTTGAATATTTGTTTACATTCGGTTTCCCTTAAATATTGACTTCATCCCAATCCCCTTGATATCCTCAAAATCAGAAAGAAAAGTATACATTCAAAACACTGTAAATAAAGAGATGATAGAATTCCTGAACAACAAATAAGACGCTAAGCTGATCATAGCAGCCCCTACGATAATTGCTATTGGTTTAATCATTATGCTAAATATTTTTTCATTCTTCAAGACATGCTAACTTTTCCAACAGATCATAATAACTACCATAAGTGTCTATGGTTCCTTTACTTGCTCCTACTGTCAAAGCTCCTTTAGGGTCTTGATCTATCCACTTCCTGCTAGCTTCATCCATAATATATCCAAGCTGATGTGTATTGTTAGCAATAAATCGTTGTATTTCGTCCATCATTCATCGTCCTTCCTATTTCAATATCCGTTTTATCTACTAAAAAGAGCACCCATTTCCGTGAGCGCCCTTTAAAGAATTATGAGAATCCCCATTAACGAAAGTTAAGGTTACTAAAGTTAATAAGGTACAAGCAATATATGCTTGTCCTATTCAAATAGTTCATAAAAAGAGAGCATCCACATCAGTAGATGCCCAAATTTGTAGGAGTTTTCAATGAGTATTGACTAGGGCCTGAGAGAGGTTGTCCCACACTACAAATATATGCTTGTCCATCTCGAAAGGTGAAAACCAAAAAAACACCTTATAGGGGTACGGAAACGATTCTGGGTATGAGGGACCACTCTAGGATTTAATTACAAATAAAAAAAGAACTTTATTCAAGTTCTTTTAACCTGCAATAAAATTAGAATCTTCAGATTATTAAACCCGCTATTTAATACTCAAAAAAAGCCGTTTCCTTATGTACAAAATTATGTCATCACTACATCCTCTTTCAAGTGGAAACTAATGTGATATAACCGAGAATGTCCAAGCACATTCTATTATTTTTTATAAGATATATCATATAAGGAGGTGTATTCTCTTATGGTATCCGCATGTATTTATCAAGAGGGAGATGCTTACTTTTTAATTGTTAAATTCAACGATAAAATCATTTTTAGAGTTTCTCTATCACCAGAATTTTATTCATTACTAGTATTCTTAGGATTTCCAATATGTAGTTAATAGTTATCTATCAACCAACTAACTAATACTAATTGATAATTTTAAAAAAACAAATAGGACAAGCTAACAGATCAAAAAAAAACAGAATTTCCACTCACTTGATTAGTAAAATTTTTTCTTGTGTCAAAACAAGCGAAGACAACAAATTCTATCATGTCTTCGCTTATTTATTTCGAGTCGCTTACAAATAGGAGTTCCGCCCACATTTTAATAAAAACATACAAGTAAGAAAAAGCATAAACTGCCTATATATTTATTTTAAAAAAAGTGCATTTATCTATTGCACTTTTTTTTTGTTGTTCTTTACAAAAAATTAACACCCTATGTCTTATAAACCCTTGATATTACTGGTTTTTTGTATTTTTCTTATCTCACTCTATATATAAGAGCTAAAAGTTCCGCAAGGAACGGGTAGTATTTTTGAAAAAAACATTCAAAAATCTCCACCCTCTATATAAAAAAGTCGGTTCGTTAATCCTCACCTTAAGGCTAACGCCTTTTCTTTTTTATGATGTCCTTGCAAAACTTTTTTCGGCGGGTTTTGGCATGTCGCCAAGCCGAACAGACCAAAAACGGGGTATTGAGTTGTTCGACTTGAACTAGCAATTATACCCGCCGAACCGCAAGTTCTTCCGTTCAATGTATTGTTCTTTTTCTGTATGGATCAACGCTATGTGGGGTTTCGCCCCCACGCGACGAGCCAGCACTCACACCCAAAAACAAGAGGAACAAAAAACATTTTATGTATAAATTTATATATAGGAATTTAAATGTTAATGTATTTAAAAAGAGCACCCGTTTCTGCGAGCGCCCTTTAAAGGATTATGAGAAGCCCCATTAACGAAAGTTAAGGTTACTAAAGTTAATAAGGTACAAGCAGTATATGTTTGTACTATTCAAATCGTTTATAAAAAGAGAGCATCCACATCAGTAGATGCTCAAATGTGTAGGAGTTTTCAATGAGTATTGAATAGGACCTGAGAGAGGTTGTCCTACACTACAATATATGCTTGTCCATCTCAAAAAGTGAAAACCAAAAAGACACCTTATACAGGCGCCTTTTCAAAAGCGTAGGGGTAACACTAAAACGCAGCAACGTCACGGAGTCAATATCATTTTATGTTCGATATTCTTTAATATACATAATGTTCATTATCGGTAGCAAGGACAAGGGGGATCCCTACTCTCACAAAGGATCTTCCTTTTTTTGTTCTATGGATCTATGCATTTTTTTATACATTCCTATCCTGGCGTGGTTTTAAGGTTCTCGTTTGTTACTGGATTAGCCAAAAAACTGTATAAAATCTTGCATGCTCTTAGCGTGGTTTTTTCCGAAATGCTAGCGATACCCTCATCATCAATTCCGTTTTATTGGTTAATTTTACAAAGATACTAAACTTATCAAAACACTTAACATATTGTTAAAATTTTCCGATATTATAATTAGGGGTCTCACCGACAAATTGTGAAATCACATCAGAACCCCTAAAAGGAGGAAGGTTTATGCAAAGAATTTATAAATTTCTGTTCACGTCCGTTTTTTCTTTGATTTGTGTATTGTATCTTCAAACGAACGCTTTTGCCGCACCAGCATACGATGGAATTGTCAAAATGAAGCAACCGTCAGGCGAATCGTTTCAAGCCACAATGCATGGGGATGAATGGTTCCATTGGGCAAGCACAAAGGATGGCGACGTACTTTTACAAGATCAGAAGGGGTATTGGAATTACGCTGAACTTACATCAAACGAACTGAAATCGACAGGGAAAAAATATAAAATTGACAAGAAGCCTACAAAAGCGGTAAATGAGAACAATTTGAACAAATGGATAAAGGAATACAACCCTCAAGCAAAGAAAAAACAGGAGCTCATGAAAGAATTTATGGGATCACCAGAAAATGTTGACGGAACTGTCACTCCAGTTTCAGGACCCCAAAAATTACTTGTTGTGTTAATTGGGTTTACAGATGTTGATATCGCATATAGCGACAACGATTGGAGCAACAGATTTTTTGCTGCAAATCAAAAGTCAGTAAAGAATTACTATAATGAGGTGAGTAATGGAAAAGCACAGATCACTCCGGCATCCGAAACATATGGTGCGCAAAATGATGGGGTGGTTAAAGTGAAATTAGATTACGCTCATCCGGATACATCGGGAAAAGACATTAGAACGGTTATAACAGATGCACTGGATAAAGCTGATCCTAAGGTGAATTTTGCTAGTTTTGATACTAATAATGATCAAGTCATCAATTCTAAAGATAGTTTCTATATTGTAACTGTTCTTGCTGGCAATGAAGAGGCTAGTGGTGATCCAGGTCCTAATATTTGGGCACATAAGTGGTATGCTCCTAACACAAATCACGATGGTGTTACAGTATCAGGTCTTTATACGACGCAGGGTGAAAAACAATTTGGTCATATGGCAACGATTGGTGTCACTGCTCATGAATTGGGTCATTCCTTTGGCCTTCCAGATCTATATGGCACTAATAATCATGTGGGTGGTCTAAGTATAATGGCTAATGGAGCCTGGAATAGTCTTCAAGGAGAAGAGCAGGGAGCTACACCCGATCATATGGATGCCTGGTCAAAAGTAAAATTAGGATTTGTAACACCAACTGTAGTAAATACCACCAACAATTTTACTCTAAATGCGATCCCAAATAACTATAATGTTTTAAAGATTCCTTTAAAGGATAATACGTATTTTTTAGTTGAAAATCGTGAAAAAGTTGGGTATGATGCAAGCTTGCCAACAAATTCTGGTGGCATCGCGGTTTGGCATATTGATGAATCCATGATTAATGATCCTAATGACCCTCATCCTTTCATTGATATAGAGCAATCCATCAGTGAATACCAAGACCCTTTCTATTACACGAATAACAATCATGCGGCTTCCTTTGGCCCAGACACCAATCCGAACAGTAATACCTACACTGGAGAAAAATCAGGAGTAACGATTACGACGACAAGCACAAGTAATTCTGCCATGAATGTAGCAGTCACAGCAAAAGAAGCTAATTGGATTCCGCAAACAAATTGGAAACTAAACTATGTAGACAGCTATAGTTTATACAATCCGGGCACGTATGCCTTTGATGGAAAAAAAGACACGTATTGGCATACGAACACGAGCCCCTTAGCTCCAATGCCGCACGAGATTCAAATTGATTTAGGTGCAAATTATAGCCTCTCCAAATTCAGCTACCTGCCAAGACAAGACGGCCAAGTGAACGGAACAATTAAGGGCTATGAGTTCTACGTCAGCAGTGATGGAGTGAATTGGGGAACAGCTGTAGCTACAGGTACCTTTACAAATGATACCACTTTGAAAGAAGTCAGCTTTGCAACCAAGACAGGTCGCTATATTAAACTGCGTGCCTTAAGCGAGGTAAACAATAATCCATGGACAAGTGCGGCTGAACTCAATGTATTTGGAACCGCGCAATAATGTATTTGCAAGAGTAGCTATTGAAATCATTGATAAGCTACCCCAAAAGGTTATCATCTGCTGAGAGTTTCGTTCGGCATTTGATAACCTTTTTATTCTATACCAGCCAAATCGTACCTTATTCGACACAAGACTGATTTGAAAAAGAGTTGAAACAAATAACAAAAATTCCTTTAGTACATTTGGACAGAAAATGAAGTCTTTTATAGGGATTCCCAATATATCTTATTCTTCTTTCTTATTCTTTTATGAGAATAGCATGTGTATATTTTTATGTGAACAGAATGGACAGATTGCTTGAACAGAATGAACGGTTCACAGGTAATTGCTTGATATATATAGAATTTTTTAGTATAGATGGATGGAAGATAGATGGACATTTGAACAGACTGGAGGTGTTCATGATGGAAAACAACCAAGAATGGATAAGCGTAAATGATCTTGCTAAAAAGGTTGATGTATCTGAAAATACATTAAAGCGCTATATAAGAAGACATGAACAATTCCTTACAGTAAAACAAGGGAATCGTAGCAAATATTTTATTCATTCTGATTCTGTAAAAATCATAAAACAGATAAAAAAGTTGTATAACGATAACATGAATGAAGAGGAAGTTAATAAAAAATTACAAGCAAGTGGAGTACCCTTAATTATTACTGTCTCAGCAGATAATAATGGAGTAGAACCTTTATCTATGAACATCTTGGACACTATGAACGGGTTGCATGAACGGCTTGGACAACTTGAACAGATTAATAAAAACCAAAACGAACAACTAGAAGAACTAAAAGGACTACTTAAACAACAAGCTGAACAGCAAAAACAACAACAGGATTTTCAAAAAGCTGTGATTCAAAGAATGGATGAACGTGATCAAAATCTAATGGCTATGATCCGTGAAAACCAGGAAACTAAAAAATTGATTGCAGCCACCCAACAAAAAAAGTGGTGGCAATTTTGGAAATAGAAAAAGCCTTGCATATAAGCAAGGCTTTTTTATACAGAATTCTATACAGATTTTTGTACTAATACAGGACATTCGTAAGCCTGAAAAACCCTAATATCTCTGTAATGTATAAAATCGTGTATAGAAAAATAAAGCAAGGACAAGATGGAATCCTTGTTTTAAAGCGGATTCCATCTTG
>NZ_CATKPV010000092.1:0-7525 GCF_949768135.1 Bacillus sp. IT-79MI2 | reverse complement strand
TTAATAAAATAAATGCTTTGTGTACCTAAGTATTTATTTTATTTTTCTTCATAGCTGTTCATAAATTTTCTTCTTCATTAGAGATAATAAGATAAGGTCATCACCTATGCGTTTTTTTGAATCATAGGTGATGACCTTGTATTTGAAAAGTGGGTATGTTTATTTTTTTACATCAATGAGTTTAAAACGTTCACAAACGAGTAGCATATCTTCAGAAAACTCATGTCCAAGTGCATTCAATTCTTTGGTAAAGAACTTTGTGTGGGTATCTTTCCAGTAGTCATAAGTTCGATCACCTTCGCCTTCTGCAATGGCAAATTCTTCGGGCACTTCATTCATTGGTGTTACAGTTACTTCTATTGTTTTAATAATGGCTACAGGCTCATCCTGGCTATTTAAGATAATACTATAATCATTTATTGCTGGAAGTGGCTCATTGTCTAGTTCATAGAAGATATGACCAGAGCATGTTGCTGTTTTCACGCCATCAATTACTAATTGAGCAAGATAATCAGGAGATGCTCCGAACTGCCATGCGCTGACAGATTGAGGTTTTTCACTTTCCTTCCAATACTCATCCCAATACTTTTGTGCTAATTGGTTCATTTGTATCATTCACCTATTTCTCTATTATATATTCAAATACATAATTCATTGTCATAAGGTTCTGGTCATCTATCTCTCCTATAAACCTCTATAATAACATTAAAGAATATTCAGAATTAATAAGTCAAGTTATTTTAAACAACTACTTAAGTTTTTAAGATTAGATAATTTATTTCGAGTAATAAAACCAACGCTTTTTATGGAGATTTTGTTTAGCATATCTTTTTTTAAAATGGAGAAGGTATGTCTGTTAGGGTCGTATAATTTCAACTAACCGATTCTTCCATAGGAATATCGGTTAGTTAGTGTTTTTATAGGTGATCTTTCTATAGTTAGAGCAATACGAATATAGTAAATACAATAGCTAACAAAATGCGATAATAGGCAAAAGGTTTTAAACCTATTTTCGAGAGTAGCTTTAGAAACGTTACTACTGCTAACATTGCTACTACAAAAGAAGTAATAAATCCTACTGCAAACATTGGAATATCATCTATACTTAAATGTTCCCAACTTTTTAATAAGTCTAGACCGGTTGCACCAACCATGACGGGAAGAGCGATAAGAAAAGAAAATTCTGATGCAGCGTTATAATTCACTTTTGCTAACAATCCTCCAGACATTGTGGATCCAGCTCTTGAAAAACCAGGATATACCGCTAAACATTGAAATAATCCAATTGTTAATGCTTGACGATACGTTAAATCATCTAATGAATAAGAGGTAGCTTCAGGTTTTTTAACTTCTGCAAAAATCATAAGAATAGCTCCTGCTACAAGTCCGATAACGACAGTATATGGCTGAAATAAGTATGTTTTGATTACATCATGTAATAGTAAGCCAACAACTACAGCTGGGAATACACCTAGGAAAACATGTAGTGCATTGAATTTTTTCTCTTTCTGCAAGAGAGGCTTAATGTTACATAAGGAAACAAGGCGTTTGTGATATAAAAAAGCAATAGCTAAAATTGCTCCTAATTGTATGACAATCTCAAATGTTTTTGCTCTTTCTCCTTCAAAACCTAATAAGTGTCCGACTAGTATAAGATGCCCAGTAGAAGAAATAGGTAGGAATTCTGCTAGTCCTTCTACAATACCGAGTATGAAGGCAATAATTGTATCGCTCATAATTTCACTCCTATGTCAAATGTTAATGAAAATCTATGAAAGAAATCTATTGACGTTTTTCTTAGTGAAAAACATTAAATTTGTATAGATGGAATATAAAATTATAACTGTTATAAAGCTATACATTGTTAGTGTAACTGTAACGGGAGCCCATACTGTAACAAACGACCAAGGTACTCCAAGTAGTATTTTGGGGAGTTTTAAAAAGAATAGTAGTCCCCCTGCAACGACACATATATTTATGAGAAATAATATGAATTTCTTTTTGTTTAATAAAGTCCAATTTCGGCGTTTTTGTAATAACCTTCTTATAAGTCTTATGGTTAAAATTATAAATAATATACTTAAGCACGCTGTCACAATGAATATTATGGTTGCTATTTTATCTACCTTTTGAAAGCTATCTATTTGCTGTGTACCGGAAATGTTCTTTCCGTTCCAGAGATCTATAACACCTTGACCAATTGATGTAGTAAATGTACTTTTCATATTTGCTAACACCGCTACGCCTGTTTGTTCATCCGGTTGCATTATAATAAAAGACGAAAAGTTTGGATTTTCTCCATCATGGAATACAATTTTTTTGTCTTTTTGTAAAACAACCCATCCGCTGGCATAGTAGCTATTATTAGCAACTGGTTTCACTGTCTTATCAGGGATATGTGAATCCGAAATTAGTTGTGGATCAATGGAATCGTTTGTTTCAGTTCCTAATTGAAGATTCATCCATTTTGCTAAATCATTTGTATTACTGATAACATAACCTGCGGGTGTATTACCACGATAGATAGGTTGTGTATATGCATATGGTCTCATAAATCTTAATTTATACCCAGTAGCCATCTCATTGGATTGTCCTTGTAAGTAACCTACTAATGAATTTTTCATTCCAATTTGATTTAAGATGTTTTGCTTCATATAAACTTCATATGGCTTTTTTGTCACTTTTTCAATTACAAGTCCTAAAATATCATAATTAATAGTTGCGTATTCAAAAGAGCTTCCTGGCTTATGATCCAATTTTGTGTGTTGTAATGTTTTGACGGTTGCTTCTAGTGCATCATTCTCTGTACTGATGGGAATATCGCTAATAGTGGTAGAAGGTATTCCGCTAGTTTGATAAAGCAAATGATTTAAAGTAATATTTCCTGGTTTATCGTTATAAGTTAATTTTAGCCATGGTAAAAATTTTGTGATATCGTCAGTTCTTTTTAGTAAGTCCTCTTTTTCTAATTGTAAAATAGCTAAACCTGTAAAAGCTTTACTTGTTGAAGCTAGCTCAAATAAAGTATCTTCATTTACAACCTTTTGGGTTTTTAAATCTGCGTACCCAAATCCTTCTTGATATACAGTTTTTCCTTTTTCGACAATGACTACTGATATTCCTGGTATTTGACTAAGCTCTTGTTGTTCTTTAATAAATTGGTCAATTTGTTGTATGCGTTGTTCTTTAGTTTGTTCACTTTCAGCAAAGCTAATTTGTGAGAATGGGATAAGAAAGACTAGTATTAAAAAACTGATAGAAAGGTAATGGTAGAGTATCTTCTTTTTATTCATCTTTAATAGCTCCTGTCCGTAGGTAATAATAGATGACAAAGTGGTTGAAATCTTTTATAGGGAGTGTTTAATCTAAATAACCGGAAATTAGACCCACACCTCAAAATTATCAGGGGGGACAAAAGAGAGGTGTGGGAACAACTTTGAATAAAAGCCTGATTTTAAGTGGTACACAACGCATCTACTAATAAAACCCTTAATTTATCTACTTAGATTAATGAATATCAACCTTTTTAAAATAGAATATTGTTGTGATAAAGCCGATAATAGATGTAGCTGCAATGATGATATATGAATATTCCGGAGGATATGTTGGTTGCAGTTCGTTATTTACTATATCGATTGTTGCTGCCCAAGGAAATAAATCTTTGTGCTCTGAGTTTGCAGTCATAACATTTATCATCGTTATAACGATTGTTAATATAATAGGCGGAACATAAGTTTTCATTACAAGGGTTAGCAGTACAATAGGGGTTGATAAAATAAAAAGAAATCCGCCGCACATTAAAAATTTCATTAAAGATTGCAGAAGTAATGAGCTACTGAAGCCAGAGAAGTTTCCTAATAATCCTAATAATAAAGTTAGTCCCCAAGCAACTATAGTTAGCATCATAATCCAAACAAATAGGAGGATGAATTTACTTATAATAAAGTTAATACGTGATACAGGAATGGTTAATAGATTTTTTAATGTATCTTCCGTATATTCCCGGTTAAAGAGATAAGCAGTCACTACACCGTATAGGGGGATTCCGATTATTAAAACAGTATATAGATTGACATCAGAGAACAGTCTATCAAATAGTATAGTTGGATTAGGATTTTTTGTTTTTATGTGTACATATGACGCTACTACTACCATAAAAGGTGCCACAGCTGCTCCAATAATACTAATTAAGAACATGTTAGAACGTTTTAATTTTAATAATTCTGTGTATAGTAGATTAACCAATTGTTCCACCTCCAACTAATTTGGTGAAGTAATCTTCTAATCTATCTTCGCTCATCATAATTTTTAATACTTCGATATCGTTTTGGACAAATGTTTTATTAATTTGTCCTTGTTGCCCAAAATGGGAATAGACGCGAATGTTACCCTCATCATGCACTTCATAATCCGAAATATGAAATTGATTTTCTAAAAGCATTACAGCTTTGTTATCGTTATTTACTTGGAATTCTAAGTATTTTCGATTTGTTTTTCGAAGTGTATCAAGAGCAATTTCCTTTAATAACTTTCCTTCATGAATAATTCCCATATGATCGACTAGCTGTTCGACTTCAGCTAAAATATGGCTGGAAATTAATATCGTTATATTTCTTTCTTGTGCTAAAGATTTAATGAGCTTTCGCATTTCTTTAATACCAATTGGATCTAAACCATTAGTTGGTTCATCTAATATTAACAGTTCGGGATAATGGAGAAGAGCTCTTGCAATTCCTAAACGCTGTTTCATCCCTAAAGAGTATTTTCCTACTAACTTTTTTGTTTCATGCTGCAAGCCTACAATTTCTAGTGCTTCTCCAATCGCATCCTTTTTATGAACCCCGATTATCTTTGCATTAATTAATAGATTCTCTCTTGCAGTTAGGTTTTCATAGAACCCTGGCACTTCAACGATAGAACCGATTCTCCTTAAAATTTCTTTTTGATTCCGAGATAAATCCTCTCCGAATATTTCGATTTTTCCGCTTGTAGGTTTTATTAATCCCAGTAGCATTCGAATTGTAGTCGTTTTACCAGCACCATTTCGCCCGATAAATCCGTAAATCTCTCCTTGGTTTACAGTTATATTTAGATTATCTACTGATTTTTGTTTGTCATAAATCTTAGTGAGATTTGTTGTCTTTATAATTGCATTCACTCTGAAACACCTGCTTTCCATAAATAAGCTCTTAATTACATGATAAAAAGGAGGATTTAACTGCTACTTAATCATTTCTTAACTGTTTCTTAAAAATGGTTTGTTTTGGGATAGAAAATCCAAAGGTGGTTCTTTCCCACGGAATACTTTCTACCCATATTTTCCCGCCGTTTTTTTCTACGAGAGCTTTAGCGATAGCGAGTCCTAGACCACTCCCACCATGAGAATGGTTCCTTGATTGTTCACTTCGGTACATTCTCTCAAATACGTTATTTAAATCATGTTTTGAAATTCCAGGTCCTTTATCCCAAATAAGCAGCTGATATTCATTAGTGGTCTCTAAGAGTTTTATTCCTATTATCTTTCCGGATTTTCCGTAATATATAGCATTTTTCATGAGGTTACCTATAACTCGTATAAGGCTAAGATAATCTGCTGTAACGGGACAAGGTGTTTCTGGGATGCTAACTTGTAACTCTAAATCATGTTTTGTTAGTTCAGGTAAAAATTCAATTAAAGATTCTCTAGCAATTTCAGCAAAATTGAGAGGCTCTTCCTTCAATGGAAATTCATCTGCATCTAGCTTGGCCATATTAAATATTTCATCAACTAATTGTTTTAAGTTGCTTGATTTCTTTGAAATAATTTCAAGATATTCTCGTTTCTCTTCTTCTGAAGTAGCAATATCATCTTTTAAAGCATCAACATAGCCAATAATAGAAGTAAGGGGTGTCCGGATATCATGCGAAATACTAGATAGGAGCTGTTTTCTAGATTCATGAGATTTTACAGCTTCAATTTGTACTTTTTCTAGCGCGGTTATTAATTCATTTGTAGAAAAAATTACTTCATCCAATGAATGATCGTTATTTGTATAGAGTCTAGCATGTGTACTTCCCTTGATAGCACGTTTTAATCCGGTAACCATGGATTTTCGATTTTCGATAAAATGAAGTCTTATAAAGAAAAGACTGATTGTCATAATGAAGAGTGCAATAAATAAAGCTAATCTTCCTGTTTCTAATTGATTGTTACTTATATCTATAGATAGGAGTGCCGTGATTGCTAAAAGTTGCAATAGAAGAAGATACAGAACTTTATCATTCTTCATGCTTCTCACCTACAAATTTATAACCGATGCCCCAGACGGTTTGGATGAATTTAGGATTGGAAGGGTCAGCCTCGATTTTCTTTCTAAGCTTTCGAATGTGCACCATAATGGTATTATCATCTTCTATATAATTACTATCCCAAACATTACGGAAGAGTTGTGTTTTTGTAAAAACTTGTTCAGGGTTTAAAGCAAAAAACTTTAATAATTCTAATTCTTTTCCAGTTAAAGAGATTTCTGCGCCATCTACGTTAACTGTGTACTTTTTCACATCAATTGTTAGCCCTTTAAATGTTAGGAGTGTTTTGTCCTGCGTGCTAGTGTTACTCCCTAACACGAAAAAACGCCTCATAAGAGCTTTTACTCTAGCGACCACTTCATGAATACTAAAAGGTTTTGTGATGTAATCGTCTGCCCCTATGCTGAGACCTAAAACTTTATCCACTTCATGATCTTTAGCAGTAAGCATTAATATTGGGATGTTTGTTTTATCCCTAAGTCTTCTACATACTTCGATACCATCAATCTTAGGCATCATGAGATCTAGTATGATCAGATTATATTTATTTTGATTAAATAAATGAAGTGCTTCTGCGCCATTTATAGCGATATCTACTGTATATAATTCTCGTTCTAGATATTTTTTTAATAAATCTCGTATTTCTTTTTCATCGTCTGCTATAAGTACACGGATATCTTCCATATTGTCACCTGCTTCTAATAGAGTTTTATTAATAGTATAATTTGTATAAACAAAGGTTGTAGTATGGCTCGGTAATAAAAAAATACAATAACTATCTAATTATATACTATTGATTGTTAAAATAAGGTTATTAGTTTTGATGAAAGGAATAGGATGTATGGAATCGAGAAGAGGGAGATTAGGAGTGATTGAATATAAGGGGAACTCCCCAAAGATAGTTTGAATAAGAGTGTTGTGAAACGGAAGTATATAATTTTGAATGTCTTCTAAAATAGAGAAATGAGTAATGAACTTGAAAGTTACCTGGAGAAATAGATTACTAGATAAAGGGACGCTCTTGTTTCTATCTATTGAAATTTCAATGCGTTTTTTCTCATAATACATTGATGCAAAAAGAGTGAATTAAATATATTTAAAAAAGGTATTGACGATTAGTATATTGAAGTGTAATATTATACGAGTCGCCGATAGAAAAAACGCAAAACGCGACAAACGAAATGAAAAACTTAGTTGACATTGAAACATGAAAGTGTTAACATAAGGGAGTCGCAAA
>NZ_CATKPV010000091.1:0-7987 GCF_949768135.1 Bacillus sp. IT-79MI2 | reverse complement strand
AATAGAACGGGTTACCTCAAAACAATAAAAACAAGCATAATGCACAAAATTTTCGTTCTTGGGGTATTTCAAAATCTTAAGTTGATGGATATGTATGGTGACCCCTATAACGCATTACATGAATTATTAATAGTTTCATAAAACTGGCCCACAATATTCCCCATCTCTTTATGTCTTCGGAAACTTTGCAACAGAACCTTAAACTACATTATAAGGCGTTTTTCATTATATTCAAATATCTATTACGTTATTTGAATATCTGCTAGGGCACAATTTAAATTTAATGAAGTTTGTAATACTGAAGAATAAATAATTAATTCAGAAAAATTTTTAGCAACTTCATTATATCGCAATTACTTTTTAAAATTAATCAAAAAATTTTCCCTTTACTTTAAATTCCAGAATTCATATAATTTTCTATGGAATTACATTTTTTTCTAAATAGCTCCTGATTCATACACATTCTAAAGGATAAACACAAATCATTTCACTCGTATATTTAACTAGGTAAAATAAAAATCCATATTTTCACAAGGAGAAGTGACCACATGCAAGATATTTTGAATCTATTTCCGAGCGCTGATGGAAATGAAAAAAAACAAAAACTTTTTTTAGAATCTATGCAGAAAATAGTTGAAAATCTTAGCCGATTAAAAAATGAAGACCGAGCATCTTTAGGTAACTGTGAGGAAAAATCAGATGGATATTACAATAACTTAATTCACCAAAGTCATATACCACTGGCTGGAATTGTTATGTCTGAGGTTATGGAAGAACTAAACCAATTTATGAATGGTCATCCTTATCCAAATAAATATTATTTGTCTAACGCTGTACCACTACCAAGTATTCCATCACTATTAGGTACAATAACCATGGCGCTTTTAAATGGTAATGGCGTTTGGGATGTATATGGTCCTGGGGCAGCTGAAGCAGAAGTAAAAGTTGTATCCATGCTTTCAAAACTGATCGGTTATAATCCGCATAATAGCGGTGGTTATACAACATGGGGTGGACAAGGATGTGTATTTTCAAGCTTACGTTTAGCAATTGCTAAACAATTTCCATTAGCAAAGGAACACGGTGTTCCACAAAATGTATATTGCTTTGCTTCTGAAAATGCACACTATAGTTTATTAAAGTCAGCTGAAGCAACTGGCATTGGGACAAATCACCTAATTAAAGTGAAAACTGACCCTTATACAAATTCTATGGATATAGAAGATTTAGAGGATAAAATGATAAATGTTATTGAAAACGGAGGTATCCCCCTTTATATTCTAGCTACTATGGGGTCAACAGATACATTTACAATTGATGATATAGAAAAAATTAAAGATAGTGCTGAATCAATACAGAAAAAATATAAATTAAAACCTATTTATATTCATGCAGATTCTGCAATGGGCGGATTCTATGGTTTCTTTAATAATTATAACTTTGAAGAAAATCCACTTTCATTTGAACCTAATGTGAAAGATGCCTTACAACTCGTTCAAGGGAAAATGCAATATATGTCTCTTGCAGATAGTGTATGTTTTGATTTTCATAAATTAGGACAAACACCTTATACTTCAAGTATTTTAATCGTGAAAAATCATACTGACTTACAACTTATGGACATCGAACAAAATGACACACCTTATCTTGGTAATAGATCATATGGCAGTTATCATACAGGCTATACCTTAGAATGTTCACGAGCTGGTAGTTCTATTCCGATGTATATAAATTTATTAGCCTTTGGAATTGAAGGATATCAAAAATTATTAGCAAATTATGTTCGTGTAAATCTATTATTTAGGGAGAAATTGCGCAAGGCTCTTCCTCAAATAGCAATAACAAATGATTTTACTTATGGACCAATTACAACATTTCGTTTCTATATGAATGGAGATGGCCAGGTAAATTGGGAAAAGGAGCGTACAGGTCTCGCAACACAAGAAGAGATTGAGGATACAAATCGGTTAAATATAGAACTATTTAATTACCTAGGAAAAAATCGTGATCAAATATTCTTTGGCGATACAACTCGTTCTTGTGTAGTAGATGTAATAAACAGTTGTGATAGAAAACCAATTTCTACATTAAAATTCTTTTCTATCTCGCCATATACAAATGTTGAATGTTTAGATGAGATTGTAGCATTTCTTCATAAACATGTATCGATTGCTACTAAACAGATTTATTCATATGTTTAATAACCTTATTTGTTAGCGCTTTAATATTTAAACTTAACTACATTAAATAAAATTTTCAATCCCTTTTAATCACTATCTATATTAAGAAATGAGGAAAAATATATGAATATAGAGCTACTAGATACACACCACGTGAAAGATGCAGCACATTTAATTGCACATTCTTTTGTGAATAACGAACCTCTTGTAAGCAGTTTACAAATTCCTTTTGCTCCTTTTCACAAAATGTGCGAGGAAATGGTAAAACAAGCTGTATCTCAATCTATGTCATTTGTAGCAATAGAAAACTTTCAAATTGTTGGTGTTCTTTTAACAAGAAAAGTAACCCAACCATTAATAGATAAAGATAAAGCGAGTGAACTGTGTCCACAAATGGATCCCATTTTTCTACTCTTAGATACTTTAGAGACGGAATCAATTGAGTTTTCAAATTTAGATAAAGAAAGATTAGTCTATCTAGATATGGGCGCTTGTCATCCAGATTGGATGGGCAGTGGGGTAGTCACTACTCTTATTTCACATGCTATTCAAGAAATAAGTACAAGAGATTTTGATTTTATTGCTGCTTGTACAAATAAAATTTCTCAAAAAATCCTTAAAAAATTGTATAAGACTTTTGAGATTAATGAAATAGTGTATAATAAATTTCCTTATAAGGAATCATTGCCTTTTGCTAACACAACAACTTCCTTAACAGCTCAATTATTATATATACCTCAATCTCAATTTGTCATTAAAGCTATATAATTTTTAGAACGACTATAAATTCGAAAAAAATTATCCTATATGTGCATGAATCCTAAATTATTACTTTTCAAATAGTATACCCATACTTTTATAGCAGCTAAAAAAGGCTTCGAATTGAGGAGTCTTTTTCTTTGTAATGGGGGTACGGAAACGATTCAGGGTATGATGGGACACTCTGGAATTTAATTACAAATCTAAAAAAGAACTTTATTCAAGATCTTTTAATCTACGATATAGAGCGGCCTGACTCACTCCTGTAATCTGACATATTTCCTTTGGTTCTGTTGCAAAGTTTTCTAAACTAAGCTACACTTTCGGAAAAGAAAACGAGGAGAATCACAGATGAGATATTTTAAAGGAAAACAATTCAAAAAAGATATTATTTTAGTAGCTGTCGGCTACTACTGCCGTTTTTCTTTAAGCTATCGTGATGTATCTGAAATCTTAAAAGAACGTGGTGTTTCAGTTCATCCTACAACCATCATGCGCTGGGTTCATGAATATGGTAACTTGATCTATCAAATATGGAAGAAGAAAAAGAAGCACGTACACTTATCTTGGAAACTAGATGAAACCTATATAAAAGTCAAAGGAAAATGGTGTTATTTATATCGAGCAATTGATAAAGAGGGACAAACACTTGATATTCAACTTCGTCAAAAACGAGACACACAAGCAGCATATGCTTTTATGAAAAAACTAGCTCGAACTTTTGGAGAACCAACGGTTCTGACGACAGATAAGGCTCCTTCTTTAGCTTCCGCATTCAAAAAATTAAAGGAGATAGGTCTTTACAAAAATACCTTTCATCGTACAATAAAGTACCTCAATAATATCATCGAGCAAGATCATCGACATGTGAAACGTCGATTTTCCCGTTCCTTAGGCTTTCAAAGTCTTCGCCATGCCTCAAAGGTATAGAAACTGTTCATGCCATATACAAGCAAAAGCGAAGTCTTCAACCAAACTTCGTTTTTTCGACGTATAACGCATTACATGAATTATTAATAGTTTCATAAAACTGGTCCGCAATATTCCCCATCTCTTTATGTCTTCGGAAACTTTGCAACAGAACCCTTATAAATATCTGCGTAAGCAATCTTTAATTGCTCACGTAATTGCCTGTTCCCACCTTCCAACTTCTTGAGACGGCGTTGTAGCTACATAATATACGAACTAGACTAAATATGTAAGCTACTGTTTATATTTCTAACATCTATAAAAAGAGAGGATATTCGTCCCTATATTGAACGAACAGTCCTCTCTTCATAATACTCTAATCAATGTACGTTTAGACACAATTTGGACGAAAATTAGCCGATTCCTTAACGTACAGGGAATCGGCTAATTTTTTACATAATCTTTGCTGATGACTGAATCCTGAATCATATACCATTATCGTATGTTTACTCTTCAATATCCTACTTTATTTATTTTAGATTTTTATAATGTGCAATTCTTTTTACAATTACATATACTTAAAAGTCTTTCGATTTGTTTTTGGATGGTAAGACATTTTGCTCCATTTTTTCATAAAGTTTAAGTAATTCTTTGATAAATGTAATTTTCGGTGTTAACCAATACGAAAATAATGCTGAAATACTTCCTAATAAAGCCCCCGTTACGACATCGAAAGGATAATGAACGCCTACCCAGATACGAGAGATAGCTACACAGAATGCAAGCACAAGCCATAACCATCCAGCCTTTTTACGAACAAGCCAAAATGAAAAGCAAATTGAAAAAAATAGAATCGTATGGTCACTAGGAAATGAATTATCTACTGCATGATCGACAAGTTTATTAACATCAGGTAATACTGCAAATGGTTGATAATTCAAATGAAATTTTCCTGCGAGTTTTCCAATTATCTCAGCAGTCACAAAAGCAATCATCGCTTGAACAATCATCATTCTATTTTGATTAGATCGAGTAAACCAATACACTACAATAATTAAAGCTAAGAAATACACCATATATTCTGCCAAAAATATCATGGTTGAGTTTAGAAACGAATATTGTTTACCTAAATCATTGATAGCTCGAAAAGCATCAATATTTAATTGAGAAAAAGACATTTTCAAATCTCTCCTTAATTGCGTATATTTCTATAGTTTTTCGTTGTTTTTCAAACCTTAGGTAGTTTCAAATATTACATTCCTCAGTGAATATCTACCCTTTTAAAATATGTAATTACTGCTATTAATCCAATGAAAGATGTTGCAAAAATAACAATATAGGAATATTCGGGAGGGTAAGTGGGAAGAAGCGTATTTCTTGAAATATCTCCTGCTGCTTGCCATGGAAACAATCCTCTATGTTTTGAATTTGTCGTCATTAAGTTTAATAAGACTATTACAATCGTAAATACCATAGTTGGTACATAACTCTTTAATACAATTGTTATAAATATGGCTGGTGTTGATAGAATAAAAAGAAATGCCCCACCTATAAGAAGTCGTTTTAAGGAATTTATTAATAATAATGAATTAAGACCTTTAAACTGTCCTAATAGACCGAAAATGACAGTTAGTCCCCAAGCAACCAAAATTAAGAGCATAATCCATAAGAATAAGACTATTAATTTGCTTATAAGGAATTTAATGCGTGATACAGGAATAGTTAATAAATTTTTTAATGTGTCTTCTGCATATTCACGATTAAAAAGATAAGCGGTGATGACTCCAAATAGGGGGACTCCAATCACTACAACAGTATACAAAGTGACTTCATTAAACAGTTGTTCAAACACAATAGTTGGAGTAGGATGTTTTGTTTTTATGCTTATATATGAAGCTACTACTACCATAAAAGGTGCTACCGTTGCCCCCATAATACTAATCAAAAGCATATAAGACCGTTTTAATTTTAATAGTTCTGTGTATAATAAATTAACCAATTGTTCCATCCCCAACCAATTTGGTGAAGTAATCTTCCAATTTATCCTCGCTCATCATAATTTTTAATACTTCAATATCGTTTTGGACAAACGCTTTATTAATCTTTCCTTGTTGCCCAAAATGAGAATAGATACGAATGTTTCCTTCATTATGAACCTCATAATCTGAGATATGAAATTGACTTTCTAACAGCATCGCAGCTTTATTGTCATTATTTACTTGGAATTCTAAGTATTGACGATTTGTTTTTCGAAGTGTATCAAGAGCAACTTCCTCTAATAGTTTTCCTTCGTGAATAATCCCCATATAATCGACTAATTGTTCGATTTCAGCTAAAATGTGGCTAGAAATTAATATCGTTATATTTCTTTCCATCGCTAAAGATTTAATTAGCTTTCGCATTTCTTTAATACCAATTGGGTCTAAGCCGTTAGTCGGTTCATCTAATATTAATAATTCAGGATAATTGAGAAGAGATCTTGCAATTCCCAACCGTTGCTTCATTCCTAAAGAGTATTTTCCTACCCGTTTTTTCGTTTCATGTTGTAGTCCCACAATTTCTAATACCTCTTCAATCGCATTTTTCTTATGCAATCCGATAATTTTAGCATTAATTAATAAATTCTCCTTTGCGGTTAGATTTTCATAAAAACCAGGAACTTCAACAATTGAACCTATTCTTCTTAAAATTTCCTTCTGATTTTTCGCTAAATCTTCACCGAATATTTCGATTTTTCCACTTGTAGGTTTTATTAATCCTAATAACATTCGGATAGTAGTTGTTTTACCCGCACCATTTCGGCCAATAAATCCATAAATCTGTCCCTGATGTACATTTAAATTCAAGTTATCAACTGATTTCTGGTTACCATATAACTTCGTTAAATTTACGGTTTTTATTATTGTACTCATGTGAAAATACCAACTTTCTTGTGTGTCTATAATTTTATTATGGGAAAAAATTTTTAAATGGGGTTTAACTATTTCTTAACTATTTCTTAATTAAGAAGTAGAAGAATACCTATTAAAAAAAAGGATCTGTTTATCTAAAGATGGGTATTACCACATCTCCATCAACTTAAGATCACATAATACCCCCAAAACGAAAATTTTGTGCCTTTTATAGCAACAAAGTTCATTTTTTTCGTTTTTGGGGCCCTTCAAAATGTTAGCTTGATGGGCATGGGGTGCCATCAACAAAACTCGGATTGTATACGATATCCGTGTTTTATCGGCAGGACACCATAAAGAAAAGACACCCTAAGGTGCCTTCCTCCGAGTTGAACCACTCTACTTTTACTAATATATGAGTATTGGACTTCCAGTCAAATGTTATTATTGGTTTATCGGTTTTCTGAACCCAATAAATGCGCTACTAATTAAAGCTAATGCTATAAATGAAAAACCGATTGGTATTAGATAAAATGTTTCGATAAGAGTACCATTTGGTGCAACTGTAGATCCGATGATATTTTGGCTAACTAAACACCCGATTCCTATAAGTAAAGATAGTAAAGTTAAAATATATTTTTTCATTTTAAAACCTCCATATTTAAATGATTTCTTTATGTACACTATTAATACTGCTCATTAAATATAATATTGTTATACATTCGTTACTATCTAAATACATGACAAAAAGCTTACAAATATGTAAGGAAACGAAGCGTTCACTGGAGAACAGCTATTTATTCCACGTTTTTGTTTTTTTTAGAAGGGGGCCTGGGGAAGAGTTCCCCAGTGGGTTTGGGCAAAGCCCAAGGTCTGTATTCGGCCTGCCGAATCGGGGTACAGCCGGATAAGACTAATGAAATCATTTTTTTGAAAGTAAACTAATTTTTAAAAGTGCTTTAACTTGATGTTGATGTGACGGAACCTCAAGTATGTAGAAATTTAAAAAAGTCCCTTCATAATGCTAAAGGGACTTTGCTCACACAAATGATCTGCACATCAATTCATCTTTGATATACAGATCATTTGTATGATAATTTTTATAAATAATTGCGGAATAATGAACTTACATTACTGCTTTTAAAAGCTCTCCTACTAATGGGATGATTCCACCTAAGAATGATAAAACTGCCGTTGCGATTGTCATATTATTTCCTCCTCTTTTTTCGTATTAAGATATGATAATTT
>NZ_CATKPV010000090.1:0-9097 GCF_949768135.1 Bacillus sp. IT-79MI2 | reverse complement strand
TTGTTTAACCATCTTCATTTGCTCAAGAGCTTTCTCATTAAAAACATTATAGCCTGATTCATTTTTCTCTAAAGAAATATACGTCCTTAATTCTTTCATCCAATTTCTTATAACATTTGGTGATTCATCTAAACACAATGCAACTTCTTTAACAGTCATCGCTATATAACCTGGTTTTTCTTTACCTAGGTTTTCACTTTTATCCATCTTTTTACCCACCTTTAAAACCTAGATAAAAACCTAAGTTTTTTAAATATCAAGGGTTATTTTCAAAAAAATCAACCTTGATACCTAGGTATAAAACCTAGGTTTTTACTAATTCATTTTACTAAGGTTTATATCCTTCTGTCATATAAAAATAATGGAGTCCTTCACATCTCTAAGTCATACTTCATTTTCTTTTTAACAAATCATTATTTAATCCATATAGCGAAGACCATGGCCGCGCCACAATTTTTTTCTAATAACCTTGCAATAAACCACAATTAAAATCATATTTTTGTTTTTTTAACATAATAAAACTCTATCAAAAGGCAAGTCATTTTATAAAATTGGAAATTCTGAATCAAAAAAGAGAGAAGAGCATAAGGGGTTTTTGGGCCCAACTAGGGGTTGGGGCTAGGCAGAGCCTAGCTTAAACGTGGGTACACGAAAATTTCCAGGATGTGCACTCACGGTCGACTCAAAATTTTCCAATTACACGTATTTTTCGTTAAAAGTAGAGTCGAGGTGTACACAAGGTACTCTTCATAGCATCAAATGTGTACCTGCTGTAGACAACATTTTTTTTATAAATTGTAATCAAACATTACTTTAGAATACTAAAAGAGATCCATCGAAAATAAGTAAACACAAGATTATAATTTAAAACAGAAAACAACAAAATGTGAGATATCATTCAGACGCTTCAAAATCCGTTTTAAAGAATATGGATCTAAAATAATACTATTTGCTGTAAAAATGAAAATGGACGCTTAAAAAGCAAAATAAACAGGTTTAAATAAGGGTTTTCGTTTGCTTTTGGGGTTGAGGCTGGTTCGTCGTGTGGGGACGAAACCCCACATATAACGTATTCTATCAATTTGGTAAGTGAAATTTTAAATCGAATTACTAGCGGTTCGGCTCGTATAATAGCAAATTCAAGCCGATGATCCCTAGTAGTTGCTTTTGGATGTATCGGCTTGGTGATATCCAAACTCGAGCCGAAAAAAGTTCCGCAAGGATGTAGCAAAGCGAAAAGGGTGGAGATTTTCTGTAGTAAAACGAAAGAAAATACGACCCGTTCCTTGCGGAACTTTTAGCTCTATATATAAGAGTGAGAAGAGCAAAGTGAAGAAAGTCAGTAATGGCAAGGGTTTATAGAAGATAAGGTGTCAAAAAAAAGTGACACCGGTGTCAAAAAAAAGTGACACCTAAAAAAAGGTAAATGACATAAAAAAAAAGAACGCAAGATTTTTTTTGCATTCTTTTAAAATAAATAAATAGGTAGTTTGTGTTTTTTCTTTCCTTGATCTTCGACTTTAAAATTTCTTAATGAATCTCTAAAAATATGTTGAGTTGCTTTATCTATTCCATCTTTAGGAGAGCAACACATAATATTTGGATTTACAAACCATGTACGACTAGTACAAACCCGTCCATCTTCAGTTGTAACACCTGATTGTGCAACTGCTAATACTCCCTTTTTTAATAAACCATTCATAACACTAGAAATACTTTGACGAGTCATTTTAAACTTTTCAGCTAGATATGTAGGCGATGCTGGATTATTTGTCTCACGTTCTACAAGAACATTAGTTTTAAATTCTACAGATGAAGTTAATTTGAATAAAAAAGCTTCTTCCTTACTACTTAAATAACCTATTTCAATCAAATAATCTATATTATCCATTATAATTTGCACAAATCTCACCCGATCTGTAGGCTTTTTCTTTTTACCTATGAAATATTCTTCCCCACCAGACATTTTACTTAACATCTGTAAAAGCATAGCTCTTTCTTCTTCTGAATACCCACCAGTTTGCAACTGATCATAAATACTATCAATCTTACTATCTCTTGCTTTAGCTTTTTTTTCAGCTTGTCCAAAATCTACTACTTTACTCACTGTTTCTCCTCCTACTTCCTAAACAGAAAAACGAGAAACTAAAAAGTGTATACATATTCCATTTTCAAAATACAAATTTCATGTTAAAATACACATAGATTAAATTATTCCTGTCTAGGATTTTTTGAAAAGAAACCTTGTTACCGCAAGGTTTCTTTTTTTTATTCTACCACAAATTTCTACATAAAAGTTTTTCCTGTCTCTTAAGGTATTGAAATCCCAACAAAATTCAACAAAGATTTTATACTAATATAAACCGGAACAACAAATACAGCCTTTCCTACCCCATATTTGACCACATCTAACCAATTATTAATCCAAGCACCTTTTCTAGCATTTTGACTCATGCTGTTGATTTCTAAATAATTAGGCAAGCTACGTGTGTATGATCACACACACCAAAAACGATATTTTTGAATTAGTAGGAGATCCCTACAACCTTTACCGTTTTTTCTGTCTCGAAATTTCATTTTATCGTCCTAAAACGGTTGTCGCTTCGCTCGATTTTCAGCAAATAAAAAGAAGATTAAACTAGAAAAACAATCTAGTTCGGTCTTCTTTTTATTCTAAATTCATTAATGATCGCTTTTTTTACATCACTATAAAATACCATTATCAGCATTCCCAATATAGTTATAAATAAAGAAATTCCTTCAATGCCAATAAATATCCCTATAAATATAAGAGCAATACCTATAAAAAAGCCAAAATCATTTTCATCATCATCGTCCTCACATTCATCTTTATCTTTTTTATCTAACTCCCCTCTAACATCCTCTGATCCCTTTATTAACTCATCAATTGTTACTTCATACAATTCACTAAGTAAAATCAAATTATCAATATCAGGATAACTTTTATTGCTCTCCCATTTATAAACAGCTTGTCTAGTCACTCCAACCTTGCGAGCTACATCTTCTTGTGAAAAGTTTTTTGATTCACGAAACTTTTTCAATTGCGAACCTAAATTCATATTATTCACCTCTAAGAAATCATTACATATAAAACCATAATCAATAAAGAAACCATTAGTCTAATAGATGTAAACTAATGGTTCACATATTTAAATTCTTGCTAAATCACTTAAATCTATATTCAACTAAAACAATATTATCAGAAACTAAAAAAGAATCCTAAAAACATAGGATTCCTTAATGCGAAAATGTGATATTTCATTAACCCGTCAATATGTAATATTGCATATAAAAATATATTGATATAAATGTAAGCGCTTACTATAATAAAAGCATAAAGATAAATCACATCTTAGCATCAACAACAGAGGAGGAAATAATATGGCAATCGCAATGACAGTTTTAAAATTTGTAGGTGGAGCACTTCCATTAGTTCAAGAACTTTTAAAAGCATTTATGTAAGTTTACTATTTAGCAATTATTTATAAAAATTATTATACCTTAATACGAAAAAAGAGGAGGAAATAATATGACAATCGCAATGGCAGTTTTATCATTTGTAGGTGGAGTACTTCCATTAGTAGCAGAACTTTTAAAAGCAGTAATGTAAGTTCATTATTCCGCAATTATTTATAAAGATTATCATACCTTAATACGAAAAAAGAGGAGGAAATAACATGGCAATCGCAATGGCAGTTTTAAAATTTGTAGGTGGAATCATTCCATTTGTACAAGAACTTTTAAAAGCAGTAATGTAAATTCATTATTCCGCAATTATTTATAAAAATTATCATACAAATGATCTGTATATCAAAGATGAATTGATGTGCAGATCATTTGTGTGAGCAAAGTCCCTTTAGCATTATTAAGGGACTTTTTTGTTACTACTGAATGTAAACTTTTAAATATTTGTTTACATTCAAACTCCTGAAAACATTGAATTCACGCCAAATCCACTGATATCCTTAAAATTAACAACAAAAGTATACATTCAAAACATTATAAATAAAGAGGTAAAGGATCTATGAATAAAAGACAACATCTCATTGATGTCCAACCCATAAAAACAAAAGATGTAGCCATGTTGCAAGAAATATTCAATCATAGTACACCACAAATTACACTCAAATATATTGGAATCAATAAAGAAGAAAAGGATAATATTTTAGATATCTTTTACATATGATTGAGCTAAAATTAACAACTTTAAATAAAAAAGCAGTTAATTCCTAAATCATCTTTTTTATCAACTGCCAACACTTTTAAATATTTATATATTTATCAATACAAATATGATATATTCGTAATGTTGTTTGTTAATAAGTAAATAAATTGAAAAAGAGGAATCTTTATGAAAAAAACTACATTTTACATTTCTACTTGTATTCTCTCATTTGGATTATTTTTAAATCATCCTACTAGCTCTAATGCAGAGGAAACGTCTACACAAATAGTTACTACACAAGAAGCCCAAACTAAAGCGGAAACATACCTTAAAAACATTAGTAAACGTTCTTATCCCGAATGGAAAGATGCTTATTTTAGTGAGAATACAATTTTATATGACTTAGAAGGAAATATTAAAGGATATTTATTTCAAGTCAAAAAGGACAATAAAAACCTTGGATATATTATTGCAAATAGTAATCAAAACCAACCTTCGATTATAGAATCTACAAGAGAAGGTTCTAATCCTTATACAACTGTAAAAGAAGGGAAAACTATTTACACAGGACTTTTACAACAATCAACACAAGAAAATAAAAATAAGTATAATATTGAAGAAATAAAAAAACATGTAAATGTAGAAGGAAATAAACAAAATGTCTCTAAAAATACTTTCTATGCCTCTTTAAAAGCAGAAAATATTTCAGATAATGAAAAACGTAAAATAATCAATGATGTCCCAGACTATCAATGGTATAGAGGATGTTCACCAACTTCAATCGCTAATGTAATAGGTTATTGGGATAAACATGGATATAATAATTTAGTAAAAGATAATGAAACTACTAATACATTAATAGACAATATTGGAAACGATGTAAAAACAGATAAAAAGGGTGCTACATCAGTAAGTGATTATATACCAGGGATTAAAAAATACTGGAATGAACGTGGATATTATCCAGAAATTGTTACAGACGAAAAACCAACATATGATAAGTATGTAAAAGAAATAGATACAAATAGACCAGTTCTAATAACCCTTGTAAATCATCCATTTTACGAGAACCATGCATTAGCTGGAGTAGGATATCAACAATTCTATATTTCTGAATTAAATGAAGATTTTAAAGACATAATTCTTCGAGATACTTGGCCAGGAACTCCAATAGATACATATTATAACTTTAATGAAAGCTCCAAATATATATGGGGATATACAACTATAAATCCAGCTGCAAAAGGTTGGGTTACTGATTTTAATGAAAAATGGAGATATATAGAAAACTCTGGGACACTAAAAACTGGATGGTTCCAAGATCAAGGAAATTGGTATTACCTTGATCCATCAGGCATTATGAAAACCAAATGGATTGAAGATCAAGGAAATTGGTATTACCTTGATCCATCAAGCGGCGCTATGAAAACCGGATGGGTTGAAGTCAAGGGAATTTGGTATTACCTTGATCCATCAAGCGGCGCTATGAAAACTGGATGGTTTCAAAGTAACGGAAAATGGTACTACTTAGATCCTAAACCAGGTAGTAATCAAGGAGTAAGGTTAAAAAAATGGCAGTTAATCGATAATAAATGGTATTATTTCGATGAATATAACGGAAACATGGAAAAACCAGGAAAACGATTTATTAAAGATAAATGGTATTTAATAGATCAATCTGGAGCTATGTTAGTTGGCTGGCAATTTTTCGAAGGGAATTGGTATTATTTAGAACAAGATGGAGCTATGTCATTTGATTGGAAATTGATTAACGATAAATGGTATTATTTCATGCCACATGGAGATATGGTAACAGGAGAGAAATATATTAATGATAAAAAATATTATTTCAATCCAGATGGTTCTTTAGCTGAATAATAGATTTAAGAATAATATTTAGATAGATTAACAAATTATCTACTACATAAAGAAATTTTAAAGGGGAAATTTATGAAAAAATATGTCAAAGTCTTAAGTTTAACAACTATTCTTTTTAGTAGTTTTGCCTTAACACCAGTTTCCGCAGAAACTGAATCCTTAGAAAAAAATATAACAGAAAAACAATTACAGGAAGTAGCAAACTACCAATTACCACCTGAATTAGAAGCACAGGCAGAAAAGTTAGCTCAAGAAATTGCAAGAGAAACATTACAACAAGAAAATGAACTTGGGATTTCATCTAATTTAGTAAAAAAAAGAAATAAATTAGCAAGTTTTTCTATGCAACCATCAAATAGTACTCCATCTAATAGTATACCTGGTTATAATATTACAGCTGATTTCTCTAACCTTATGAGAAGTAACAGAGTTCGTATGGAAAGCGTAAGCAAACAAGCTGCACTAATTCAACAAAAAAATATAGATCCTATTCAAGGTCTTGCACAATCAAGAGCATATACATATTCCGTATTTATAAAACTAGTAAAAACAGGGGGACCATGGGACTATAAATTAAAATATGGCCCTAAGAATGAATATGTTTTTGATAACCAAAAATTAACAGGTGAAGACATTGGAAACTTCCACTTTGGATATGTTGGCAAAGCCATTGGTTTTACTGATATTGAACTTAAAGGTGGAGCCGGTTTTTATCAAATACTCTCTAAAACTTCAGAATGGGCATACTATAAAACATACTTTGATGAACCTAAAGACCAAAAAATGATTCAATTAGGTATAGATTATTATAATAAAGGATATTAACTTATATAAATTTAAAATAAAAAGAACAGGTTTATTTTCAACTTGTTCTTTTTTGTTTTAAAATATTTTTAGACTGATATCTATCAGGCATTCAAAGAATAAATAAAAAAATCGATCACTAAAATTACATATTATTTAAGATTGAGAGGACATACAAAATATGAAAAAAAACTTAACCAAAATTACAATAATAAGTGGTCTTGTCTTAATATTCTATCAATTTCTGAAATGGTATTTAGTTGAATTCCTTACTCCATTTGCTATGCCATTTCTTTCAATAGCAATTCATGGATCATTTTTCATAATATTGATTTTATCGATTATACATCTCCTTAAATACAAAAATTGGAAACCTTTAATTATTCAATTAATCATAATAATTATTTGTACATACGTACCATTTACAAAAATCTATTTAAAATTAGATTTCATAACCTATAAAAAAGAGCGTAAACAAGTTATAGAACTTATAGAACATAAAGAGTTAACACCAAATGTTGACTATAATAATAAAATGATTCATTTGCCTAAACAATTTACATCCACTTCAAAAAACGGTGGAGATGTGCTTATTCAACAAAATGAAAATGGTACTTCTGTTTTCTTTTTTACTTATCGCGGTATATTAGATAATTTTTCAGGATTTATTTACACACCAAATGATATAAAACCAAGCAAATCTGATTTTAATAGCGAATTTAAAGAAATCACAAAGATGGAAAAAAATTGGTATTACGTCACATCACATTAAAAATACAAAATTTTCTTCATTATATTAAAAACATAACATATTTATAGCAAGGGAATGCTTGTATACTGATCTGTACTGCATTCCCTTATTGTATGTATGCTATATTCTTATTCGCCTTTTTCTAACAGTAGAACCACGAATCTTGGCGAAGACATTGGTTTTTGCCCTGTCCTGGGGTCCGTCCTCGCTTTTTATTCCACGGTTCCCTTGACCACGAGCCTCCGAACCCTCAAACTCCCAAAGCCAACCCCAGCGGGCAAAAACCGCCCTTCTGGGGCCACCTCTGGCGAGTTTGCATGAGGGTTCCCCTCATCGT
This sequence comes from Bacillus sp. IT-79MI2, assembly GCF_949768135.1. Taxonomy (NCBI): domain Bacteria; kingdom Bacillati; phylum Bacillota; class Bacilli; order Caryophanales; family Bacillaceae; genus Bacillus; species Bacillus sp. IT-79MI2. The sequence goes on along the minus strand of NZ_CATKPV010000090.1, from coordinate 1,141 downwards.
CAAGGAACTTTCGCGGCATAAACGCCAGGACTCAGCGATTCCACATGCGCCGCCACCACGATTCCTTCTAAATGCATTTTTTATTCAATTCAATAATTATTGCTAACAATAAATAAAAAGCTAATTTTCTATGAAAATTAGCTTTTTAACTTTAATATTCACATAAAATTATACCTATAATTTCACTTACCATATTTTAAAACTTCTTAATAAAAAAACAGAACATTAAAGTGTATTATATTTTTTCACTTGTAATGGAATAGTTATAACATATAAATCTACAGCATAATAAGTAATCCAAATCCCTTTACCTTCAACATCAAGTTTTGATTGGTAAAACTGTTCTAAAATTTTTCTTTTCCCCCATCTTTTAGGGAACCATTTGAATACTTTAGGAACATTATATTTTTTATTAGACCATACCTTTAATCTCCATAGAACTAAAATAACTGTAATCAGGATAATAAAATTAATAAACTCAGAATATGAAGCTTTTAAAAACATATATCCTCTACCTTTTCATTAGAAATGTAACAACTTATCCTCTTAAAATAGCCTTTTTTACAATAAAATACATTATAGAAAATAGTAAACAAGTACCTACTATGCCAAAAGTCGCAATTGAAATTTTACCTGCCATCGTTTCATGTGGATCTAAAGCATTAGGTAAAATTGTACCAAAAATTGCAATACAAGCCAATATAACCATAGTATATTTTAAAATTTTCACTTTTTTATTCATACTAATTATCTCCTTAAATCCTTAATAACAAGTTCTTTACCAAATCTCAAAAAATCATTTTCTAAATAATCTCGCGAAAAAACCTTTTTGTTCTGTAGATGCCGTTAATAATTTTGTTTCTTGTACTTCTCTAATTGTTTCAAGTAACTTCTGATCACGGTTCTCTAACTTATTGTCAATATAATCTTGTTGTTTTTGTAGTTGTTCAATTAACAATTTATTAAATTCCTCTTGTTTCTCACTATATTCTCTAAGTCTACTAACTTCATTTTTTAACGCTTTTAATTCTTCAGCTAAAATTTCTCCAACTTCTTTACTAGGTACAGGCTTTATACTTTCTCCACCTGTAGCAAAATAATGTTCAATTTGTTTTATTGAGTAATTCTGTTCTCTGTGTAA
>NZ_CATKPV010000089.1:0-10277 GCF_949768135.1 Bacillus sp. IT-79MI2 | reverse complement strand
CCCCTAATATATGTTAAAAGTAAAAACACATAACAGATCTTTCTTGTAATATGCTTTTTTGTTTTTGCTAGGTAACTTTTATTGTCATAAAGTAAACAGTATAGTTATTTGGGGTCCTTTGACACTTTCATTTGATACGGTGCTGAATGTGTACTAATGTTTGCTGCGTGATTAGGTTACATTGCTATACTGATTACAAATTCAAAAAGACCTTTGAGTTCTACCTATTGTTTTGTGAGTGGCCCCAAAAAGAAGGAATCGTTGCCGTACCCCTTATCTTTTATGGTCTGCTTTTGCTACATATTTATCTTGGACAATTTACAGCATGAATTGATGAATTACAAAAACTTGAGCATAATTAAAAATGCTCAAGTTTTTGTATTGTTTGGTTTTTATCAAGAAAATGTAATAAATACAACCAAAAAAATTAAACATGTTTTTAACAATATCTTGGATAGTCACTGCTTTAATTCATTTAACTCTTGCATACATTCTTGAACAAGTGTGACCGCCTGACTCATGGTAGCTCCCCCGCCAAATGCAGCTGTTACGCCAATGACCTCAAGAATTTCCTGCTCTGAAGCTCCTTGATCTATACATCCTTTAGTGTGATAAATAATGCAATACTCATCCTGAGAGTAAAGGCTTATCCCTAAAGCAACCAATTGTTTTACTTTTTTTGATAATGTACCTTCTTTAAAGCATTCCTCTGTAAAAGAATTAAACTGTTCAGCCAGTTTTGGCATTTTTTCCGTAAATAAACCCAACCCATGTTTATATTGAAGAAGTGCAGATTCAGTAGTATTTCTACCTTCAAATTCCATATTTAATCAACCCCATTTCTAGTATTTATAAAACATACGTTAGTATGAGCTTAAAGTACTTTGATTAATCATGTTTGACATTATGTAATTTAGGGGGGCATCTTTACTTTTCAAAAATAATTCTTCTAAAATAAACAGATAAATTTTATATATATTCATATAAAAGTTCTTGTACATCAATTCAATCATTCAATAGAAATAGTAAGATTTTTTGTATACATGTATAGCGTATGACTACCTTCTCAGCATAATATATACCTAATTTAAATTTTCACATGAGCATATCTAAGTTTTGGGTATAGAAAAGGCAAGCATTTAAATATGCTTGCCTTCGTTCTAACGACGATGCTCGACTAAATCAATTACCCCTAAAACAACATGAGCTAAACCAAATCCAAATACCGTATTAGCAATCATCTTATTAGAACCACGTGTCTGCTTAAGTGCATAACCTGCAGCTGTGACCGCTGTACCTAATGCAGTTGGAATTAATCCTTCACGAATATCCATCGTAATATCCTCCTAGCATCGTAGTTAGTAAAACATGTAGTATTTCACAATAAAATACTAACATAAAAATTAGTATGGTCGCTTTTTATATAAATATGTAAACACCAATATCAAGGAAATATATATAACTAAAAATCCTGAATTAATGTCCCAATCCATTCCAATAAAAATCTACAATGCTTACAGCTAAATCATCTATATTGGCAATCAGTGGCTTTTGATTTACATCTTTGTAATCACCTAAGTATAGCAAAGCAACAAAGGCATGAGTACTTAAAAGCGAGTGCCCTTTAGGGATTTCACCTTTTTGCATCGCTTTGTGTATTGCTTGATCCAATACTTCGTACATTTTATCTTCAGCTTTTTGCATTTGTATTAAGTGATTCTCTGAAAGAGATATTTTTGCATCTTTCATGAAACTCTTGATATCAATGTTCAGTGTTGCGGTTAAATGAACTTTTGCAACATCAAGTAATCGCTCCTTAAGCGGCTTACTTGTTGAAAGAATTTTATGCATATTATCTCTAATGCGTGCCATCATTTGAAGCATTGTATCCGTAAAAAGATCAGCTTTTGTAGCATAGTAATAATAAACAGTTGCCTTTGTTACATCGCACTCTTTTGCAACATCTTCCATAGAGACAATTTGATAACCTTTACTTAAAAACAGCTTTGTAGCAATATCAACAATTTTATCTTTTGTAGATTTTGTATTTTTATTTTGAGGTGGTCTTCCTAAAGGACGTTGTCTTTGTTCCAATATCATTCTCTCCTGACTCTTCATAATTTAAAATATTATAACATATCAGTTGAATAGCACTTGATTAATTAACTAACCAGTATATATAATTAATTCTAAAATTAGTAAGAAAGGTGGAATATCATGAAAAAACATCCTCTTTATACATGGGGGAAATATGTCGGTGGACCAAAAGCAAGGTGGATTACCCTTTTTGTATGGGTCTTGTTGACACTTGTTTTATCGTTTACTTGGCCAGCTGTGAATACCGTTGAAGATGAGACAGCCCCTAATCTTCCTGAAACGGCTATGTCACAACAGGCTAATAATATAATTAAGAAAGAATTTCCGAATGACTCAGGAAACCCTGTGCTTATTGTTTGGCATAAAGATGAAGGTTTAGAAGAGAAGGATTTTAAGAAAATTCAAGATACTTATCAAAAACTTAGAAATTCGCCATTAAAGGGGCAATCAACGTTACCACCTTTTGATACCATACCGCACCAAGCGTTAGCAAAAAATGTTTCAGAAGATGGTACGTCTCTTGTAACTCCTGTGTTTTTTGATAAAACTGTAGGGACAGATATGCTGCAGGAGAATATGGCTGAACTGCAGATTGTCATAAAGAATACAGTGGAAGATGATCCATTTAAAAGAAAGATTTCTGATTCTGGTTTGCATATACGTCTATCAGGGCCAGTTGGTATTCAGACTGATGCAGTAAGCATATTTAGTCAGGCTGATGTGAAATTATTGGTTGCAACTGTATTACTTGTTTTAGTTTTACTTATTCTTCTTTATCGTTCACCGCTATTAGCAATCTTACCTTTAATTGTAGTTGGGTTTGCTTATGGAATAATTAGTCCAACTTTAGGTTTTTTAGCTGATAAAGGATGGATTACTGCTGATGCGCAAGGAATTTCAATTATGACTGTACTATTATTTGGAGCTGGTACGGATTATTGTCTATTTCTAATTTCAAGATATCGAGAGTTTCTTCTTGTGGAGCGAAATAAATTTAAAGCGCTACAGCTTGCAATTAAAGAATCAGGTGGAGCTATCATTATGAGTGCTCTTACCGTTGTAGTAGGATTAGGTACTCTATTACTTGCTCATATAGGTTCTTTCCATAGATTTGCAGTACCTTTTAGCGTGGCTGTTTTCCTTATGGGAATCGCTTCTTTGACAATTTTACCAGCATTATTAGCTATTTTGGGGAGAGTAGCATTTTTCCCATTCATCCCAAGAACAAGAGAAATGAATGAAGAATATGCTAAGAAAAAAAAGAAAACAATCAAGGTAAAGGAATCGAAAGGGTTCTTAAGCAAAAAACTTGGAGATCTTGTTATTCGTAAACCATGGACAATTATCCTGCTAACACTATTCTTATTAGGTGGATTGGCTTCATTTGTTCCACGTATCCAATTTACGTATGATTTAATAGAATCATTTCCAAAAGATATGCCTTCACGTGAAGGATTTAATTTAATCTCTGATCATTTTTCACCTGGTGAGTTAGCACCTGTACAAATTGTTGTTGATACAAAAGGAAAAGATGTACCTGTCAAAGAAGAATTAACAAAACTTTCTTTTATAGATCAAGTAACAGAACCAGTGCAAGGGAAACAGAATAATCAATTACAAATGTTTGAAGTTTCAATAAAAGATAATCCGTATTCTATTGAGGGGATGAATAAAATCCCTGAGTTAAGAAAAAGTTTGAAACAGGTAATGAAAAGTGCTGAAATAAGTGATGCTAATAACCACATATGGATTGGAGGAGAAACGGCTACATTATACGATACGAAACAAACAACTGAACGTGATCAAAATGTGATTATTCCTGTTATGATTGGTATTATCGCATTATTATTACTTGTATATTTACGTTCTGTTGTGGCGATGATCTACTTAATTGTAACAGTGGTATTATCATTCTTCTCTGCATTAGGGGCAGGATGGTTACTACTTCACTATGGTATGGATGCTCCTGCAATACAAGGAGCGATTCCTCTATATGCATTTGTGTTCTTGGTAGCATTAGGAGAGGACTATAACATATTTATGGTTTCTGAAATATGGAAAAACAAAAGAAGCCAGCCACATCTTGAAGCAGTCAAAAACGGGGTGGTTCAAACAGGTAGTGTTATTACGTCTGCTGGTTTAATCTTGGCAGGAACATTTGCTGTATTAGCTACTTTACCAATCCAAGTACTTGTTCAATTTGGTATTGTTACAGCAATAGGAGTACTACTGGATACATTTATAGTAAGACCTCTTCTTGTTCCTTCACTTACAGGCGTTTTAGGCCGTTTCGCTTTTTGGCCTGGAAAGATTCGGAAGAAGGAAGAGACAAAAAAAGTAGATGCTTGATAATATAATAAAATTAAAAAACCAAGGAAACTTTGATTTCCCTTGGTTTTTTATTAGGAATAAAGTATGTATACAAAATAAAAGTAGTATCTAAATACTAATTATTTTTCAAATTTCCGGTTTTTGGTGTTCTTTGTCTTCAATATCAGTTTCTGGCATTCCGTACAATCCATTCATGGCTTGTTCTACTGGTTGAAGTCCAGTTTTAATAGTATCAGATTTTAAGTTTTTTGAGTTGTTACTCTTTTCTTTTTTAGAATGTGGAAAATTCATTTTTATACCTCCAAACACTAAATTTTTAAAAAATAAAAAGCGTATGAAAGAGTTTGGCAGATAAACAAATTATCTGCCAATTGAATGACCAATTATTTGAGCTATTAATGTAATAGCATATACATAGTATGTCATCTTTTCTAGAAAATATGATAGCTAAGGAATCATCAATACCTGGATCTCCAAATAATAGTACTTTCTTCAAAATATGTCTTCCTTCTTAGATAACCCAATTTTATAAAAAACTTATAACATGTCTATGCAGGATGTTCTCTTTAAATCTAAAATTTCTTGAAAAAATATTATAATTACATCAATTTTCTATAGTCTAAAACATTTTTAATTGCCCCTTGCTAAAAAAAGAACACCAAGAGAAAGAATTGAAATAAATCTATTGATTTGCAACGAAGTATGTCCCACATGGGTTAAATCAATTAGCTAAACGCTTTTCCATAATAAATAAGACATAATTTTAGGCACTAAAGATAAAAATTTAATAATGAATAACTGTACCCAATAGATTTTATAAAAGAAAAGGTGATGGAATGGAACTGTTTAACGAAGACAAAACTTATCATGCTGGAGATATTGTCTATGTTTTTTACCGAAACCCCCACACCCAGGATGTAGCAAATATACAAGCAGCAGCCGTTGTAAATAACCCTGAAAATCCAAATGAATTAGCTTTATTTCTTTATGAAACTTATTATCCATTATCAAATGAAATGGCTGTTTATTCTACAGAAGAAGAGGCAAATCAAGCTTACAATTACTATTATGGAGATGCTTTAGAGGGGATATTAGAATGAATAATCCATTTATACCTAAGCTAGTATACTTTGAACCAAATGCATTAGATTATCCGTTAGGAAGAGAACTTCAAGAAAAATTCAAAAAAATGGATGTAGAAATTCGGTATACCACCTCACATAACCAAGTGAGAGATCTTCCAGGAGAAAATGATTTTCAAAAGTACAGGGTAGCAAAATCTACCCTTGTCGTTGGTGTGAGAAAGACACTAAAGTTTGACACCTCAAAGCCTTCAGCTGAGTATGCTATTCCCTTTGCAACAGGGTGTATGGGCCATTGTCATTATTGCTATTTACAAACAACGATGGGTAGTAAACCATATATCCGTACTTATGTAAATGTGGCCGAAATTCTTGAGGCTGCTGACAAATATATCGAGAAACGAGCACCTGAACTGACAAGATTTGAAGCATCCTGTACATCTGATATTGTAGGGATTGATCACTTAACTCATACTCTTAAGCACGCAATAGAGCATTTTGGAGAATCCGAGTATGGAAAATTGAGGTTTGTTACTAAATTTCATCATGTAGATCACTTACTTGATGCAAAACATAACGGGAAAACAAGATTTCGGTTTAGTGTAAATGCTGACTATGTTATTAAAAATTTTGAGCCCGGCACCTCTCCCCTAGCAAAACGGATTGAGGCCGCTGGAAAAGTAGCAAGAGCCGGGTATCCACTTGGGTTCATTGTGGCCCCTATTTATCTGCATGAAGGTTGGCAGGATGGTTACTATCATATGTTTGAACGTCTTGATGCTGAATTACCACTTGATGCACGTGATGATATCACATTTGAATTTATTCAACATCGATTTACAAAGCCTGCCAAACGAGTAATTGAAAAAAATTATCCCATGACAAAATTAGAATTAGATGAAGAGAAAAGAAGATATAAATGGGGGAAATATGGAATTGGAAAATACATTTATCAAAAAGAAGAAGAAGAAGAAGATATAAAAAGTTATCTTTATTCTTATATGGAGAAATTCTTTCCCAATGCAAAATTAGAATATTTCACATAGGAGATACCATTCACTTTACAAAAAGCATATGGAAATTTATTTTAAAGGCTATATCGGTATTTCAAGGACGTTCTGTTGCAAAGTTTTTTAAATGAGTCTACACTCTAGAAAAAGGGGCTTATCCGTTGCTCATACAACGATTATGCCTTGGGTTCATCAGTATGGTCCTGAATTAGACAAAAGAATCCGTCATCATCTCAAGCAAATCAATGACTCTTGTAGAGTCGATGAAACATATATCAAAGTAAAAAGTCAATGGATGTACCTGTATCGTGCTGTCGATTCGAAAGGAAATACCATCGATTTTTACCTAAGCAAAGCAAGAAACCACAAGGCTGCAAAGCGATTCTTCAAGAAAGCTTTGCAGTCTTTTCATATTTCTGAGCCTCGTGTCGTGACAGTCGATAAGAATCCAGCTTATCCTATAGCAGTTGAAGAATTGAGAAAAGAAAAAAAGATGCCATTAGGCATCCAACTAAGGCAAGTGAAATATCTCAATAACATAGTGGAACAAGATCATCGGTTTATTAAAAAGCGAGTTCGTTCGATGTTAGGATTGAAATCCTTTCGCACAGCTACATCCATTATTTCTGGAATAGAAGCTATGCATATGGTAAAAAAAGGGCGACTTGTTTTACTGGACAAGTCTGTCCAAAATCAAGTGAAGTTCATCCATCAACTATTTGGAATTGCTGCTTAAGACTAGATTCCACTAGGAAACTTTTCGCCTCTTTATATCTTTCCTAAGTATTTGCACCAGAACCCTCTATATACTGTGTCACTTTAGGAGATAATTTGCACTAATTTTAAGTGTTCTTTTGCGTCCTGAGTATACATAATAAAGTTAGCTGTGTAGATTTCGTAATTACTGGAGTAAAGGTTATGAAGTTAAGATGTTCATAAATTAAAGGTTTTGGTAAATTCGGAAATCAGATAAATGTGAAATGAACAAAATTTAAGCCTTATAAATTGCTTAAATACGTTATCAAAACTATTGTCAAAATCAAATTAACTTTAACCTCCCTTTATGATAAGATTATCATGTAAAGGTTAGGTGATTTTATGAATTCATACATTTATGGTTATGCACGAGTAAGTACCCAACAACAAGATTTGATTCGTCAGCTAGACATGCTTCAAAATTATAACTGCACTGAAATTTTAACTGAAAAAATAACAGGTACGAAAAGTGATCGTCCAGAGCTTACTCGATTAAAAGATAAAATTAGACCTGGTGATACATTAGTTGTAGAAAGCTTTTCTAGATTAGGAAGAAGCACCAAAGATTTAATTGAACTTGTTGATTTTTTTGAGAATAAAGGAGTTAAGCTAATTAGTATCAAAGAACAATTTGATACTAATACACCGCAAGGCAAATTGATGTTAACAGTATTTCAGGCATTCAGCCAGTTTGAAAGAGACTTGATTGCTCAACGAACACAAGAAGGTCTTGTAAGTGCAAGAGCAAGAGGAAGGGTTGGTGGTCGTCCTCGTATTAAAGATATCTATATTCAGAAGGCATTAAATTTATATAAGTCAGAGCAATATAGTATTCGAGAAATTATAGATATGACTGGCATTAGCCAAGCAACACTGTACCGATACATACGAGAACACAAGCAAGTACAAAAGAATGAGGAAACAGAAGAAAAAACAGCAACTATTCGTATGTTGTTACGTGTAGAAAATAATAATAAATTTGTACGTGGGAAGGGGAAAGTTAGAAAGAATATCGAATCCTTTCTCATATCACAATACAATATGGAACAACGCTTAGGGGAGTACATATTCTATGTTCCTTACACCACAATTTCAGATTTAGAAAAAAAGGTAGATAGCATAATTCATGAAATTGATTTTGAAGCGGATTTACAAAACTGTTTTACTGAGTTAGATGTGTACTGTGATGAATTGGAGCTACAATGGTAAGCATTTGCGTATATAACAAGTTATCTTATAAAATAAGAAGAAGAAAAGAAAGACAGGGAGAGGAAACCCATGTCCACAAAATTAGTAAATTTACGAATTGATTTTGCTTTTAAACAGTTATTCGGAACGAAAGGGAACGAAGAGATCTTAACTGGTTTCTTGAATGCTATTTTAGAGGAATCTTTAGAGGCACCCGTTGCATCTCTACAATTGGAAGACCCACATCTTCATAAGGCTTATGAAGATGATAAGTTATCCATTTTAGATTTATTAGCAACATTAGACAACGGAACGCAAGTGAATATAGAGATACAGCTTCGCAATACACATGATATGGTAAAGCGATCTTTATATTACTGGAGTAAACTCTATACATCCCAAATGCAAGAAGGGATGCCGTATCGTTCACTTCGGAAAACAATTACCATTAACTTATTAGATTTTATATTATTCTCCCAGGATGATTCATTTCACACCATAGGACAATTATGGAATCCCCAAAAGCAACAGATACTAAGTGATGATATTGAAATTCATTTTGTTGAAATTCCAAAATTGGTCAAACAATGGCGTGAAGAAAAAGTAAATCCATGGGAAAATGCATTTGTTCGTTGGATGTTATTACTACCAGCACATGAAGATGAATATTTAACTCAAACATTGGAGGAGATTGCAATGAATCAAGATCCAATTTTACAAAAAGCAATAAATAAATGGGAAAATATGAGCCATGACTCCTCTTTCCGAACAGCTTATGAGGCTCGCGAGAAGCTACTTCTTGATGAACAAGCTAAGCTGGCTCACGCTCGTGAAGAAGGCTTAGAGGAAGGTTTAGAAAAAGGGATTCAAAAAGGACTTCAAAAGGGTATCCAAAAAGGACGAGAAGAAGGCATTGAACAAGGGAAAGTTCAATTAATATGTGGTATGCATAAGAACGGTATGCCGTTAGAAGACATTGCGAAATTCACTGGTCTAAGTACAGAAGAAATACGAAAACTACTATTATAATACGTACTATTACAAAAGCTTTGCGAATTGTTTCGCAAAGCTTTTTACTATGAATTTTAAAGAAGAAAGACCTTTGTTAATCCAGACATTATCAAAACATGTTTCAGACCAAGATGCTGAAAGTATTACAAATGCATTTTATCTTGATAGAAAACCTCAATCAAAAGAACAAAAAGAACTTGTAGCCAATCACTACAAGTTCTTTTTGAGATAATGTTAATAAGGGACAAACAAACTATTTCAATAGAAACATGGGGGACACTATTTGATGACTGGTTTGACAACTTCATTATATAACAAATATTAACATTTGAAGATTTTAATTTTGAATATTTTATGAATTAAGAAAATGGGGTTCTGGTATAAAGATAAAATTAAAGAGAATATAGCTCATATATTTCTAACGGAATTCTATTTTATGCTGTAAGCCCAAACAATCGATGGATGAATTCTTTCTGGTTTTGGACAGACTGATTCCGTAAATCAATCTGTTCTTTTTTAATCATATGCATAGCTTCCACTCCTGCAAGAATGGATGTAGCTGTGCCAAAAGACTTGAACCCTAACATAGAACGAACACGTTTCTTAATAAAACGATGATCTTGTTCCACTATGTTATTGAGATATCTAACCACTTGAATAGATTTTTCTTTTCCATACTGATCACGTCCTTTTTTAGAATACTAGTATCAGTATGTCCAAGTTTCAGAGGTTAGTTACATAAGTCTTATAGTTTTTGCACCAGAGCCGTATTTCTTAACTTGATGGCGATGGGGTCCCGCCA
>NZ_CATKPV010000088.1:0-10727 GCF_949768135.1 Bacillus sp. IT-79MI2 | reverse complement strand
AATAAGTAAAACCATAAAGCCTGTATTACGTGCATTATCTAAAAGTCGATAATAGACTAAAGCATAAAAAAGAGCCCTTCTCACTCGAGAGGGCTTTTAGTTTTAAAGTATTTTAGTTTTCTTTTTTAACTTCTGGTTGTACTGTATAAGTGTGACCTTCGTTAGTAACAGTGTAATCTTCGTTAGTAGATGCATCCGTACCGCTAGATGTAACAGCAAGTGCTCTAGGTTTCATTTCAACAGGCTTTACAGTTACAGAGAACTGTGTTCCATATTCAGCTGAGTATTTGCCTTTTCCTTTTAAAGTAACTTTATCAGTTAAACCATCTGAATACTCATAGACAGGTTTTACATTCAAATCAGAGGTTCTGCTATTGTTATATCTAAAAGCATCATACCATAAATTCTGAAGATTATTACTTCTCATTTTAGAACCATCTTCATAATTAACTTTTCCTGTTATAGTAGAGGTAAGGTCTACATTTCCATTTATTTTAACAGTATTTAAAATTACAGAAACCTCTACAGCTGAATGTGCAGGAACCACGATATTTTGCGGGCTAGCGGTATAAGTATAACTCTCGGTCTTTGTATTTTCATTTGTATTTGAGAAATTATATTCAGTAGATATTTCAACACTTCCCTCTCCAATACCCGGAATACCAAACGATGCACCAGCAGTTACTCCTAAGTTAAATCCATGTGTAGTGGAACTAGAAATAGAATGCTCAATTGTCTTTGAGAACTCATTTGTAGTAAAGGTTTGATCATGATCTGAATCATTTTTGAAAACTGTCTTCCCTACGAATAGAGTTTTTGCATTAGTAATAGGAGAACCATCTTCTTCTACAGACATTTTTACAACCTTATCAAGAACAAACTGTGGGTTTTTAAAGTTCTTATATCGTGCATCACCATTTTGAAGCATGCTAAACATCTTTTTGAAGGGCTCATCCCAATTTTCTATATAAGGTTTTTCTTCTCCCACTGCGATATTTTGGATAGGGTTAATTTGAGCTGCACTTGCTGAACTTGGAGATGCGAATGCAAATGAAGTACCAATAACTCCAATCATAGCAAGTGATAAAATTTGTTTAGTCTTCTTATTGTTTTTTAACATATTACTAACTCCTCTTTTGAGATTATAAAACTCTTATTTTTTTTGTATTTGTAATAAATGAATTACTATCATTCTAGAAACTAAGTAAATTTTACTTAAAGTCTTATAATTCATGTTGACAAGTTCATCTTAATATATATATCTTTCAAAATACTTGCATAAATATTACAAAAGTCTTGCAAAAATCTATTTTCTATTTTTGATATGGTGACCCCTGTTAGAAAAACAAAACAAAGATTGCCCCTCCCTTCAAACAGGAGGGGTTTGCAATAACTTCCAATAACGATAATTATGTGAACATAAAAGTTCCCCAGTTAAACAATCTGGAGGACTTTTTTTGTGGTTTGTTCTTGTCTTTTGGTCTTACATTTGCTTTTTGGCTAGAGTGCTGGCTCGTCGTGTGGGGGCGAAAACCCACGGTTTACGTATCAACATATCGTATAAGAACTATTTTTGAACGATTGATCTAAGCGGTTCGGCTCGTATACTTGCTTGTCCAAGTCGAGAACCATTGCTTTGCTTTTTGTCTGTCGGCTTGGCGAGAAAAGCACACGAGCTGAAAAAAGTTTTGCAGGGAGGGAGCAAAGCGGACAAGGTGGAGATTTTTGAGCGTTCTTTGCTCAAAAATACTACCTGTTCCTTGCGGAACTTTTAGCCTTATATAGAGAGTGAGAGTAAATTAACCTTATTTGGTTATGAAAATGTTGTTATATCAAGGGTTTATAAGTATTTTCGTAGTTATCAAATTAGGTAACATTAGTTATCAAATTAGGTAACTACGAAAATATAAAAAATAGCCCTTAAAAAAGGGCTATTGGAAATTTTTTTAATAACGGTTTAGATTTTATAAATAATGCTTTTAAAGTGACTTCAATATTATCACGTTCACCAGAGAACATAATGTTAGGATTAATAAAAATTGCGTTAGTACGTACGTTATTACCTTCAATTTCTTGACCTACTGCTTTTACTACAACACCTTTTTCTTGTAATTGCTTTAATACTCGACTAACCTTAGGTTTACTCGTTCCAAGACGTTCAGCAATCTGCGTTTGAGTCATAGGAACTGCACTTCTAGAATGAATGTCATCAACTATACAATTACTCTTAAATTGTAAAAACCGTTGAATGCGCATTAAAAATAGTATTTCTTCATCAGTAAAATATCCTGTCTCCAAAGCATAGTTCCAATTATCTTGAATCAATTGAACAAACCTCACTTTCGATTGAGGACTTTTTTTAGTGCCTATGTAAAGTTCTTTACCAGTAGCTTTAGCCATAATTTCCATGGCTTTTTCTAATTCAGCTTTTGAAACCTCATTATGATCTTGCTTAAATTTTTCATTTTCAATTTCCAAATCTCTTTTTCTAGCATTTCTTTCGGCTTGTCCAAAATCTACAACTTTTGTCATAAAATAATTCGCTCCCTTTTGTGGAAGGAATCAACTTTTATATGTTAGAATGTATATAGAGTATATAATTGGTTGATTCCAACCTGTTTATGAAGAAACGCCTCGCCGACCAAAGCTAGGGCGTTTTTTCTATTTTTATCATAACATGAAATCTATTGTTAAATAAAACCACTCTTAAACTCTTCTAAAATGTTTTTAATCACTTAAGGTAGTTCCATCCCTATCGATGAAAAAAAAGAACGTATAAGGAAATACAAGGGGATTAGAACTACACTTGTAGCTAATCCATATTTGAAAGCATCTACCCAAAAATACATTAAAGTATCTTTTTTAAGGTTCAAAATCAATTGATTGCTCTTTTCTTCGACTTTTTGTAATCTTTTTTGTGCTTTTATGCTCATGTTGTGAATCTCGCGTCCCATGTCTTTCTTGATTTCTTCCATTTGTCCGTTTAGGTTGTTTTGAATGTTTTGGAGATGATAGACTGTTTGTTGGTTGTTTGCTGCCATCTCGCTTTTTCCACTTTCCAAAGTCTTCAGTAGAATTTCTTTGTTGACGTTCAAGAGCTGACTTTGCTTTTCTAAAATTAAAAGCATCTCCTTCTGTATTTCCTCGCTTGTCTTCTGCATTGCTATCAATTCTTTGCTCGTTGCCATTTTCATATTGGTATCCCTGTCCATCTGTACGCTGATGTACCCTTTCAGTAGATCCATTAACTTCTGATTGTCCTCTAGATTCTTCTGCAACTCTTGTATAAGTTTCGCTGACTCGTCGCTCTTCACTTGATTCAATTTGTCTACTAAACTCATTTTCTATCGTACCCCTTTCGTAGTTTAAGCCGAGTGTTTTCCCCCTTACAAATCGCCCTACATCAGGATGTTTAAAACTAAAATGTTGACCACGTTCTTTCACTTCAACACCAAATTTTTGTTGCAATAGCTTCTTAAAATCTTCTAGATTTGTTGTTTGATCTTTTACATAGTCAATCGTTTGACGTAATTCATCCTTCCAACTTATTTCACCACGTTTGGCAAGACCGTATTCAGCTTGATGATAACGTTGCTTTGCTGATGGCTCTTTTACAACAGATAAGTCATGCTGCTCACATAATTTATCTGATTGCTCACGTATAAAATAAAGGTTTTTCGCATTATCTACATATTTTTTCCCTGTCTCAAGATTTACGGAATTGATGACAATGTGATTATGTATATGGTCTTTATCCGTATGCGTATAAACTGCTACCTCATGATCTTTTGCAATTTCCTTGGCTAAATCTTGCCCAATTTGATTTGCTAATTCTGGCGTTACTTCTCCTGGTTTAAAAGACTGTACAACATGATGGGCTTGTACACCGCCATTTTTGCCCCATAATTCCCTTGTAGCTGTCATTTGGCTCCTAACATACTCCACATCACAATTCACACCGCAGGAGGCTTTTGAACGCTTCTCAGCGTACCTCAATAATGCATTCGCATTTTTTGTACTACCTAGCTTAATTGTTGCCATGCCTTTTCCAATCCTTTTTTGATTTGCTCTATGTTGTAATTTAATCGTTCCAATTCTTGTTCACTTACTTGTTTTCGAGCATTGCACCACTTTGTTACTTGGTTCAAATTGGTACCAATTGCTCTCAATTCCCTCGCAATTTCAATTGCTCCTTTTCTATCAATCTTCGGTTGTCTTACTCTCACCCCATGCGCCTTGGCTTTCACGAAAGCCGGCACACTCATTCCAACGTTATCCGCCATAAGCGTTAACCGTTGAAACTCGTCTTCGCTCACCCGAAATTTAATTTGTTTTGCCTCAGATCTGTTCTCGCTCACAACGTAATTCCTCCTCAGCGGCTGCCCATCTATAGAGGTCATCCGCACGATAAAATGGTATCCTTATATTTCCATTTTATCGTAATCGTCGTAATTAGGCAAGCTCCGTATTTGGTACCCAAATACACGCTTGGTCATGCTTAGCATGACACCCCCCAACCCCCTTAAAAGGGGGAGTTAAAACCTTGGACTTTGTCCAAACCTACAAGGGGAACTTTCCCCCTTGGCCCCTTTATGAAACACCCCCAACCCCCTCAATATTGAGGGGGCTCCCTCGCCGGTTGGCAGGGTCAAAAGGGTACCTTTTGACAACCACAAGAGGGTTGCATAGTGAGTCTGTCAACTCCTTAATGCTCCTTCATTTCGCTTCCGCTTCATTCTGTCCGCTTACCGTTGACAGACATGATACAACTACCTCTAATTATTTGTAAGTTTAGTATTTCTAGAAATAATATATAAGATTAATACAAGAACAAATAATGAAATACTAACTATCCCAGTTACTGTCTCGTTATTTACTGTGTAATTTACAATAGTAATAATAAACAAACAAAGAGTACCTATTAATGCTAACTTTTCTTTTATAAATTCAAACATTAATTCATCCCCTTTTCTAATAAATATAGCAAAAATAAATTGTAAAATACTGCGAAATTAGCAGATTAAATCTTTAAAAATCATATGATATTTCGTGACCTTACCCTCCATATGCAATATTACATATAAAAATATATTGTTATTAATGTAAGCGCTTACTATAATAAAAGCATAAAGATAAATCACATCTTAGCATCAACAACAGAGGAGGAAATAATATGACAATTGCAATGACAGTTTTAAAATTTGTAGGTGGAGCACTTCCATTCGTTCAAGAACTTTTAAAAGCATTTATGTAAGTACATTATTTAGCAATTATTTATAAAAATTATCATATCTTAATACGAAATAAGAGGAGGAAATAATATGGCAATCGCAATGGCAGTTTTATCATTCTTAGGTGGAATCATCCCATTAGTAGGAGAACTTTTAAAAGCAGTAATGTAAGTTCATTATCCCGCAATTATTTATAAAAATTATCATACAAATGATCTGTATATCGAAAGTGAATTGATGTGCAGATCATTTGTGTGAGCAAAGTCCCTTTAACATTATGAAGGGACTTTTTTAAATTTCTACATACTAGAGGTTCCGTCACATCAACATCAAGTTAAAGCACTTTTAAAACATTAAAAAGTGCTTTTTATTTATTAAGAAATGAAAGTAAACTTTTGAATAGAAGTTTACTCTCAATAAATATATAGTATTTCTTTTAATTTATATAATTTTTTTTATCTTTTGTATAATTAAACTTTACTTTTTTATAAAATAGGTTTAATATAAGTCTTAAGAAAGGAAGATGTTAACTATGAAGGAAAAACATGGCGACTCTATAACAAATAAAGTCTATGAATATAGGGTATTAAAAAGAATGTCACAAAAAGATTTAGCTGATGCTGTTGGGGTTTCTAAACAAACAATATTTGTTATGGAAAAGAATAATTACTCTCCTTCACTAGTGTTAGCATATCGAATAGCAAATTACTTTGAGGTTGATATAAACGAAATATTCTCTTATGTAGGAAAGGAAGATAATAATGATTGATCTATTAAATAAATGGATGTTAGAAAGCACAGATAATTTCAATATTTTTGTAGGTTTTACAAGCCTTCTAATGTTGGGTTCAGCAATTGTGCTTTTTATTATGATGAAAAAATTTGGTCAACCGGATGAAAGAACAAATGCTATTTATCTTAAAGTTATTTCTTGTATGTTTGGTACTCAACTTGTAACGAATGCCATATTTATTTCTTGGGTGAGTAAAGATATGTATTTCCGTCAATTTTTCATATTATCTGAAGCCATTGTCTTCTTCGTTGGAGCTATTTATTCTGTTATATTATATAGAAAAGAATTCAAGTAGTTTACTTGCAATAAAACAATAAAAAACAGTAGTGATTTTATACACTACTGTTTTTTATTGTCCATTTTTGAATGTAAACTTTTAAATATTTGTTTACATTCATATCACCGAAAACATTGACTTCATCCCAATTCCCCTGATATCCTTAAAATTAGCAAGAAAAGTATACATTCAAAATGCTATACATAAAGAGATTGAACGACCTATAGACAATATAAATATCTCATTGAAATTAAAATACTTATACGAAAGACATAATAAATTATTTACTTGATTAATACTCTTCCTTTCTTTTTATGTGTTAATAAATGATAAAAGGGGAAATAAATTTATTCTCTGAACTAGATTGCTGTCAAAGTTGTACTAATTTAATATTTGAATTCAGGGAAAAACCCCCTAATATTAAGGTAAATATTATTACAAATAACACGTTAAAATAACAAACAGGGAGATCGGATATAAATGAGCAACTCAATAAATTATGAATATATAATTGAAGCAGCTCAATTGGACTTGGATGAATATGTAGATGAAGATGGTTTAACTGTTACTCAAGCAAGTGGAAAAATCATTGAGGAAGACTGGCAAAATATTAATACCAGCGATTTTATAAAGTATTCGTATCTTGTTAATCTTGCGTTAGAAGGAATAAAAAGAAAACAACTTCCAGATTTTTTATATGAAAAATTGTCTCATGCTGGAGAGGTTATTTCAAAAATAGAAAACAATGAATTAGAAGAATTAAAAAAAGATTTTAATATATATCAGGATAATTTAAAACAGAAATTGTTTAATCTTATTGAGACTAGTGCTAGTGATAAATCAAGAATTGATTATATTTTAAATCAAAAACAATAGTTTATTTTGCTAGATTCAGAGATCAAAGAGAATATTTTTATGAAGATCAAGTAGTATTGAAATGGTGAATAGGCTATACATATCTAGTTAACATAAGACTACTTATCAGCAGTCAATCTATTTAGAAACCTAGAAAAGTTTCTTCAGAAGATCTGAAAGGATTTTTTGTTCATATAAGGGACTCGCTACATGCCCCTATTGGATTAACTATATTAGTAAAAAAAGAAAAACAAACAACTGCAATTACAATAGTTATTACACTATTACTTATTATCACTTATTTAAAAGAAGTTATTAATTTTAAAACAATTTTCTAAAAAAAGGATGCATTAAAAAGAACTAAAAACTATGTTTTTAGTTCTTTTTAATGCATCTTTCATTCTGTTTTTTTTCGACTACCTCCTATAATTATACCAATAGCTAATCCAATAATCATACCAATAACTAAATCCACAAGTATCCTCCCATATAGGAGTCCCTCCAACTTTTTAACTCTTTTATACATTAAGATATTTTCTACCATGTAATGATACGTAATCATCTAAATCTATTCATTATGTCTCATTAACACGAAATGTTGGGGGTACCCCACTTTTATATAGTTTATACAACCCTAGTTACCATAAGTCCCGTTAGCGGAAGTATATTTTATTTATTTTTCATATCTTCTAATAGCTTTATAATCTTATTGTTTTGTTCAATCATGATTTTATTTTGCTTCATCATTTTTGTGAAATCATAGGAGAATATTAAAAGAAGAACTGTAATGAAAAATATCACTAATGTATACTCCTTTCTTTAGGCTATGTTTTGTTTATTTCTGAATCTTATAATCTAATTGTACAACCAATTGGAATTCATTTCCTTATGTATATTTCATACATAATTGGTTAACATAACGTCCTATTATCGGTAGCAAATAAGAAGCGAAATCCATTGATATAATTAGGATTTCGCTTCTTATTTGTTTATCATTTTATGCATGGTTTTATACATTGTGGAGATATTAAGGTTTTTTAGGCTTACGAATATCCTGTATTAGTACAAAAAAACGTATAAAATCTTGTATAAAAAAGATTGATAATTTTAAAACAAAGTTCGATAAAAAATTTTGTTGATATAGTTTTTTTCTTTTGACTTTTAAACTTCAATTGTATTGTTAAGTTAAAGGTGCATTTAATGAAATAAGTGTTTTAGGCTAAAAATCTTTCTTTACAAAAGTTACTTTGAATTTAAGTACATCGACTTAACCAGTGCATAGGATAATTTTATAAAATTGTGAAGGATTGAGAAAAATGTACTATATTCCTTGTATGTATCGATATGAATATCCTTATTATGCTAATGTACCAATGTATAACTATGGAATACAGTCTGTTTACTGGACTTTTCCTAATGAGATAGATTATACAAACAGATTTGATTTTTTTCGTTTTTTCAATGGTGATGGAAGTATTTCGTTAAAAGATTATGGATCAGAACCATTTGTCGTTAATATCAATGAAGCAGCAAAGCGAAACAATACGTATCGTACTGCTTTATGGACAGGGAAACATTTACAAGTTACTTTAATGAGCATCAATGTTGGCGAAGATATCGGTTTGGAAATACATCCTAATGTTGATCAATTTTTACGTATTGAACAAGGTCAGGGGATTGTTGAAATGGGAAAGAGTAAAGATAATTTAAATTTTAAAAGAAATGCCTATGATGATTTTGCAATAATGATACCTGCCGGAACATGGCATAATGTAACTAATACAGGTAATATTCCGTTAAAACTTTATTCGATATATGCTCCTCCAAATCATCCATTTGGTACTGTCCATGTTACTAAATCAGATGCATTGGTTGTGGAAGAAGGTTACAGTCATGGTAATAGGAATACAGTTATTAATCAAAATTTATAATGTTCCTAAGGGTTAATATTTTCATTAAGGGGTAGCTATAACTGTTATAGAAAGAAAGTCTATAGAATAATAAGATGTTTAAATACATGTGAAATAAAACAAGCTTTGCATATATGCAAAGCTTGTTTTATTTCCAAAATTTCCACCAATGATGTTTATTTTCTGTAGTAGGAGCAACTAGTTGTTTAGTCTCTTGAATAGATCTTATACTATGTAATAGTTGCTGATCTCTTTCTTGTAACAATTGTTCATGGTGTTTTTGATATATTTTTATACCATCTTTCAATGTTTGAAATTCTTCTTGAGTTCGTCGTAGTTCTTCTCTCATGGATTGGAGTTCTTTTGTTATTTCTTCGCGTTCCTCGCGCAACAATTCACGTAACAAATTGGTATTTTTTTCGCGTTCCAATATTTCTTTATCTCTCGTAATAAGCAAAGATTGGGAATCTATTGGATCATGGGACGTTCCACTCGTGTTCCAATTTTCATTATTTATGGTTATTGCTACGGTTTTGGCAGCATCCGCCTTGTTATATCCGGCATCTTTCATAAGTGTTTGAAATTGTTTTAAAGCTTTTATATCTTTTGAAGTAAAGGTTCGATATTCGCGATTACTTTTAGGATCGCGAACTTTTATAAAGATGTACTCATGTTTTTCTAACTCTAAACACCATTTACGCAAATAGCTTTCGCTAATACTTAATATTTCTGCTACTTCTTTGGTTAGGAAAGCTGGGAGTGGCTCGGATTGTATACCATTCCGCGTTCCATTAGACATTGTTCTTCACGCTCCTCTTAATGTTCCAATTAACGTTCCTAAAGTTACATTATACATGATAAAACGAAATACCTTTGAAATGTGGAATTTGTCGGTAATATAGTCCAAGTTAAACTTTAAAGAATATTAGTAGACTAAGAGCAAAGTACCTTGTCATTTTAATCAATGAACAGAATGAGATACTACCGATAAGTGAGATTATGTAAAAGAAAAGTACCTTCAGATCTTCTGAAGGTACTTTTTTAGGTTTCTAGATACATTGAATACCGATAATAGGACGTTATGTGAACTAGATGTGTATAGAATATACAAGAGGAACTCTTTCCTACTTACACGAATCTATTATAATAGAGAACGTCTTGATAATAAGGGGGGCATCACATATTTAAACAATTTTGGACATGGATAAAGGGAGAAATAATAGATCAAAATTTATAAATTGATTGAACATCTAAAAGGAGTATAAAGTATTTTGAGAAAAACTAAAATGAGAAACTATGTGAAATTATTTGTTCTTTACTTAATTATAATTCTAATATATTTCCTGTTATTTGATTACAGTAAAATATATATTAAGGCAAAAATAAATAACGAATTTTTATATCAATTATATTTATTAATAGGACGTATTAGTATGGGTTTGGGAATATATTTTATTCCAGATAAACTAGGTATTAAGATTAAATTCAGATTTAAATTTCTTATAGCAGTTATTGCAATGATAACTACTATAATTTTTCTTGATATAGTTGGTTTAATTGAATAGCTTTGATAACTTCCTGTAACGTGAATTATGTCAATGAGCTGTCCATATGAGCGGCTTATTGTATTTTTTGCTTAGCGTGGGGTTTTTCCAAAATGC
>NZ_CATKPV010000087.1:0-11282 GCF_949768135.1 Bacillus sp. IT-79MI2 | reverse complement strand
GTCATGTACTCAAGAGGTTTTTGTTGTTTTAACATATATTCATTCTACCCTTAGTTGGAATTGCAGCATATAGATATAAAAAAATCATGCAAATCTGATAGATTATTAAATTTTGCAGTACCAAATATGCATAGAAATCACTTTTATTGTGTACTAAACAAGCACATTTTCTATAGTTTAAAATTTTTATTATATTTCACTCTATAACATCTTAAATACTTTTGGAGAATATAACATATCATTATCAGTAGCATAATGATAAGGGGAAATTGAAAGGATTGCTACTTAAAATATTTGAAAAAAGCAGTTTGATATACAGAGTACTTATGAAGTACTATATTCTTTCGAGAAAATTATACGTTTTAACACAAAATACATCTTTTGTTGTACGTTAAGAGATATTTGTTCAGAAAACTATATCAACGTTTTCTAGTCCTTAGCGTGCAATTTTCCAAGAATGGTGTTGTATTTTAATAAACCCCGATAATTTCCATTTATCAATAAAAATTAAATATGCAGTCTTCTTTGTTTTTCAAAACATCTCTTGACATAAAAATCTACTGTATTGCATAATATAAAAAATTAAAATTAAAATCGTTGAAGGGAACTAGTACATATGTTTTTTTGCGCAAGAGAGTGGAATCCGCAGGCTGAAAGATTCATATGTTAATGAAAAAACGTTTAAAGGTACATGATAGCAATATCGCCGGATACTACCTTTAACCCTATTAGAACCATATAACATGAAAAAATGGATGAACAGATCAAATATAGTTAATGCATACCCTTCCTAAGCCTGGGGAGTTTGTTTTTTGAATATGCGTAAGGTAAAATCCCTCATATATAGAGTGAGGGATTTTATGATTACTTCGCTTGTATAGTAGTTTTGCTAGAAGGGATACTCTCGTTATGCAACCGATCCAAAGCAGTCACCACATACGTATACGTCTTACCAGACACTGCCGTCTTATCTACATAAATTTCTCCAGGTTTTGTTTTTCGTACAGTAGTAAGTAAATTCTCAGGATTTTGAATATCGACTTCATTCTTTCCGTTTACTCGGTAGATGGCGTAATAGGCAGAGTCGTTGTTTCTATCATCAATAATGCCTAAAACGATACCTTCATCTCTTACAATAGCACCTTTTAAAGTGGGGTGTTTAGGTGGATCATGATCTAGCCAAGGCATTGGCGGGATTAATGCAGGGTGTTTATAAATGTCTTTTTGTAGTCGATTTTTTATTCCTAATGGATTACTATTAATATCTTTTAAGCTGAAATGCATGCTACCTTTTATTTGTGAAAATTGATGATTTAATGCAATTTGTCTTGGATATTCTTCAGGGTTTGACCAAGCGGGGACTGAGTTATTATTAATTTTGTATGCAGCTTGTCCAATGTATAAGTGAATTGGTTTGTTTTCTGTTTCTTTTACCCACCAATCTAGTAAAACGTCATATGCTGCAGGTGCAAAACCGATATTCCAATAGATTTGCGGTGTAATATAGTCAATATACCCTTTTTGGATCCATTCTCGTGTGTCAGCATATAGGTCATCATAATTTCTTTGTCCAGCAGTTGTATTAGAACCGGTTGGATCGTCAGCTATATTCCGCCATACACCAAATGGACTAATTCCAAATTTGACATAAGATTTTTCTTGTTTAATAGCGGTATTTAAACCACTTACAAGTTGGTTGACATTATCGCGACGCCAGTCTCCAATGTTAGTGAATTTTCCATTATTGTAAACTTCATAGGTATCCTGGTCTGGGAATTCCTCCCCAGCTACCTTATAGGGATAAAAATAATCATCCATATGAACGGCATCAATGTCGTAATTTTGTACGACTTCTAATATTCCTTCGATTATAAAGTTTTTCACTTCTGGAATACCGGGATTATAGTATAGTTTTCCTCCATAAGATACAACCCAATCGGGATGTTGCTTAGCGGGGTGATTTTCTATTAATTGATTTAAATTTGTGTGGTTCATGGTTATTCGATAAGGATTAAACCATGCGTGAAATTCAAGGTTTTTTTTATGGGCTTCTTCAACCATAAATGCAAGCGGATCATAGCCAGGGTCTTTACCTTGTACGCCTGTAAGATATTCGGACCAAGGACCGTATCGGGAAGGGTAAAAAGCGTCTGCGGTTGGTTTAATTTGAACAACAACTGCGTTCATGCCTAGATTTTTTATATCATCTAGTAGTTTGATAAATTCTTGTTTCTGCTTTTCGATAGGTAATTCTGGCTTAGAGGGCCAATCAATGTTGAGTACAGATGCAATCCATGCGGCACGTAATTCATGT
Source organism: Bacillus sp. IT-79MI2 (assembly GCF_949768135.1). NCBI lineage: Bacteria > Bacillati > Bacillota > Bacilli > Caryophanales > Bacillaceae > Bacillus > Bacillus sp. IT-79MI2. Next base: position 8,968 of record NZ_CATKPV010000087.1, on the reverse strand, counting down.
TTTTGATACGTAGTAGGTACTTCAGCTTGTGTGGACTTAGAGCTTATGAACAGGAAGAGAATAATCAAGATGACGCTACAACAACTCATCAATAATTTTCTAAAAATCATCGTACGCCTCCTTACATATTCTATTATTGAGACTACTATATCATGTGAATGTAAGATTCACAATTGAGAAAATAGAGAGCTGAAACTTTTATTTAAAATAAAAAATATTTTTACTGAAATTTCATTTCGTCAGAACTAATTTGTCTACATACCTCATATGATTTTTAATAACGTGAAGCTTCCTTTCATTGATGGTTTGACAGTCCTTGGAAAAGGATGAAAATTACTTAAAGCATATAGGAGGATTATGAAATGAAGGTTCTATTTGTATGTTCTGGAGGAATGTCCAGTTCAATTGTTGTAAACGCTTTAAAAAAAGAAGCGGAGAAAAAAGGAATTAGTATGGATGTACACGCAATTGGAACAAGTGAAGTGGAAGAAGAGGTGAAAAATGGTTGGGACGTAGTAATGGTTGCTCCGCAAATAAGGCATAGATTTGATGCAGTGAAAAAAATAGCAGATGAGCAGTCTGTTCCTTGTGGTGTGATTCCGCCGCAGGCTTATACACCACTTGGTGGTCCGACGTTATTAAAAGTAGTGCAAGAACTCATTCATTAGGAGGGAGAGTAGTATGAATAAGTTTATCTCATTTCTTGAGAATAACTTATCTAGTCCGATGGCAAGGCTTTCTGAGCAAAGACATTTACAAGCAATTCGTGATGGTGTTATTTCAGCGTTACCGTTTATTATTGTAGGAAGTTTCTTTCTAATAGTAGCATTTCCACCTCTTCCAAAGGATAGTTTTATTTCACTATGGGCGGCTAAGCATCAAACGAGTATTTTAATACCGTATCGGTTAACGATGTTTATTATGTCGCTCTATATCGCCTTTGGTATTGGATATAATTTGGCGAAAAGTTACAAATTAGATGCCTTATCAGGAGCGCAGCTTGCAGTTTGTTCCTTGCTCCTTACATTGACCCCTGAATTAATTGATAAGAAAGGATTTATGCTCCCAATGACAAACCTTGGGGGACATGGGTTATTTGTTACAATGATTGTTTCTATTTTATCGGTTGAGATTTTGAGATTCTGTAAGACGAAAAATGTAATGATTAAGATGCCAGAGCAAGTACCACCGTCTGTATCTCGTTCTTTTGAAGCACTTATACCTGCTGCTTTCGTTATTATTATTATGAGTATTATTACTGTTGTTTTTAGCATTGATTTACATCATTTAGTTGATAAGCTAGCTGCACCATTAGTAAAAGCTGGTGATAGTTATTTTGGAGTTATTTTACCAGTATTTCTAATTACATTTTTTTGGTCTTTTGGAATTCACGGTGTTTCCGTTGTTGGTACAGTTGCCCGTCCTTTATGGGAGGTTTATCTTGGTAAAAACTCTGCTGCAGTTGCAGATGGAGCGAACAGTATACCATTTATTGCACCAGAACCATTATACCAATGGTTTATATGGATTGGCGGTTCCGGAGCTACACTAGGGCTCGTATTAGCTATGATCGTCTTCGGTAGATCGAAATATTCTAAAGCGCTTTCAAGAACGTGTATTGTACCTGGTATTTTTAATATTAACGAGCCAGTTATATTTGGACTTCCGATTGTATTAAATCCGATCTTAATTATTCCTTTTATCATTACACCGCTAGTGACTGCAACCATTGCTTATACTGCAACTGCAATGGGACTTGTGACTGCGACTTATATTATGCCGCCGTGGACATTGCCAGCCCCAATTGGTGCGTATTTAGCTACGGGTGGGGACTGGAGAGCTGTTGTATTAGTCTTCATTAATATAGCAATCTCATTCCTTATTTATCTACCATTCTTTAAAATGTACGATAAAAATATGATTGAGGTTGAAAAGAGCGGTGATGGCGAGCAAGATTCTGTGAATGCGTAAGAATGAGAAATACGAAGAAATCATACAGATATGGATTTGAGTGATAGGCAACTAGTCTATCACTTCTTTCATGATTGGGGTTGTTTGAGGGTTATATCATTATCCGCTACTGTTTTTTAGTGATTATAATAGTGGCGTTTCGATATTCCTATCCTTTCTTTTTTACAGTAAGTATATTTTCCGTATGTTTGATTACAACCTGGTTAAGGATGAAATCAGGAAGTTTATGGACTGGCGTTATGATTCATGCGGCACATAACTGCTTTCTTCAACTTTTATTTGATCCTTGAACGAGTAACAAACAATATACGAAATTATTTACAACGGAATTTGGTATAGGGGTAGCTATCGTTTATATAATTATAGCGTTTTATTTTTGGAAAAGAAGGGATGAGATTTCTTTATCCCGCCTTAATAGGTAGTAAGACCGCCAACTGATTAAAGTTTCACTTTATAAAAAATTTTTTACGTGTTGATGGTTTAATAATTCATTTTATCAATAGAAGAGGGTGAAATGAAATACGGGATGGATATTCGAGAGGTTGGTAGTGGGAATCCTGGTGCACGGAATATGGGGCGTTTATATGGGAAAGGATATTTTATTGCAACATTTTTGGGAGATGCGCTAAAAGGGGCAATTATTGTTTATATAGCAAGAATCTTATTTGGGGATTCTATACTTCTATTACTCTCGTTACTAGCAATTGTGGTAGGGCATATATATCCAATTTTCTTTAAATATAAAGGTGGAAAGGGAATTTCGACATTTATTGGCGGAATGGTTGTGTTCAATTATTTGATAGCACTTACTCTGGTGATTGTATTTATTTTGTGTTATTCCATTTTTAAGAGTTTCACAAAGGCTGGTTTAATTACAATCGCTTGCTTACCACTTTGTATGATTGCATACTCTTATTCTATGGGAGCGATTGTATTAAGTGTTTGCATGGTTATATTGATTTTGTATGCACATAGAAAATAAAGGGGATTAAAACATGGGGTTAATGTATAAAATTGCTGATCAAACTTGGGAATTTGAAAGTATTCATAAACTAAACTATAAAACATTCGTAGAGGAGATTCCGCAACATGAACAAACAGAAGAGCGCAAACGTATAGATTCGTTTCATGAAGAAAATACGTATTTAATATGTTTAGATGGTCAAAAATTAGTAGGAATGGTTGCGGTGCGAAGAAAGCGGCCATTCTCTTTAGATAAAAAAATACCTCATTTAGATGAGTGGTTACCAAAATGTGGTGATCGTGTATATGAAATTCGTTTATTAGCTGTGGAGAGAGAATATCGAAACGGAAGAGCTTTACTCGGATTGATTCGACTTTTGCATCGCTATTTACTTCTAAATGGGTATGATTTAGCGCTCATTTCAGCAACAACGCGTGAGTTAGCACTTTATGAACAAATAGGTTTTCGCCCTTTTTATACATTAGTTGGGACAAAGCAAGCAGCATTCCAGCCAATGTATATTACTCCAAAAATGTTTGAACAATCTAGTATTATAAATGTGATAACAAAAGAATACACATTTTTACCAGGCCCTGTTGAGATTGGGGAAAACGTCCAGCAAGCATTTGCTTCTAATCCAATTTCACATCGTTCCAATCAATTTAAAACTGCAATGGAGAACGTGAAAAAACGACTATTGCAAATGACAAAAGCTAAGCAAGTGCAAATTATGCTTGGGATGGGTACATTAGCAAATGATTCAATCGCTTTACAGCTAAAGTTATTAAAGGGATGTGGATTAGTTCTAACAAATGGTGAGTTTGGAAATCGTTTAGTCAAGCAGGCGATTCGAGCAAACTTATCGTTTGATACATATGAAAGAGAAACAGGAAGACCATTTTTATACAATGAAATAGAGGAATTAGTGAAAAATCAAAAATAGGAATGGCTATGGTTTGTTCATCATGAAACATCTACGGGTATGCTAAATAATTTAGACGAGTTAATTAGAATAAGCAAAAGGTACGATGTTAAATTATGTGTAGATTGTATTAGTTCTATTGGAGCAATACCATTATCTCTAGAAGATATATATTTTGCCAGCGGGGTTAGTGGAAAAGCGATTGGGGCATACACTGGACTTTCTTTTGTATTTTACAATCATATTGTGACTGCAAACGAAACATTACCTACCTACATGGACATAGGAATGTATGAGGAGAATGGAAGTGTATCGTATTCACAATCTTGGAATTTAATATATGCATTACAAGAAGCGCTAAAGAAATTTGAAGATGAAGATGAGTATAAGAAGATATATCAAACATATGCTTTTATGGAAGAAGCTGTTACCGATATGGGATTACAACTCGTATCTCCAAAAGAGCATGCTTCATTTATCATTCTTACAATTGTATTAGATAAAAAACTTTCTTCTAAGAAAGTAGGAGATTCATTAGCATTGCAAGGGTTTATTACCCATTATGAATCAACCTATTTACAACAAAATAACTGGATTCAAATGGCTTGCTTAAATCATTATAAAGAACGTGAAATGAAAAAAATGTTGGATTGCTTACAAATGCAGATAGAACAAGTACATGTATAGTTCAGAAAAGACGGTTATGAAGACCGTCTTTCTTGTTTGATGCATTATGCATGTGTCGCTCCAAATAAGGATTCCATCTTTACTTTTCCTTTTTCTCGAATTTCTGCATTTGTATGTACCATGATATATCTATGTGCCCAAGCAATTGCGATAGCATCATCTAACAGGCCGATTCCAATAATAGCTGCTAAATCTGGGATGAAATCGATTGACCATACATAATAGGAAAGCGCAGCTAATATAATTATCTTGGCTTTAGTAGGCAGTCCGTTCTTTTTTAAAGTGTAATATAAAATAATGCTCTCATACACACCGGATTTTCCTAATTTTGTTGCACCTTCATTTAATTTTTTCCATAGTTTCTGTTTCTCCATATAATCACTCCTTATTTCGTTTTTTCATTAATTTTGTAAAAGTATATTTAACATTATGTAAATGCGCTTGAAAATATAGATTTTTTAAAAGGATAGACAAACAATCGACAAAATAACCCTTTTTATCATTTCTTTCTTGTTGTTCATACTCATATGAGTATGAACAACAAGAATATTGGGGGGGAGAAAACATATGGCTTTTGTTTGATGTAATAGCCGATATTATTCTGTTCTATCCGAGGACTGACGCGAAATTAAAATATCATATTGCGCAGCTAAGTGAACAAGAATGGTTCTGAGATGTACATGAAGATACAAGGTATACATGGCTCATTTGGAATAATCGGAAAATCAAGAGGCTGATTTTGTCACCTTCAAATATGAAATTGCTAACAAAATCAAAAGAGAAACAGAAAGAACTAATCCCAATCATTCATAGTGAGTATGAAAAAAGGAGATAAGAATTATCTTATTTTTTATATTTAGCGTAACAAATGGTACAATGAGAGCTTAATGTGAAAAATAAGGAAAAGAAGTGATCTGTTTGAAAAACTTTTTAGAGTTAGGAATTAGTGAAACATTTAATCATACATTACGTGAGAACGGGATTGCTGAAGCGACGCCAATTCAAGAGCAAGCAATTCCAGTTGTTATGGCTGGAAAAGATATAATTGGGCAAGCCAAAACTGGTACAGGTAAGACACTTGCATTTGTCTTACCAATTTTAGAAAAAGTTGATCCTACTTCAAGTGATGTACAAGCTTTAATTGTTGCACCAACTAGAGAATTAGCACTACAAATTACAACTGAAATTGAAAAAATGCTTGTTCATCAAGAAAATATCAATGTTCTTGCGATATATGGTGGTCAAGATGTTGCGCAGCAAATGAGAAAGTTAAAAGGAAATACGCACATTGTTGTGGCAACACCAGGACGTTTATTAGACCATTTACGCCGCGAAACGATTGTATTATCCAATGTTTCTATGCTTGTATTAGATGAAGCAGATCAAATGCTTCATTTCGGCTTTTTATATGATATAGAAGACATTTTAGAAGAAACACCTGAGAGTAAACAGACGATGTTATTTTCAGCGACAATGCCAAAAGATATTAAAAAACTTGCGAAGCGTTACATGAAAGAACCTGAGATGATTCAAATTCAAAGTGCGGAAGTAACGGTGAATAATATTAAGCAACGTGTGATTGAAACGACAGACCGTGCAAAGCAAGATGCGTTGCGTCATGTGATGGACCGTGATCAGCCGTTTTTAGCAGTTATTTTTTGTCGTACAAAGCGGAGAGCCAGTAAGTTATATGATGATTTAAAAGGGTATGGCTATAATTGTGATGAACTTCATGGTGATTTATCGCAAGGGAAACGTGAACGAGTAATGAAGAGTTTCCGTGATGCGAAAATTCAATATTTAATTGCGACAGATGTGGCAGCTCGTGGATTGGATGTAGAAGGTGTAACGCATGTATTTAACTATGACATTCCAGAAGATGTAGAAAGTTACATTCACCGAATTGGCCGAACTGGACGCGCTGGTGGATCAGGCCTTGCGATTACATTTGTTGCTCCAAAAGATGAAATGTATTTAAAAGAGATTGAAAAAGGTATTGGTGCAACATTGCAGAGACAAGAGTTGGAACTACCTGCACATCAAGCAACTGAAAAAGATGAACAAAAGAAAAAAGAGCACGCAAAGAAACCAAAGAAAACAGGTCAATATCGTCAAAGAGATAATCGCGAAGGATCCCAAAATGGCAAGCAGCAATCATTTCATAAACCAAGTAAAAAGAAAAGCAGTACAAAGCAAGGACAGCAAAGACGAGGGCGTTAATGCTGAGTATGTGTTAAGAATGAAAAGTCGTTTTCCTTTCTAGAAGGAAAACGACTTTTTTATCTTTGTGCTTTAAAGTGGCAGGATAATGTAATTACGGAAAAGAAACTGGAGCAAGCAAATGGTATTGTGAATGGTGTTCAAGCATTGTCAAATGTAGCAGCTCCTGTTTTGGGCGGAATGCTATATAGTATTGTAGGCTTAAAAACCCTTGTTGTGATAAGTTGTATTATATTTCAATTTGTTCTTCTTTCAAAACTTAGAACTTATTATAGGTTGACAATTCAATCTCTTTTGAGGAAAATAAAATCATAAGAACTTATGTTCTTGTTTGTGGGAAGCCAACAAATTCATGTGTATCTATATAAAGGAGATGTTTCTAATTGGATAATTCAAAACAAAAAATCACTACTTTCTTAATGTTTGATGGTAATGCTGAGGAAGCGATGACTTTATATACCTCCTTATTTGATCAATCGGAAATTATAGCTATTTCTCGTTATGATGCAAATGGACCAGGCAAAGAAGGAACTGTCATGCATGCAACATTCACATTAAATGGCCAACAGTTTATGTGTATTGATAGTAATGTGAAGCATGACTTTACATTTACTCCTTCAATGTCGCTATATGTAAATTGCGATACAGAAGCGGAAATTGATGAAGTTTTTCATAAGCTAGCAGAAGAAGGGGAAGTTTTAATGCCACTAGCAGCTTATCCATTCAGTAAGAAGTTCGGTTGGTTAAAAGATAAGTTTGGTGTTTCGTGGCAGCTAACTCTTTCTGGAAACTAGGCCTATATTAGTGAATAAAAGCGTATTCTCAATCTAATGAGCAATACGTTTTTTATTCGCAACTTTACTAGTAAGTTTAACGCTTTATCCGAAAGAATTCTCCTTCCTCAAGCGTGTGCAGGGCGATAGCCCAACGGTAGGTGGGAGATGAATTTCGGTTTGACGTTAGCCAAAAAGTACTTGCTATTATTTTTATTTTAGCTTTGATATAATCAGTCTTATAAAGTATAAAGGTTGGTATATCAATGAATTTAGATAGTAATAATCATTCAGTATTCTCGCTTTATTATCATCTTATATTAGTTGTGAAATACAGAAGAAATGTATTTGATGATGATATGTCTGACTATGCAAAAGATATGTTTATAAGGATTTCAGAAAGCTATAACATAACTTTAGTTGAGTGGAATCATGACAATGACCATGTTCATATTTTATTCAAAGCACATCCGAATACAGAAATAACAAAGTTCATCAATGCGTATAAAAGTGCCAGTTCCCGACTCATCAAGAGAGACTTTCCACAAGTGAAAAAGAAACTTTGGAAAGAGATGTTTTGGTCAAAAAGTTTTTGCTTACTCACTACTGGTGGTTCACCAATAGAAATAGTAAAAAAGTATATCGAAAGTCAAGGTGAAAAGTGAGGTGAAATGATATGACAATACATAATAAAGCGTACAAATTTCGTTTGTATCCAAAAGAACAACAAGCCCATCTTATACGTAAAACTTTTGGGTGTGTGCGATTTGTATACAATAAGATGTTGGCTGAACGAAAAGAAGTGTATGAGAAACACAGAGGGAATAAGGAAGAACTAAAGAAACAAGAATTTCCTACTCCTGCAAAGTACAAGACAGAGTTTGAATGGTTAAAAGAAGTGGATTCATTAGCATTAGCGAATGCTCAATTAAACTTGCAAACTGCGTATAAAAATTTCTTTAGTGGTCAAAATGACTTCCCGACGTTCAAAAGCAAAAAGGATAGAAAATCTTATACAATGAATATGGTCAACGGAAATATTATGTTGCTGAATGGTCATATTAAATTACCGAAATTGAAGCTTGTAAAGATCAAACAACATAGAGAAATACCCCAAGACCATGTGATTAAGTCATGTACGATTTCCATGACACCGACTGGGAAATACTATGTGTCTATCTTGACTGAGTATGAAAAAGAAATCGTGCAAAAAGAAGTGGAAACTGTTGTTGGATTAGACTTTGCTATGTCTGAATTATATGTTAGTAGTGAGAATGAGAAAGCCAATTATCCTCACTTCTATCGTCAAGTATTAGAAAGATTAGCAAAGGCCCAACGAGTATTATCAAGACGCACAAAAGGTTCAGAGCGTTGGAATAAGCAACGTATTCGGGTAGCTAAGTTGCATGAAAAAGTAGCAAACCAACGTAA
>NZ_CATKPV010000086.1:0-12449 GCF_949768135.1 Bacillus sp. IT-79MI2 | reverse complement strand
ATCGATCGATTTAAAAACTAGAATTTTTGTAATCCAACTCGAAAAATGTTCAGGCTTTTTTAATGTCTTTATTGAAATATAGGCTGTATAAATTGTTTCTTGATAGACATCAAGAGCATCTTGTTCATTTCTAACATATGCATAGGCTGTTCGATACAGCTTTTGTCGAACAGAACCAATCAGTTGTTCAAATGCTTCATCATCACCCTTTTTTGCTTTTTTCACTAATTTTGCTATATCCATTTTGGTTCTCCTCTCCGTTACACAATAAAGTCGAATGAGGAAGTAAATCGGTTGCAAAATAATTAAATGTATTAAAATTGTTATCCATTATCTTTTTCCATTTCCTTTAGCCTACGATAAAATGCCGCCTGACTGATTCCTGTAATTGCACATATCTCCTTTACAGTTTTATTGGTAGTTTTACGTAATTCAATGGCATGATTCATACCTTGATGCTTATCTGTATATTTTTTAACTCTTCCTCGATATTTCCCCTTTTGCTTGGCCAATTTAATTCCTGAACGTTGCTTCTCTTTAATTATTTCTCGATCTAGTTCACTAAAGGCTGCCATTACCGTTAAAAAGAATTTACCAGTTGGTGTTCTGGTATCTACTCCTAAGTTTAAAATAACAAAGTGTATATCTCTTTCTCTAAGTTGTTCAACTAATTGCAGTAACTGAATAATGTTTCGACCAAGACGATCCATTCGTGTCACAACTAATGTATCATTAGGAGCTATCTTGGAAAGAAGTTCATCTAAAAGTGGCTTTTGTTTAGAAACGCCACTTATTTTCTCCTCCACAAGTTCATCTACTCCGTATTTTGTAAGTTCATCAATCTGGCTATCTAGATTTTGATCTTGTGTACTTACTCGAGCATATCCATAAATCATTTTTATCCCTCTTTTAATCTATAATTTTGATAAGTGTTATTGAGAGTCTATTAAGCTAATAATATCAAGGAGCTAATGTAACTTTAGGAGATAATTTGCGTGATTTTTTTATGATAAATTGCATATATGGGGTACAGCCGAGATACTTGTAAAAATAGGTCATAGACTTAATTTTATTTCCAATTTCATTCGAAATCGGATTTTTTGTTTTTTATAAAAAGGAGTAAAATGGTGAGGGTTAAAGAGAATAGAAAATTTAAAAAGTACTGCCTTCTTTCAGGAGACAGTACTTTTTTCGTGACTTATTATTAAAACGCCCAGTTTCCTTTACGGAAAATTGGTTCATGTGTGCCATCTGCTGTAATGCCGTCAATATTAAGCTTGGCAGAACCAATCATAAAGTCTTCGTGTGTAATACTAGAGTTTGCCCCATTTTCTGCAAACTCTTCTTCTGTCATTGTCTTACCACCGATTAAGTTAGTTGCATGAGCATGCCCAATTGCTAAATGGCAAGATGCATTTTCATCAAATAACGTATTATAGAATAAAATATTTGTATTAGAAATTGGTGAATCATGAGGTACTAATGCAACCTCTCCTAAGAAATGAGAACCCTCATCTGTCTCAACTAAATGCTTTAATGCTTCTTCACCAACATCAGCTTTATATTCTACAATGCGTCCATTTTCAAATGTAAGTGTAAAGTTATCGATAATGTTACCTGCAAATGCTAATGGTTTTGTACTTGATACTTGCCCATTTACACCTGTTTTTAATGGCATTGTAAATACTTCTTCTGTTGGAATGTTAGCCATAAATGGTACATTTTTTTCATTTAAGCTACTAGCTCCAGCCCATATATGTTTTTCTGGAAGTTCAATTGTTAAATCTGTTCCAGGACCTGTATAATGAAGCGCCTTATAATGTTTTTTATTTAAATAATCTACTTTTTTATGTAATGTTTCATCATGTTTTTTCCATGCTTCCACAGGATTCTCTAGATTTGCACGAGTTGCTTGGAAAATTGCATCCCATAGCTTTTCTTCTTGCTTTTCTGATGTAACATCAGGGAACACCTTTGCTGCCCATTCTTTCGTAGGAACAGAGATAATGCACCAACTTACTTTATCTGCTTGTAAATAATCGCGGTATACTTTCATTGCTTCTCCAGCAACCTTATGAGCACTTGCAATTCGTTTTGCATCTACACCTTTTAATAGATCTGGATTTTCTGCATAGATAGACATAAATGCAGCGTCTTCTTTTGCTAATTCTTCACGTGCATGCGCCTTCCAAGCAGGAAATTCTGAGAATGCTTCTTCAGGAGCTAAATCAAATTTTAAGCGTGTGAGGATTTCATCGTTCCAATCTACATATACATGTTTTGCACCTGACTTATATGCTTTTTCTGTAACAAGACGGACAAATGGGGCTGCCTCAAGTGGCGCATTAATAGATAATATTTGTCCAGGCTGAATATTAACACCGACATTTACTGCAAGAGCAGCATACTTTTCTAATGTTTGTTCAAATGACATAGGTATAATCTCCTTTGTGTGAAAGAATTTATTATAAACATAATACAGGGTGTTTTTGCCCAAATCCCCGAAATGGGGGAATTAGCTTAATTCATTAGAAATTTATACATCATGTCAAAAAATACACTTTATGACATGACTAAAAAACTAAGTTTTTCCGTTTCAAAATTATAACTAAATCAAATTTGAAACATATCAGTAGAATTCTATACATTTTGACACAATTATTTTTAACAGTAATCCAAAACCCTTGGTTTATAAGGTTTTTCTACATTTTTTTTGTTATTCCCCCTTTTCGGGGGACGGGCAAAAACACCCTACTTGGATCCTTTTTAATTGCACTAACAGCTAAACCAGCTAAAGTCACAAGGACCACAAGATCATCCTTAGATTTATCAGATTTCTTTTCCATTTCAATTCCTTTAATGTTTTCTTCGATCACCTTTTGCCCAACGATATAACGCATATTGTTTACTGATAAGGCTGGTGATGAAATGGTAATATCAATATTATTTTCTAACTCTTCAACTGGAATATCTTCATCACTTAAAATGTTTGTTGCCTCTCCAATATGATGTGAATAGATACTTGGTATAAATAAAGGATCCTGCCCTAAAACCATTAATTTTAAACCGCTGTTCCCCGCGTCTGCACCAACTTTAAGAATTGTCATATATAAAAAACCTCCTAAAGATTATTTTTCATCGATTAACTTAATTGGGTGTTTTTTGCCCATCCCCCGAAAAGGGGTATTAAGACAAAATATTCCATATTAGTTGTAGACGAATTTAGTGTTCAGCCTTAGTGTAAAAAGAAAATAAAGTTATTAAATTTTAAACCCTAAAACAAGCATAACCCCGTTCTAAATTTAGGACGGGGTTAAAATATAGTCGTTTAATTTTCGACATAAGATACTTCACTGTACTTAAAAATATAACAATAAAGTCGTTTAACAACTATTTTCTCTATTTCATGTCGTGGGTTTTCATTTTATCCAATTCTTTTTGTATCTTCTTATGAAAATACTTTCTACCTAAATTCCATTCCATACATAAGAAAAACATCCCTAATAATAGATAAAGAATAAAACCACTAGTACTTTCAATACGACTCGTTATAAACAACCATGTCAGAAATACAATATGTGCTACTGGTAAAATTGCCCCCCAATAGATATTGTTTCTACTTGATAAGAAAAATTGAACAGCTAAAATACCAGCATAAATAAGAACCATTATTCCCCCTCTCTTTCTTGTTTATATTTTTCAATAATCAATTTTGCATCTTCTACACTTATCCGATCATCAATCGACAGGATCTTGATAAATTTAATAAATTCTTCGTTTTCTACGGCATCATTCATTTTTATTTTATCGATTAATCGATCAAGTTTAAGTCTTACTGTTGGGTATGATACCTCATAAACCTTTGCAATCTCTTTTAAAGAACCCGAATGAAGTACTAAGTTTTTAACAAACTCTAAATCCTCATTTTCCAAGGCTAAAATCCAGTTTGGAATATTATTAATATCCATAGCTTCGCCCTCCATTTACTTTTATTAATATTAGTTTAACATATTTTTAAATAATATTAATGAAATATTAAACTTTATTAAAAATAATTTTTATAATTTATTTAATTAATTTTAATTGAACTATATTCGGTTGGAATATAAAACTTAGTAACTTTAGTCTTTAAGCGTAGACAGTTAGGTAGCGGACCGGCCGCCCAACAATTTGTCCCTTGTTATTTCGCTTGATATAATTTTACTATCAAAAAGAGTATCGTTTGAAAGAGTAGCCATTGATTTGGAATGATGATTCACCAGGAGGAATATATGACGAAAGAAAGAGACTATAAAAAAGAGCACGCTTACTGGAAGAAAGTGATGGGTGATAACTAATGACTGAACAAATGAAAACGGAGCTTGCTTCACCTATTATTAATCCGGATCATAACTGGAGTGTTTATTGTTTTACTGCTCCAAATGGAAAGCGCTATGTTGGGATTACTAGCCGTAAACCAGAGTATAGATGGAATGAAGGTAAAGGGTATAAACATAATCCTCATTTGTATAACGCGATAAAAAAATACGGATGGGAAAACATTAAAAAAGAAATAATCGCTACTGACATTCCGGAATTATCCGCCAAAGAATTAGAGAAATTGTATATAAAAGAATGGGATTTAATGAATCCCGTTAAAGGTTATAACAAAACAATAGGTGGCGACGGAGCTCCTGGACTTGTACGAACAGAAGTAGCAAATAAAAATTCGAAAGAAGGCCAAAAAGGTAGTACCACTAAAAAGGTATTGCAATTTAATATAGATGGCACTTTTATAAAAGAGTTTGAAACAATGACCGAAGCATATAGAGAAACTGGAGTTCATTATTCAAAAATTTCTCTAGTTTGTAATGGTAACAGAAAAACATCGGGAGGTTTTATGTGGAGGTTTGAAGATATTGAAAGGGATAATGAAGGTAATATAGAACCAGCAAAGCCAAAACAAAAACCAACACAAAAGAAGGTTTTTCAGTATGAAGTTGATGGAACTTTAATTAAAACATATGTTAGCACGATGGAAGCAGCTAAAGCTATTGGAATCGACAACTCAAGGATTTGTGCCGTATGCAACGGAAGAAAAAAAACAACTAAAGGTTATGTTTTTAGGTATGAAGGATCTGATTTTAAAGGTTATTCAGACTTTAAACCTAACGGTTTTAGAAAAAAAGTCAAAAAAATGGATTTAGACGGAGAAGTATTAGAGGTATACAATAGCCTGGGCGAAGCTGCACGCAAGAACAATACAGCACCAGGCAATATAGGAAATTGTTGTCGTGGTATTTCGAAAACAGCGATTGGCTTTAAATGGTGTTTTGTGGAAGAAGATTTTAAGGATATGACGGATGATTATCAGGGAAAAGTCTTTAATGCAAAACCAGTTGTTCAATTAGAACTTGATGGTTCGTTTATAGCTGAATACGAAAGTGCAGCAGAAGCAGCCAGAGTTTTAGGGTTTGAAAGAGGAGATATTTCTAAAGTTTGCGTCGGTAGTGCTGATAGTTATTTCGGTTATATTTGGAAATTTTTAGATGATTACAACAACGGAAGCAAAAATAAAACTTTGAGAGAAAGAAATGTAGGTAAGAAAAGTGTTTTGAAGCTATCAATGGATGGAGAAATATTAGGATCGTTTAAAAGTATTAAAGAAGCAGCTGATTCTATTTCTGTAATGGAACCAGTCCTTAACTCCGCACTAATTGGAAGGATTTTTAGCGCCGGCGGTTTTAGGTGGAAGTACGATGAAGAAGCAAATGAAGTAAAAAGTGTACTAGAGAGAGAGAAAGTTATCATCAACACAGATATCAAAAAAGTTAAAAAGTATTCGTTATCCGGTGACTTTATAGAAGAATACGAAAATATGAAAGAGGCAGCTAAAACAATATCATTAACAGAAGAGGCAATCAGGCGGGTATGTAAAGGTGAAGCGATTAGTGCAGGGGGGTTCGCATGGCGATATTCGGGAGAAGAATATTATGTTTTTAGAGAAAAAAGGTATCGTCACAAAAAAGTAAAACAGTTTACATTAGATGGTTCATTTTTAAAAGAATTCAAAAGTGTGAAGGAAGCCGCCAGTTTTATGAAATGCTCAAGTTCATTAATAACGATGGCGTGTAATGGAAAATTAAAACACGGAAAAGGCTTTATATGGAAATATACGGAAGGTGGTAACAAATGAATAATATAAATGGACGCATTCAATCCGTACTCGATAACGCCATGTGGCTCCTGGAAGAAGAGCACAACATGACCGGAACCATGCCACCAACGTACAGATGGTAGTTATAGAGCTGTTTAGTGCTGAAGCGACATGGTAAAAACGGCCGAAAAGATGATGTTCCTTTTTGTTACGCTGGAACCCCTTTTATATCAAGCTTTCTTTTCCTTAGCGTGGGTTTTATGTTAGTACGTTGGCTGTACCCCATGCCCATCAACCTAAGATTAAGTAAAAGTCCGTTCAACTAGATTTTTTCTGTTTTCTAAAGAGGTGATATCAGCTATCTAAAAATCTGCATACCAAATAAACCCTAACGGGTTTCATTTTTTTAATTAAGCTACATGATTATGAGTAACGAAACAAGTGTATATGACACCCAATATATCAAAGACTGTTTTCTTCTCATATCGATGAGATTTCCTTCCGTTTTTCTGCAAAAAATTAAACAAACGAAGCAAGATTTTTGATAGTTCTTGAGTATCTTTTTGTAGAGCTTGATAAAGAAGTAGAAAGTAATCTTTAATAATATAAACCGCTTTATATTCACTCAGCTCTCGTTTCTTCTTGGTGAGGAGTAATTGACGCATTTGAAACATGGTGGAGGAACAAAGAAGGATACTAATTAATTGTCCATATAAATGACATTCTAACCGTTCTAATTTTACAGAATTACAATGATGAATACGAAAAAATGATTTCCATGTTTTAAATATCAATTCAATTTGCCATCGTAAGGAGTAAAAATCGTATACTTGTTCCCTTGGTAGGTATTCCGAAGGGATATTCGTAATGTAGAAGTTGATTGCACTAAGTCGCTTACTGCGTTCTTTATAGGTGATTTGCTTCTTGTGCTCTTTAGATGCTAAGTCCTTTTGTCTACGTTTCATTTGCGTTTCAGTTAATTTATACAGAATAAGTCTTGCAGGAAGTTTTTGATACATTCCAATATAAATCTCAGGAATCTCATATGTTTCACCAGACTGTAATTGGTCAATAAATTGCTCCATATCTAGTTGGACGTACTCAGAGTGTTTTTTTATTGTTCCATTTTGAAAGTATTCAGGCTCTCTATTCTTCTGATATATACGAGTATTGAGCTTTAATCGAGAAATAAAATAAGCACCACACTCGTCTATCGTATGCAGATCTTTCAAATCAAAATATCCTAAATCACGTATACATACATCGTGCGGTTGAAGAGACGTTAAGCAAGTAGAACCATAATTTTTATCATTGTGCTTTCCAGACCCTACATGAACATGTAAAAACTGACCACTAAGTAAATCGTACTCTAGTTGAATTTTCACACCAGCACTATGACCACTACCTCCTGAACCTTGATATGTAGAAGCAAATTTATCTGGAATCTGAAAATGTGTAGAATCCAATACACGAATACTGCGAAAATGGTTTGTATATAAAGTTGAAATCTTACTAGATGTACAGAGTTGTTGGTGGAGTAAATAGGTTAATATTTGTTGTAAAAACTGCACAGCCTGAGAATTAAATCGTTGATTGAGTCCTTCTGGACTCATAGAAATACCTGTATTCGTTTCTAAGCGACTACATAATTGTGTCAATGAAGTATGAGCTATATTTTGGCTTAACCAAACACATAGAGCCACTAAATCTTGAGCACGGTATTTACTTTTTCTTTGAACAAATCCTATCTCTCTAGCTAACTGTTCTAAAACATGTGGTGACATATATCGTTGTAATTCTTTAGAAAACAATTCTAGTTCATCTAAAATCGATAAATTCATACAAAAACGCCATCCTTTCGTGTATGTGGTTAACAAAAGAATAGCGTTTTTTTACATATAAGGAATAGTCTAAATTGCTACCTGAATAATAAAGACAAAACATTTTTAGATTCTTGTACATTTTTTATTTGGTTCCAAGATCCTCTATGAATTAATCACAATAAAATTTTCACTTCACATAGTTCATATTAGATGGTGTAAGGGATTTTTTAATCTGCAGTTTCTGTAGTAATTTCCATCCCATAAACCCAACTAAGAGGCCAACCAAATGAAAAATAATACTAGTAGTGTCAAAAGTACCTACTAACATGACAATATACAACAACTCAATGCTTAAAGTTAATTTAACAAAGAGCATAAAAGCTGCTTTAGAAGAGCGGAACCTATGAAATAGAATAGGAATTAAAAATCCCAATGGAATCAATAAGATAATTGGTTTAACTGCATGAGCTATCCAATAACCAGGTATGTTATATAGAAAAAGGGTATAGAAAGGTGTAATATCAATAAAAGTGCGAAGCAACCACATTACATCATGATTTCTTGAAAATTGCTCAATAATCCTAAGAAACCACTCACGACCAACGCTATTTCCTAAGTACTGATACCAAATAAAGAATAATATATAAGGAACAAATAGAGACCATGCAGAACGCTTTATGAATTTTTCATATGGAAAAATAGATTTTTGAAGCTCCCCTCCAATAGAATCTGGTTCTCCAAAATGTTGTATCGCCAATTGTTTTGCTTGCTCTATAGACATTCCTTGTTTAACATACTCTTCCTTTAAACTAATAAGATGATCAAGTAATTCTATAGCTAGTTCCTCACGGGCTGACCTATCTAGATTAGTCTTTTTTACAATACATTCTATGTAATTTTCAAACTCTTTCATGCGAATTCTCCTTTCCGACAAGCTTGAATAAGTGCAGTGATTTGTCCCCAATAATCCAGCTTCTTCTCTAGTTCCTGCTTTCCAGCCTTAGTAATACGGTAAAATTTCCTTTTCATTCCACTTTCTGATTCTCCCCAGTATGATTCAATCAAATTTTTTTGCTCCATTCGTTTGAGTGCTGGATATAGTGTGCCTTGACTCATATGGTAAACGTCATTGCTTTGTACTTTAAGTTTTTGAATGATTTCATAACCGTAAGTATCATGGTGAGAAATTATAGAGAGTACAAGTATATCAATGCTTCCCTTCATCATTTCTTTGTCCATTTTTTCACCTCCTAAAACATATCGTAACACGACATATGTCGTAAAACAACATATGAAGATAGAAAATAACATCTTTCATTATGAAAGATGTTATTAAGATCCTAGCTGTATAAATTTTTCTTTTTACTTGTTTTGGATAAATACACTTATCTTAAGTTGATAGTTCCTCAAAACGAAGAAAATTTTCGTTTTGGGGTATTTGTTTTTCTTAGCTTGCTGGTGATGTGGCGAGCCCCCGTAAATAGATGTTATATAATACATAAGTATTCGATAGATCGTTAGTATCTATATTATAAATGGGGGAGGCTTGAAATACATGGACAGCGTATTGCCTATTGGAAAGAAACATGGATGTTTTACTATAATCGGTGGTTTTGAAACATATCAAAAAGAAGTGATGGCTGAAAGAATATTGCGTTGCAAGCAAGAAAAGCAAAAATTTATAAAGGGAGAAAAAAGTACATGGTCCAATTTTGATTCTGTAGACCTTTTTGACAGATGTATTCAACGTTACAAAGATATTAAGAAGTACAAATGCCAGTGTAAATGTGGAAAAATAAAGTATTTAGATGAAGTTACTTTATTTAGAAAGAAATGGAGGGATTGTGGAGAAGAGTGTGGATTAAAACAAGAACGCGAGAGAAAAATGATAGCTTCATATCCTAGAGAAAAAGATAAAAGTTATGATATTGATTATTTATATACCACACATGAATCATTAGAGGTATTAGAATGTATTGATGAAAATTATGAGGGAACACCTCTTGTACAAGATAAACGAAAAAAGGGAGCTGGCATAGTTAAAGTATTTAAGTTATATAAATGTCGTTGCTATCTGTGTGGTAAAGAATATCAATTTAAATCATCAGATTTTGAGATAAAGATAAGGAGATATGGAAGTAGAGCGAAAGATGGATACTATTGTGATGCTTCTTGTGATTGTCATAACATTTCATCGTTCCAATGGAGAACTGCTAAATTATTGAGAGAACATAATGTAGCATATAGAGTTGAATTTTCGTTTCAAGACTTATATGGTGTAGAGCATAAGAAATTGTTGCGTTATGATTTTGCTGTTCTCGGTTCAGATAATAGCATTAAATGTCTTATTGAGTGTCAAGGTGAACAGCATTATAAGCCTGTAGCTGAGTTCGGTGGTGTTTCACAATATGAGTCTCAAGTAAAGAATGACGAATTAAAACGTGTTTATGCCAAGTCACATAATATATCCTTATTCGAAATTCCATATACTTGTAATACATACGAAAAGGAAATAGAATTTCTTAAAACTGCTGGAATTATTTAATCACATATTTTCAGGTATCGATTAACTTAACGGCACTTGTGAAGATGCATTGAGCCAATGAGATAATGGTTGTTGGATATCGGATTAAGAGAGCATAAAATTCCAATTTATCGGTGAGCTTGATTTAAAAGTACATAAGACACTTCAGTGTCTTTTTTTATATCACCGCCAATTGGGATACAGCCGAGATACGTGTAAAAATAGGTCATAGGCTAACTTTTATTACCAACTATGACCTATTGGATTATATAAGGCCCAGTCACAGGAGTGTTGTCATAGACCGCAAAGCAGCATGTTATTCTCCCCCCCTTCAAAAGGTACACTTTTTGAAGGAGTGTAAAACACACAAAATCTATGTATCAAGACATCTAAAACAACACTTTTAAAGTACTTCTAAAAAATAGGTATCTTTTGAAGCATAACAAAATAAGTAAATTAGTTATTTTATTGAAAACGTCCCAAAAAGTAAAGTTGGATTTATAGTTATCAAAAACGATGGTTTCTTAAACGTACAATTTTCTTTTAAAGTTCATTTTAGGCCTATATATCCTATATAGAATAAAGAGGAAGGGAGGTATCTATCTCCTTTCCTCTTTAATTTATGTATCTTAATGTTTATTTTAATGCTTATTTTAGAACTTTCCCTCCAGGGATATGCATCTCTTCTCCTGTTTGAGGATTACTTTATCATTTACGTTTCTTAGCCATGTTGATAAATGGTTCATATGTACTCGTTTCATCAAAAGGAAGCCCAAAATCATATTTTCCCTCATCTATGTGGTAACCGTAAGTTACAATGCCTACACCATTTGTGTTATTTTCTGGAAAATAGATAAGTACGTTGGCTTCTTTAGGATTAGATAGGTTCAGAGATGAATATATTTTATCTATCAAGTATTTATTAATTCTATTGATTGCACTTGTTCCTCTTGTACCCCAACCAATATCATCATAAATATGTAATAAGTTATTTTCTGTATCGACATATAACTCAAAATGATTATAGCCCATATTGTGAAAGTTTTCTGTGATTAAATGGAATTGATTGTCGCTAATATCTGGAAATAAAAACACATCATAGGTATCACTAGCAGTAATAACAATGGCTTGTTCATTATCCGATGATTTTTTGAACATGATTAATTCCTCCTCAAGAATATTTTCTTATCATAAATAACTCGTAATAAAATATACATAGATTCTAGACTAATAGTTTGAATAGTCGCCTGGCTCTAGATGATGACCACCGGTGTTGCCATGTTGTGAACGTTTTGAACCACCAGGTTCCCTAGTGTGATATCCAGTATTTCCATGTGCATATTTCCAACCTATACCAGGTTCTTGAATCGAATACCCCGTATCACCATGAGCAAAATTCATTTCCATTCCTCCTTCTTCAGGTCGTATTTTTATAATAACACAACCCTTTAAAGCAGAGTGTTATTTATAACTAACTATTCCGATTTTTCGTAAAAATAGACAAGGCCTTTTTAAAATCACAAAAATGAGTTTTACAAAAAATACAAAATGTTAGATTCATAAAAACCAGTGATATCAATATGTGTGCATGATATCACTGGTTTTTTATTTGGATATTTAACGATGTGTTTTACAAATTGTAAAAAGATATAAACTTAGTTTTACTTTTTACAGATGACCCGTACTTATCTATATAAATCAATTTTGCAGCTTTTTCTTAACTCACTTGTATTAGACCAAACCGCTTTTTTTGTAACTAGAATAAACCCTAGTAATACCAGCGGTCCATAAATAGCATATCCCAAGAGAGACACTGCAAAATATGCTATTTCCCCTGACATATCATTTGGCAAACCATCTAATAGAAATCTAAAAGGCACATTGCTTGGCTTGAGTATTACAGGTAATACCCAGACCCATAAAACCACTGTTGTAATCGCTTTAAACATCCAAACTATTCCCTTCA
>NZ_CATKPV010000085.1:0-14135 GCF_949768135.1 Bacillus sp. IT-79MI2 | reverse complement strand
TGACGGTACCCCCTAAACCAAAATTTTATGTTTTTTATAGCAACAAAGTTCATTTTTTTCGTTTTTGGGGTAACCTGTTCTGTTAGGTTGATGAGCATGGGATACCGCCAGCATTTCGGAAAAAAACCACGCTAAGCAAAAAAACTAGCCTCCACAAAAGAAGCTAGTTGACGTAAAATTCGAAAGCGGAAGTCAATGTATCTTGTTTATTTAACATTAGCACCCGTTTGTTTCACAAACAAAGACCATTTAATTTAAAAACTTATAAAAAATGGTTCCAATCACTACTACATAACTAGTTCTTTAATGGTGTTAAGTATCCCTTCTGAATAAGAACCTATGGTTAAACGTCCATGTCCATTTTTTGCTTCACTTGTAGCGTTCTCAAGTAAATAACCGAATTTTACAGCCTGTAACATTTTTAAGTCATTACCACTATCACCGAAGGCAATTGCATTTTGTCGGTCTATCTTAAATTTTGCTAATATATATCTCACAATCTCGTCTTTTCCAGTCCCTAAAGGGATAAAATCAATATCATATGCATTCTCTGGGTCTCCAGCCAAAGGATTACATTGATTGATGTTTATACTAATTTTAAAATCACTAGCAACTTGTCTAATATGGTTAAGGTTTAATTGATCGTCCTTTTCATTCTTGCAGAAATAGTAGTAATTGCTTTTGTATTTTGATGCACCCATCTGTGATTGGCTATCTAAAGCAATATTTTTAGAAGCTAACAAATCAACTATCTCTTTTATTTTATCAGGATGGTAATTGCCATTATCAAACCTGCTAAGCCATTCTTTATCAATTTCACCTTGTTTTAACCTGTTGAAATAATGAATTTCTGTTCCCAAATCACTTGCAATAAAATGAGGAAGATACTGAAATCCACCCCTCTTCATTTTTTCAAGAACAGCCTCAATGTTACTACCCGTTACCAAACCAAAAAGTAAACCAGAAACCCTACTTTTTTCTACGATAGTCTGTTCTAATGCTTGTATTTGACTTTTTCGTTCGGCGGTTAATTGGTGAGGAAAGTACGTTTCATCAAAATCACTAAATACAATGTACTTAGGATTTGGTATTTCTGGTAAAGTTCTAAAAAGATTGTAGTCCATAGAGTAACCTCCATAAATTCTTCTCTCATTCACCTCCATCTTACCATGAATATCCAATTATTTATATAACTAAACTGCCAGTTAATTGAACAAGAAACAATGTATACCATATACATGCTCGGTTAACATAACGTCCTATTATCAGTAGTCAATAATGAATAGGATTTTCGTTATAGGGGAATTTTGATTCTTTAGGTTGATGGTGATTGATGTGGTACTACCTCATGCCCATCAACTTAAGAAAACAAATCCACCCCAAAACGAAAAAAGTGAACTTAATTCTCATAAATAAATGCGGCTTGAAAAATGTTGTTATGAGCATATTCCGAAATCTTAGAGAGAATAAAAAAAGATATTGTTATATTCTTAAATCTGTAATATAATGAATTTATATAATTCTTAATATTCAGAAATTTAAAGAGGAGGAATTATTATGACAATCGCAATGGCAATTTTAAAATTTTTAGGTGGATTAATTCCAGCCGTACAAGAGTTTTTAAAAGCATTTATGTAAGTTCATTATTCCGCAATTATTTATAAAAATTATCATACAAATGATCTGTATATCAAAGATGAATTGATGTGCAGATCATTTGTGTGAGTGAATTTTAAAAAAAGAATCCCAAAAGGAATTATGAACTGTACCCCGAGTCATGGACACTTAAAAAGAGTCCATGACTCGGGGTTTTTGTGTATTTTTACACTCATTCCTCGTTTTAAGAGGTATCGCCAAACCGCCATCAAGCCAATGACAACAAATATCTCATAACAAAAGATTTTTTAAAGTTAATGGATATGTAGCAAGAACCCATAAATAAAAAAGATAAGACCAGATTTGGTCTTATCTATGGCATAAGGAGACAGAGAAAGGGTGATAACCATCACTTTTTTATCATATTACATTAACTGTTAATTTTGAATAGTATAGATAAAAATAGTGATAATATCCATATTGGGAAATTTATTATTAATTTGTTTGTGCAGTATCAAAAGGTATGAAAATAATTTTAGGTATATACCGAAAACAAAACATACCTTTTGGTACACATTAGCTATAAGAATTTAATGATTATTTTTACAAATTATAAAAAGTCATGAACTTAGTTTTACCTTCTATTATATACAAGTAGTTACGGGGCAATATCATAGGCTAAAGATTGTTCCAAATATTCACCCGAAACTTTCTGATAAGTTAAAAAATCTAACAACAAAACGTTTAAAATATGATAAAATACAATTACATTTGAAAAAGAGTAGTGGGTTCAAGTTGTTATTTACATGAACTCCAAAGAAAAAAGCCAAATTCTGTATAGATTTGGCTTTTTTCTTTTTATGCATTTGTAGCTAAAAATAGCATGGTCTTTAAATCCTTGTTAGGGGCAAGAATTTAAAGAAGAGTTTAGCTTAATTATGATTTTACATAAATTACATATTATAGTAAATTGATATTATTTGTACTAAATATTGTAAAAATTCAGGAATTTAATCCTTATATTATTTATGCGCAAAGTCATAATTAGTGAGTTTTACAAATGAACCGTCCTAAAAAGTGAACGAGCGTTTACAAAGGTATACCTTTACAAACTGAGGGGCCATATCTATGAAACGTTGAAATATCAAGTTTACAAAGGTGATTCAAATTATTTTATAAACGTTTATTTTTAATGAATACCTTTATAAACAAAAATGGTATAATTGTGGTAACAAATGCAAGGAGAATACAAAACGTGGCAAATATTTATGGATATATACGTGTAAGTACAAAAGATCAAAATGAACAACGTCAGTTACATAAGATGATGGAACGAGGAGTGGAAGCTCGACGCATTTTTGTCGATAAAGCAAGTGGACGACATTTTGATCGTCCTCAATATCAATTATTACGAAAAATATTGAGTACAGGTGATATTGTTTACATAGATGCCTTAGATCGTATGGGCCGCAATTATGATGAGGTAATTTCAGAATGGAAGTATATAACAAGAGAATCACAAGCTGATATCGTAGTTTTAGAAAATGAAACACTGTTTGATAGTCGAAAGTTTCGTGAGATGGGTGATATGGGACGATTAATGGAAGATCAATTTTTATCTTTGCTATCCTATGTTGCGGATCAAGAGCGTAAAAAAATTCATCAGCGACAAGCGGAAGGGATTGCTGTAGCTAAATCTCAAGGAAAACATTTAGGCCGTCCTCAGGTGAACCTTTCGACCTTAAGCAAACAACAAATAAATATAATAGAAGAAACTCATTCAAAATGGAAAAGTGGAGAAATAACAGCTATTATGTTTATGGAAATGTTAGAGCTAAAGAAAAATACGTTTTATAAAATAATGAAGGAATATGAGGAAACAAAGTAGCATCTTTCCTATGAGAAATCCTACTTTTTCTCTGCTTGTAAGAATCTTGGAGTTTTTGCATCAGAACAGTATTATATATATCGAGAAAAAATAAAAGACAACTCTAATTAGGAGTTGTCTTTTTGTGTAATAAAATCTACAAAATCTGAAGATATACAAACGATTAGAATACGTTATGGTTGTTATTATAACAAAAATAAAGATCATTGTGAATAAAAAGAATATTGAAATGAATTTTTGAGCTTTTTGTTAACAAGGTTTCGAAAATAAACATTTTATAAAGGTTTCCTTTGAATATGATTATTTATTTTGAACATATAATCTTTGCTATTGTATTTCGAGGGTTTCCTTGTAAACCTTAGCTATATATTTTACAAAATCAATGACGGGATATTGTATTAGTGAACGGTGCTGCGCAAAACGAACCCCTTCTTTTTCCATTTTGAAAATAAGTTGTTCAATTTTCAACTCTTTTTGTTGTATCCTATTATAATTTTGGTATACAATGTTTTTCCATTGATAGGAGGAACCGTGAAAATAACTTTCTCCTTTTACCCTGTGACTAAATATTATTTCTATTTTTTCTCTACGTTGTTTTTCCTTCATATGAGATTCCGTTGACTGCATGTTTATCGCCTCTTCCCTTTGTGCTGTATACTGTTTTCCAAAATACGGTCTAACCTATCATAGCCAATGTACAGTGATCTTGTTGGGAATTGTCGTTTAAGGCTATCTCATCAACTGTATATATTTTTCAATCGCTTAATCTAACATTTTGGATCTTACATCTAAATAAGTTGTTAGTGTGTATAAAATACCATTAACCTTTTAAGTTTTTGCTACCAATAAGAAAATTAGAAAGTAGCAAAAACGCATGAAAGATTAATTGTTTATCAATCTTTATTATAAAATGATTCTTTATGGGTATGCACCTTTTTATAATCACCAAGATTTACAATATGACGAGTATCTTCATCCATGAATGTTATCCTCTATTTGCTGAGGATAGTTTTTTTATTTAGGCTAAGCAATATATCGTATGCCTCAGAACCCTTTTTGTAAAAAAGAACAATATATGTAACGGTTTCACTTTTGATATGAAAAAAATCATATAGAAATAAAGCGTTCTTAAAGAGGTTTGTTAAAAATTTATTATGTTTGACTTAAAAAAAGGAAAGTAATATTTATTTGCAGAAAATTTTTAAGGATAAAAATAAAATGAATATCTATGATAAGAAAAGGGGGTACTTATATATGCTAACAAATGATTTAGATTTCCGATTAGAACCACGTTTAAAAGAACTGTATGAACAACATAAAATAAGAGCGCAGAAGATAGACTGGGGTTATCATGAGTTTTTACCATGGGATAAGGGAATGGACTTTAAAAGAGTTCCTTGGGATGAAAGTCAAGTTACTCTTCCTTCTGGTGTAATTACGGCCATTGAAACAGCTTTATTAACAGAAGTGAATTTACCATGGTTTACAACGTATTTATCTGCGACTTTTAAAGGGTCCCTTTCTGTTATTACAGACTTTATTCATACTTGGACTTCAGAAGAGGATCAACATTCGAATTTATTGGAGACATATTTACTACTCACTCGAAGTGTGAATCCCAAACGATTACATGAATTAAGAAAGTCAGTCGTTGAGGGTGGATTTGAGCCCGATTTTCACACACCAATCGAAGCAATGACGTATACGACGCTACAAGAACTTGCAACGATGGTGTTTTACAATAATGTTGCTAAGGTTGCAAGTAAGCATGATCCAGATCTTGCTACATTATTACGCCGTCTTGCAAAAGATGAAACTCTTCATTATGCGTTTTATCGAGACGTGATTCGAACACATTTAGAATTGGAACCTAATTATTGCTATCATATTGCCAATGTGATTAAGAATTTTAAAATGCCAGGTGCCGTCATGCCTGATTTTGAAAATAGAATGGCTGTAATTGCAAAAGAAACTAACTATGGACCACTACAATATTTTGATCAAGTACTTGATGTAGTGGTTGATTATTGGGGATTAAAAGATTTAAGACCAATTGCACCTTTAGCTGAAAAAGCAAGAATTGAGATTTTGGAGTACCACACAAGATTGAAAAAAATACGGGATCGATTTGGTCGTTTTCAAGGGAAAACGGACCTACGTTAATGAGTAGAGGTTTCAGAATATACGCGGGGAAATTCCCCCTTCCCTTTATTGGAAATCCGACACGCTCCCTATTATTTTGGTACCATTTTTACTTAATTTAATTTTTTCGAAAAAGTAGTTGACTCTAAAAATAAATTTATGGTATTATAAAATATTTGATAAAAAATCATATATATGTTAAGGTTAAGAAGGTTACCATATATGGAGGTGGATTATATGTTTCAAATTGGCGATAACATTGTTTATCCAATGCACGGAGCAGGTATAATTGAAGCCATAGAAGAAAAAGAATTCTCAGGGAAAAAACAACAGTATTATGTCATAAAAATGTCAATCAGTAATATGCAAGTCATGATTCCTATGGGTAAAATATTGAGTTCGAGTATACGCCCAGTTACTGATATACTTGCATTAAAACACATTATACACATTTTTCAGCATGGAGAATCAGATAAATTACTGCCGTGGAAACAAAGGTATAAAGTGAACACGGACAAAATAAAAACGGGTGAAATACAAGAAGGTGCTGAAGTTGTACGTGATTTAATGCGTATGAAGAAAGAAAAGGCACTGAATACAAGTGAAAAAAAAATGTTGGATAACGCACATGAATTTTTGATTAGTGAACTAGGATTAATTAAAGGGATCACTGAAAATCAAATAAAAAGTTTCTGTTAAGATTCATTATAGATAATGTATTACATCCCCCGAAAATATCCTGAATTTTTCGGGAATATGATGATTATTAAAAGTAAATCATTTCAAAGACATTCAACTTCTTCAACTCACTTTTAGAGTAGGAACCTCTTTTGTTATTACTTCAATCTTATCCATTTTTATTTTTAAATTTCTTTTACGAACGTTCAAAGTTTCATCAAATAACTCGATTAAATAGTCACTTGATTTTTGCAATCCTGATTCACACTGGCACGGACAAGGATCCGTAAGGATGAAAGAGAGGTAGGGCTTTCATTGTTTTAGGTAATATATTATCTAAGTCATTATTTCTAGAAGAAAAAACAATCAATCTTACCGCTATCTCTTTAAGAGTTCCTTACATCTACTGAGACAGTGAATAGTAATTGTTTATCTTCTTTACGTAAAATTGATAAACGAACTGGTAACACCATATGGTCAACTACAAAAAATGGTTTCCAGACCAGGAAACCATTTTTAATCTTATTTACATAATAATAGTAAATGAAGCAGTAAGAAGGAGTGCACACATGAAAAAAATGTTAACAAAAGAATTAAGTAATGAATTAAAGAAGCGGGAAGGGGTCATTTCTATTACAGTTGAGTCTTATGAAAAAATCGAAGTTGGTGGCATTCGTGTAGATGGACCAGCTGTTATTCTAATTAATCAAGAATAGCTAAAAATAGTTGAATACACGTAGAAAAGGATCAGCCTTTAAAAGAAGGGAGGATCCTTTTTGTTTGCTGCGGCTAATAATAGGATAAACATAAATTTCATCTGATGTGATGGGATTAAAAGGAAGGAGAGGGTCGGTATTATCATGGTGGAATGCTTAATATTGGTAGTATTTCTTTTTATGTTATATACATTAGTTGATAAAAAAACAAACTAATTATTTGAAACGATATATTGTTTCCTTTTTAAGGGCGAGATTTATTTTATGGTGAAATGGATAATTTAAAGGAGGAATTTAGATGGATGCAAGGAAAGAACGCATAAAATACGAGAAGATGTCAAAGAACTATGACCGTATTTATTTCGTTTCGTTTCTCCTATTAATTGTACTTGTTTTTAGTAGTGTGATTATCATAGGAGCTACAGGGGTAAAATATGGAGTGTTTTTGTTGTTAGCAATTTTACTTAACGCACGTATTACGAAAGAATCTCAAAAAAAGTATAAGCAGTATTCTAATAAAGGGCGTATATAAAATGATAAATATCTTGAAAGGAACAACCTAAATGTACATTCAAAATATCCCTATATCATTACCTATTAACTCGTAAAAAATAACCTTATATAATGTTTTTTGCAAGCAGAAAGTACAGAGAATTGCAGCGAAAAATGCAGAGGCTTGCAATTCTCTTTTTACATATTAATTTCTGAAGTCGCAAAAGAAAGGGCATTTCTTAAACGATAACTTTCTCCTGTAAATGCAATGATATGAGCATGGTGAACCAAACGATCCACCAATGCAGAAGTTAAGCGGTTATCTCCAAATACACGATTCCACTGACCAAATTCCAAATTAGACGTGACAATTACACTTTTTTGTTCATAACAGTCAGGGGTACGGAAACGATTCAAAGAATAACCCGCCACATCTGAAAAAATTTCCAATTTCAACGGGTGATTTTTATTATACTTTGTCTTGTAGTTTCCTATTGAAGTGCCCTCAAAACGAAAATTTTATCTTTTTATAGGTGTCCATGAGAATTGAGCTCATTTTTTTGGTTTTGGGGGAATTTTGATTCTGTAGGTTGATGGTGATGAGGTGTTTACTTTTCTTAAGTTGATGGACATGTATGGTGACCCCTTAAAGTTTGCTTACACAAATGTTCTGTATATCAAAGATGAATTGATGTGCAAATCATTGGTGTGAGCATATATTTTTAATCAAAAAAAGAAAAACACTCCTCGGAGTGCTTTTCTTTTTAATAAATATCATCTATACTATTTTTACTAGGAGTTGAGTTTAGAGTATACTCTTCTAGGTTTAATAACACTTTTTATTTAATGAACCGCAAAATTGGCTGATTTTGTGGTTTATTTTTATGCACGATGAAATTTAACATGGTTACCATTACGATCGAACCAACCTCTAAATGCCCAGTTAATCCATCCACCATCACCTTGATTTGTAAATTCCCCATCTTCAAATACCCAAATTCCAAAAGTGATTCCATCATATACTGTTGTTCCGAAGAATTTAACACCGTTAAAGCGATCATCATAGTTTTGGTTTAAATTAAAAACCATAACATTATAGCGTTGACCAGCAGCATAAAATGTTGATTCCATTACGCCTTTTACAAATCCTGAACGATTAGTTTGAGCATTGATGGCATCCTTAATCATATTAGCGATACCTAATACATCTATACTTACATTTAAATTTGCACTAGCTTTCGCTTCTTTTGGCAACTTAGACTCTACAAAATTACTAGGTAATTCAGTAGATAGATTAGTAGGAACATTTGTTGTAGAAGGAGAGATCTCAGCCGCACTTGCATCTGTTGGTGCAAAGACTCCTAATCCTCCTAAACCGATAGCTACAGCTAAAGCAATGTTCGCCAACTTTTTTGTTTTTTTCATAAAAAAACCTCCTTTATATTTTTATAAGGTATTAACCCTTACACTTCAAAGTATATATTTCTTATACAGGAGAGGCAAACGATTTAATTGAAAAGGCATTAAATTGTTAATAGTTAAAAAATAATAAACATACAGAAATAATGAAATTTATGTATATTTGAAACTAAATTCAAGGCGAATATACATTTATAGGAATAAAAAAACAATAACTGAATATTTTGTTAATAGATGAAAAATTTTTGCTTATTTTATTATCTTGGGTTCTGGTGCAAATATATGAGAAGAATATGGATGAAAGTAGATTTGTTGGTTTATAAAACTGTTTGATCAAAATTTGATCTGTTAACGTTGATTTACCCCATGCCTATCAATTTAAGAAATTAATTGTTCCCCAAAACAAAAAATTGTACATTTTCACCTGGAAATGCTAATTTTTTCGTTTTTGGGTATCTCATTCTCCTTAAGTTGATGGCGATGGGGTAGCACCAACATTTCGCGAATTTCGTACGCTAAAGGATAATCGACTTTTTTAGTTGAACGAAATTTGCAATTTTAAAAGGGCTTAATACACAAAATTATAATTAAATGCCTTAAAATGCACCTGAGGGTATCGTGTTTTTTGAATATATATAAGAAATATGGTTTTATTTAATAACATACTCTGTTTCTTCTAACTCACCTATGCCTTTTTCTTCAGTTCTTCAAAATGAACATTTATAATAGTACCATCCATTTTTTATTCACTCAGTTTTTAAACGATTTCTTTTTTCACGTTGCAAGGTACTTACACTAATTCCTGTCATTCTTTCCACTTTCCTATAAGATTCAGTTTTTAACAAACCAAGAGCATGTTCTATTTGCTCTTTATTATATTTCTTCGGTCGTCCCTCTTTAAAATTAGGATTCAACTTAGCAATCGCTTTTCCTTCTTGTGTACGTTCTACAATCATATCTCTTTCAAATTCAGCGAATGCACTCATGATATTAAACATCAATCTACCAGTTGGCGTATCTTCCACTACTCCCATATTAATGACATGAACCTTAACCCCTTTCTCAAATAACATTTTAATCGTTTGGATTGCATTTTCAGCCGAACGTGCAAAACGATCTAATTTTGTTACAACAAGTGTGTCGCCATTTTCTAGTACAGAAAGTAGTTCTTGAAATTTTGGCCGATCAAATTTTGTACCTGTAAATTTTTCAGAATAAATTTTCTCGCAACCTTCTTTTTCTAACATTTGAATTTGAGATTCCAAATCCTGGTTTAATGTGCTCACCCTACCATATCCATATTTAACCAAAATATCACCTTTTCCACGTTCACTTTTGACCATAAGTTTTGATGTAGGTCAATGTATTGATTTTATCACATCCTGTCACTTTAGGAGTTATTTTGCATCTATTTTAAGTGTTATTTTGCACTATAAGTAAATATAAAAAAGCCCAATTTCTCAGCATTAAAATTGAGAAATTGGACTTTTTTGTTACTCCGGAAAAGCACCCTTAATGGAAAATCAATATTTGTAATAGATTATTTAAATTTCAAATGGAATTTAACTTAAGCCCAATCCTGTACTTCCTATAGAAGTTTTTAATTAACCACCTCTAAAGAATTAATTTCGTTCTCCACAAACTCCATTAAATCTTTAATATTTTGTTCGGATATATTAAATTCTATTCCAGCGACTCTATAAATCTCACTTACTGACTTTGAAGATCCTAATGATAACGCTTCGGTAAATTGTTTAATGGTTTTTCTTGGATCCTTTTTAAAGTTTCTGTATAACTGTAAGGAACCCAACTGTGCAATTGCATATTCAATATAATAAAATGGAGTTTCAAATAGATGAATAACATCTAACCATTGAAGCTTTTTCCATTCCTCGACGCCTTCCCAATTCACTATATCACTCTCATATTTTTCTAGAATCCTCTGAAATGTTAGTTTCCTGTCTTCGTGTGTATGGTCAGGAGTTGTATATAACCATTGTTGAAACTGGTCCACTACAAGAGTAATAGGGATGAATTCAAGGATTTGTTTAAATAGTTCCTTTTTAACGTATTTAAACTCTTCCTGATTTTTATACATTGATGCCCAATTTTCTAAGGTGAAAAGTTCCATGGACATTGCGGCGAGTTCTGCTGTTTCCATTGGTAACTGTTTATATTCACTTAATTCAATATCACTCATTAAATCATGGTGTATACAATGTCCCATTTCATGAAGAAATATTGGTAGATTATCTTTTGTATTAACTAAATTTAACATAATAAATGAGGATTTGGATGATGGAAGAAACTCACAAAATCCTCCCGGAGCCTTACCTATACGGCTTTCTAAATCTAAACAATTGGTTTCTTTCATTCTTTTCAACAATTCAGAAAAAGATGGCGATATATTATTTAACAGTTCCTTTGCCCTATTGATCATCTCCGAAACACTTTCATAAGGAACGGAAATATTGTTTTCACTACAATCAACCCTTGTATCCCAAGGTTTCAGACAATCTAGTTGAAGTTTATTTTTCCTTTCTATATGGAATTTATTAATTAATGGAAGGACATACTTTCTTACTGATTCACCTAGGTTTTCGCAATCTTTATGCGTGTAATTGAATCGTTCATATTTTTTAAACATATAATCCCTATAGTTTTTTAATCCCGCATTTTCTGCTTTTTGTGTCCTTAAAGCAATCATTTCGTCAAGGAGTAACTGAAGTTCTTTTTCTTTTGAGGAATATGTCCTACACATGAGCTTTAGAGCTTCTTCTCTTAATTCTCTTGAATCATCATAGAGAAACCCATATAGCTCATCCACGGGGATATCTTCACCTTGCCAATTTACAATCATCTCGCCCCTTATATTAAAGTACTTTGTAATCAAGTTATCCTCAATTATTTCAATTTCTATATTTTTATCATTTATTAGCAAAAGGGTATTTTCAATCCTTTGACATAAATATTGATAATATTGGCTTGTAAAGTAATGCCTATTTTGATAGATTTTTTCCTCGATTTGTTCTTTATATTTTTTATAGACAGGCTTTATATTCTGTTGGCTATATATATAATCTTCTTTCACTTTTTCGTCTGTCGTATCAAGTTGATATTTTATATACTTTCTCATCAAAAGTTCATCCACATAATCAAATACCTTAGATGATTGTGTTAATAGATCTTTTAAATTTGCCTCTGAAGAAATTTCATATTCTAATAGCAAATTCATTTCCTTCTCAAATTCAGCTATGCCATTCCACATTATTTGTCCCCCTTAAATTCTTGGAAAATCAACATTCAACATTTGCTGAGGGTGAATATACTTTTAGCATTTAATCTAATTATACTACCCTTTGTCTAAGAATAATTATTTCAAATTTTCATCATTTAAACAATACATAATTTTGGAATATTTCAAAATTGCGGAACAAAATTTAAAAAGCGCTCTTTATCAAAAACGCAACCTGTCAATATTTCTTAAACCCCAATATTTGTTACAAAACTCGTCCTTTTCTGAACACGCTTCTTTTTGATTTAAAAGAGGCGTTATTTATTGTCTTATATGTAATAAAACTCTGTTCATTATTCTATGTTCAATAACCAATATGTTTCTATCTTATGTTACAATGGGAATAGAGTAAAAATTAGAAAGAGTGATAATTGGTGTTAATTGGATATGCACGTGTATCTACAGGATTACAAAATTTAGATTTACAAACTGATGCACTAACTCAATATGGTTGTAAGAAGATTTTCCACGATAAAATGAGTGGAACAAAAAAACAACGTCCTGGTTTAGAGGAAGCAATTTATTATGCACGTGAAGGCGATACAATTGTAGTTTGGCGATTGGATCGCCTAGGACGCAACATGCAAGATTTGATCCAAATTGTGAATAACTTAAATAAACGTGGTATTGGTTTTCATAGCCTTCAAGAAAACCTAACAATGGACAAAAGTAATGCAACAGGACAATTGATGTTTCACTTATTCGCAGCTTTTGCTGAATTTGAACGTAATTTAATAGAAGAAAGATCGGCTGCCGGTCGAGCAGCAGCTAGAGCAAGAGGAAGGCTCGGTGGCAGACCAGAGAAGTTCGGGTTGAAAGATATAGAAATGATGAAGTCCCTAATTGAAAGTGGTACACCTATCAAAGATGTCGCAGAAAAGTGGGGTGTATCCCGTACTACAATTTATCGCTATTTAGACAGACAATAAATCGGAAAGGTTGGTATTAATGCAAAATGAACCTTTACCTTTAACAGCTTATTCATCAGAACAACGTCAAGCAGCAATGATTAAGTATCAAGTTATTGCACCCTACCTACGCTCTGAAAAAAACTTAATTGCTATTGTAGAAGAAACTGGTATCGCCAAGAGAACACTACGATATTGGATTCGAGACTATGAAAAATTTGGATTAAAAGGCTTGATCCGAAAAACACGAAGTGATTCCGGAAAAATCCAACTAGATTCAGAAGTTATCGTGACAATTGAACAAATGATTTTAAAACACCGAAGAAATTCACTGACATCTATTCATCGAATGATTTGCGAGCACTGTCAGCAACAAAGTTGGAAGCAACCTAGTTATTATCAAATATATAAGATAGCACAGTCTCTTTCGCAAAGCTTAAAAAAATTAGCACATGATGGTCAAAAAGCTTATGAAAATCAATATGATTTAATTCATAGAAGGGAAGCAAGCTATCCTAATGAAATTTGGCAAGCAGACCATACGCTACTCGATATACTTGTACTGAATGAAAAGGGAAAACCTGAACGTCCTTGGCTGACTATTATTTTGGATGATTATAGCCGAGCAGTTGCTGGCTATTTTTTAACCTTTCAAGCACCTTCTGCGACTCAAACAGCTCTTACTTTGCATCAAGGGATTTGGCATAAACAAAATTCAGATTGGATAATCTGTGGAATCCCTGAACAATTTTATACCGATCATGGTAGTGATTTTACATCCAATCATTTAGAACAAGTAGCTATAGATTTAAAAATAAACCTTGTATTTTCAAAAGTAGGAGTTCCAAGAGGAAGAGGTAAAATAGAAAGGTTTTTTCTAACAGTCAACCAATTATTCCTTCAAGATTTACCTGGCTATTTGGGCAATGAGACAAATACTCCTCTTCTCACATTTAAAGAACTAGACGAGAAGTTCGCAAATTTTATCATAAATAACTATC